>NZ_QJOT01000005.1:0-383445 GCF_013393165.1 Paenibacillus sp. 79R4 | reverse complement strand
TAAGACCCCTTGAAGACGACGAGGTTGATAGGCCTGAGGTGGAAGTGCAGCAATGTATGGAGCTGACAGGTACTAATCGGTCGAGGGCTTATCCAAAAACATCTAAATATGCAAAATAAGTTTCGTATCCAGTTTTCAAGGATTAACCTTGAACGTTTGGTGGCGATGGCGGAGGGGTTCCACACGTACCCATCCCGAACACGACCGTTAAGCCCTCTAGCGCCGATGGTACTTGGACCGAAGGGTCCTGGGAGAGTAGGAAGCCGCCAAGCAATGTTCCCTGATAGCTCAGTTGGTAGAGCACTCGACTGTTAATCGAGTTGTCACAGGTTCGAGTCCTGTTCGGGGAGTCAAATCCCCAGAAAGTAACGTTTTTTCTTTCTGGGGAACCCAATTTTTTTATGGCCCGTTGGTCAAGGGGTTAAGACACCTCCCTTTCACGGAGGTAACAGGGGTTCGAATCCCCTACGGGTCACCAAAATATGGAGGCTTAGCTCAGCTGGGAGAGCATCTGCCTTACAAGCAGAGGGTCAGCGGTTCGATCCCGTTAGCCTCCACCATATATTCTAATTGACGCGGGGTGGAGCAGTCCGGTAGCTCGTCGGGCTCATAACCCGAAGGTCGTAGGTTCAAATCCTGCCCCCGCAATTAGCTTTAATTTTATAGTGTGGAGCCGTGGTGTAGAGGCCTAACATGCCTGCCTGTCACGCAGGAGACCGCGGGTTCGAATCCCGTCGGCTCCGCCATTTTCTCTTAATCCGGACAGAAGTTTTCTGTTCTTTGGAAGTAATGATTCATTGACACTTTGGTACTGCAGATGTATTGCCATAGAATGTGCTTAAAGGCTCTTTACTTCATCTCAGATTTACTTATGAGAGCCATTAGCTCAGTTGGTAGAGCACCTGACTTTTAATCAGGGTGTCGAAGGTTCGAGTCCTTCATGGCTCACCAGTTTTTTAATTTATGCGGACGTGGCTCAGCGGTAGAGCATCGCCTTGCCAAGGCGAGGGTCGCGGGTTCGATTCCCGTCGTCCGCTCCATCTAAATATGCGCCCTTAGCTCAGCTGGATAGAGCGTTTGACTACGAATCAAAAGGTCAGGAGTTCGAATCTCTTAGGGCGCGCCATTTATAAGCCGGCGTGGCGGAATGGCAGACGCGCTCGACTCAAAATCGTGAGCGTAAGTCAAAGAGTTATCCGCTAAAGCCTTGGTATTACTGGATTCTTCAAAAGATGTTTCAAAAGTTCTCTCCTGCAATTCTCTCCTTTGTCCAGAGGAGCGATGGAGACATTAAAATGTGCCGGTGTGGCGGAATGGCAGACGCGAACGACTCAAAATCGTTTGGGGAGACCCGTGGAGGTTCGAGTCCTCTCACCGGTACCACATTAATAACAAGTGGTTCATTAGAGAATTTCTCTAATGAGCTTTTTTTATATTTTTATTACTTCATTCATTGTATTTGCGGATGATACTTTGGAACTGTAATCCAAATGCGAATAAATATTTGCTGTGGTGGAATAATCACTATGTCCCAACCACTCTTGCACTTCTTTCATGCTGACGCCATTACTCAAGAGCAGAGTGGCGCAACTATGGCGTAGATCATGAAAGCGGATATGGCGCATGCTATTTTTCTTCAGTACCAGGGCAAAATGTTGAGTGATATAGTTAGGCTTG
This sequence comes from Paenibacillus sp. 79R4, assembly GCF_013393165.1. NCBI lineage: Bacteria > Bacillati > Bacillota > Bacilli > Caryophanales > Paenibacillaceae > Paenibacillus > Paenibacillus sp. 79R4. The sequence goes on along the minus strand of NZ_QJOT01000005.1, from coordinate 381,768 downwards.
ATTCGCTCCCCCATAGCATCCACATAAATGTAACCATTGTAATCCTTACAGTACGAATCCTTGAAAAGATACTGGTTTGTATCCTGCTGCTCCTTCATTTGCAGCAAAAGGTCGTAGAAGGCATCTACAAGAGGCAGAGTACGGAGACTTGCCTTGTTCTTTGTTCGATCCTTCTCAATCGTGATCAACTTTCCATTCAGTGAACCAGAAGTGACCGTATGTCTGATCGTGATCGTTTTATTGAACAGATCAATGGCAGACCATTTTAGACCTACCACCTCACTTCGTCTTAGTCCATAAAAAGCTCCCAGGATTACAGCCAGTTCAATCTTGGTGCCCTTTACAATTCCTAAAAGTTGATTGACTTCTGAAGCGCTGTATGAACTGCCCACAAACGCTTCTTTCTTTGGACGAATGATTTTGTCGGCAGGATTAGCAGTAATTCGATCCGTAATAAACGCCTGCTGAAGTGCCGAACGTATATTGGCATGATAATGAATGACCGTGTTGGCACTAACTCCCCATTCATTTAAGGCATGACTATAAAAATCCTGAATGTGATGAGGTTTCAATTCCAGGAGAGTAATGCTTTTTTCTCGGAAGTATGGAACGATGCGTCCCTTCACTGCGTTTGCATACGAGATATACGTGATGAGCTCGATCCTATGCTTCACCGTTTCCAGCCAATCCAACATGTAATCCGCAAATAAGGTCTGGTCAACATCTGAGTTTTCTTTGTTGTTTTGTTTGTCTTGTGCTTTTTCGGTTTCTTCATTAGGCTTAAATTCAAAATTTTTGCGGGCATCCATTAGGAGGGATTCCGCTCTTTTCTTGTTTCCTTTGACGGGCAAGCCCGTAGCGATCCATTTACTCTTCCGTTTTCCCTCCTCATCCTTATAATTTAGAACAATGTAAAAAAGACCTTTTTTCTCCTGAAGGTGGCCTGCAACCATGTTTTTCAATACCTCCTTGGTCACAGCACCGATCCCTCTCCATTGACACTTTAAATATATCATAGTAAAATTGATGATTCAATGCACTAAAGCGTCGCAGTGAGAGGACGGTTGATGAGTCATAATACTGTGAAGATAAGCAATAACATGGATTTTGGGGATTTTATACGCTCTACCTATTTTGAAGTGGTTGATTTTATTGGCTTGTAACAGCTTATATCCTGTCTTGGTGCTAATCCCCCCGAGCATTTCACACATTTGAACGACAGTGACTACGTCCGAATATTCTTGAAACATGTGCGAATAAACGTTTAAAGTATTCGATGGAATACCAGAGTCGATTTGCATAATCGTGACACACCTCCTTTCAAATATAAGGATTAGGGATATGTATAATAAAAGAATGCGTTCCAAGCTGCGGGTGGTTAGTCCGCACATAGCTTCTTGCGAAGCTCCCCCCATCCGAGCGGGCTGCCCCCAATGCAGTGACGCTGGCCAGGCAGAAGTATCATGATATTCTCTTGCGAGTCTTGGCGATCGGCCCACCACAGGCTGATTGAAAGCGGATAAAATCGCTCGAATATGTCATAGATTGTCTTGGCGCATCCGCTATCGTCGCTTTCTGGTGATTAACAGGCACAAAAGGAACGTACTTTGTTCGGCTCATAATCGAGATTATTCATTGCTTGAATAACATAACCAAGGTAGGCTCCAATGTTCCAATGATTAACCATCAGATTCTGTAAGGCCCCTTCGTTTCCATTCATTATTAGAAACCTCCTTTTCAAGGGGGAAGTAGCCGCGCGGTATGGTTGGGCTGTCATTGGACAGTAATTTCAGCGCGGCGTCCTCCCTAGTTATATTAAAACGATGACCTGAACGGGCGGCGGTTCCGCCCACATGGGAATTCCACCCCGCCCCATGCTGATGGCGCGACGGTCAATGCTGTGAAGCGTTCAAACCGTAAGTATCATTATTCTATGTGTGGGATCGTCGCCTGGCAGACCTACCACAGTTCTGCTTGCCGTAGATGGTGTTTGTCGCTCGTTTTCAAGCAATAAATCGCTGAAAAGTTATGGCGCACCCTGCGGCTTGGCTCCTCCACACCTGAAAAGTATCCGGGTCATCGGTATGCAGTTATCATAGAACACTGGTGGAAGAAAAATCTTCTTCCAATAACCGTGACATTTCTAGGGCAAAACCGACCCTCATTCAGAAATATTTCTCAAGAAAATTTCCATGTTCCGTAGCCCTTGGTTGATGGACTTGCGGATGTTTTTTTCCGAAACTCCCTCGGCCCGAGCAATCTCGGATTTACTAATGCCAAGTACGTAATGCGTGTAAATTCGTTTGCCTTGCTTGTCTGGCAAAGCGCTGATAGCATTATGCAACTGTTGGGCTGTTATTTTACGTTCGTAGATTTCGGAAGGGGACAGAGATACGAAGCAAATATCATGCTCGATCCCATCTCCCCGGTCAAGAGAATAGTGCGCCTTGTGACGGTACATGCGCCGCCGATACGCTTCTTCCTGCCGTTCAGCTTCCAGCAGGACTGTTGCCACTTCATCAGGAATATCGAGAAAAATATCATTATTGCAAAACGGATAAAAATTCCGAAGATTAATTTTAACCATAGAACGTTCCTCCATTTCGATTTTTTTGGGACATGGCGAATCGAAATGGAGGGGAGCGGCAGCGGGGCTGGACTTCGGGCCAACTTGACCCGAAGTGAGCAGGCTTGTCCAAAAGAACATGTTGAAAAAGCTCGAAAATAATCAAAAAAGGGTATAAAAAAACACCTTCTAGGGAAAATCCTTGAAAGGTGTCGAATAAAAAATGGGCGCACTGATCGTCCGAATATTTACTTGATTTTTTAAGGTTGTGTAAGATAATAACTTTTGCTACATCCAGCCGTCACAGTAACGTGACGGCTTCTCACGGACAACAAAAAGCAACTTCGGGTACATAATAACCCCCCTATCTCAAAGCCGCCGGAGTTAAAATAAAGAAGTTATTATGCTCAATATTGTCTTTTGCTAAAACGCGGTGGCTATGAATGTTAGATTTCAAAACAGATGTTAAGTTAATCTTTCGCCAGAACAAATGTCTAATTCATTCTCTGTAATTGTCAGAAACCATATTGCATAGGTGGTTTAAAAAGAGAGAGCCGATAATTGTGACGTTCTCACAAATTATCGGCTCTGCGTCTTAGCGTCTGGCTCTTTAATAACTGACATATTTAGTTGTTGTACATTGATTAGGGTTTCCTGTTTGCATTTTGGACAGAACAACGGGAAGTTTTCAAGTATTGTATCCTCTCGAACTTTCAACCGTGTTTTATTTTTGCAAATAGGGCATAACATCCAACTTATTTTTTCCATAACATTGCCCCTGTCATATTATTAGGATCATACTTTTTTTGTGATCAATTCTCAACTTTTATACGTTTGATAAAGAATGCTAAAACTAATCCAATAGCAAACACCACCATTGCGAAAATAAAAGCATTTCGCACTCAAGGATAAATATAATCCATTTATGAATTTCCTACTTGCTTCTCATAGTATTCATTTTGCAGAAGACCCATATGAATGATGTCATGCCATTCTCCATCTCTAAATAGACTTTGTCTACTGCTTCCTTCCTGTTGAAAACCAATCTTAGTGTACAAACGAATAGCTCTATCATTAAATGAAAATACTTTAAGGGAAACTCGATGAAGATTCATTTCGTAAAAAACGTAATCCAACAGTAATTTAAGCCCTTCTGAACCATAGCCTTTTCCCCAATATTCCTTTACTCCGATGTCAATAATACATTCAGTATTTCTATTTTTATAATCAATGTTGATTAATGATACAATGCCAATTGGTATTTCATTTCCCTTTTCAACCATAATGTAGCTTTTGGCTGTATGAGATCCCAAAATAACATTATCAACAAATTCTTTAGTTGCTTCCATTGTATAAACATCTAAAAATGGGTTGGTGGAATGCATAACTTCTATATCATTTCTCCACTTATGGTAAAGTTCTGTATCTTCCATTGTCATCTTTCTTAGTCTCACTCTTGATGATTCAAACAATATTACAATCACTCCTTATTTTGCAGACTTTGGATTAATTAATTTTTCTAAAGAGAAAAGTAAGATGGATAATTGATCCTTTACTTCTGTTTGTTTATGTCCCAGTTGAAACGTGTCCAACATTAAACCGTTTATAAATGATAGGAGATATCTCGCAATAGAGCGAGTAGATTGTTGAGGTCTAAATTCTCCTTTACGCATACCGTCATTTAATACTTCTTCAATAACTGCAGTAGTTCGATTGTAGCGTTCAGAAATGTAAGGGAAATTATCTTTATCATTTGCGTAATTAGATGATAAAAAGAATTCCGCCTTTGCAAAGAGCAATGTTTGGTCAATGGCCTCAATATAAATTTGCTGTTCTTCAACCCATTTTTTTAATTGCGGCCATAGTGGACCTTCATCAGATGGCACAAAATATTGTATGTCTTTTTGGTCATCATACTTTAAGACTTCGATAAAAATGTGTTCAATATTATCGAAATAACTATACAATGCACCTCTGGAGATTCTAGCTTTGTCCATAATATCTTGCATAGAAGTACGAACAAATCCTTTCTCGATAAACACTTTCTTGGCCGCCTCTATCAATTCTCTTTCTCTCTCTTTTTTATATTCTTCGCTAACTATTGGTGCCATTAAGCCACCTCCATAATGATTGATAATATGCATATAATAAAATATACACTACTGTCGCTTATATAATAGATTATACCGACACTAGTGTATAATTTCAATTTTTATATTTTTGTATATTCTTCAATAGTACCTCCTGGACTAAATGCAAAGAGAATATCACAGATGCCCAAAACGGCAATCAGAGCAAGTGTATTGATACTTGCCCATTGCCGACGCTTGCTGGCCGGGGCGAAGCCTTCGCCGGCGCTGCATACGATTGACGCACCCGGTGGAATGATTCAAAAAATACGTGACATTGCTAAGGTGTCGTCCCCCTCTGGCAACTTGGTTGGATTTGCGTGATATTCTAACGTTCGGCACAAAGAATGATACAGTGAACGAGGGTAAAGAGATGACCGAGTTGAGGCTGTGAAAATTCAAATTTAAGCGCCAAAATGAACCTGACGATGGGCGATTAGAGGGATACCCTGAGACTAATATCCGGGCTTTACTAACCTTTCGTCGACAACACATTTTTCGCATCAGTCAAGTCATTTGCTCCAAATGGGCATCGTTTGAGTAAACCCAAAGAATGTGATATATTAGGTGTTACCTAATAAAATTAGGTACTACTTTAATATCGGGGTGTTAGTATGCTTGTTTGGATGTTACGTAAAGTGATGACGGAAAAGGGCATTTGGACAGGTGCAGCATTAGCAAGATTATTGATGGAGAAAGCCAATTATAGTTTAACTCCTGCTTCCATAAGTGCTTTGCTTAACAATCAACCGCGGCAAATGAAAGGTGAGACACTTGATGCCCTTTGTATTGCACTTGATTGTACGCCTAATGACTTGTGGGTTTATACACCACCTCAAAAAGTGAGGGGCGCATAAACATGTCAGTGAAGCAAATTTTACCTTTTGGGGACTCCATTTTACGAAAAAAAGCCAAGCCAGTTACTGAGTTGAACGAGAAAACAATAAAGCTACTCGATGATATGGGTGAAACGTTGTATGCCGCCAAAGGTCGTGCTGGTCTTGCAGCACCACAAGTCGGAATCCTACGAAGAATAATTGTCATTGACTGTGGAGAAGGTCTAATTGAGCTGATCAACCCAATAATATTAGAGATAAATGGTGAGCAGATGGGGGCTGAAGCTTGCTTATCTTTTCCTGGATATTTTGGCTTTGTTAAGAGAGCTAACCAGGTAAAGGTTAAGAGTTTAAGCAGGAATGGCGAATCCATCATCCTTGAGGGTGAAGGATACCTTGCCCGTTGTATTCAGCACGAAATCGATCATTTAAACGGGGTATTGTTCGTCGATCATGTCAAAGATCGATGGCTATATCATGAAGAAACAAAAGAAAAAATTGAGCTTTGGGATGTTATCACATTAACCAATCGAGATCTTAAACCATAACCTTTGTGCTCCCTCGATTTAATTTATTTTCTCATGCAAGCTCGTGTATACTTCAGGATTTCATCCCTTTAGATTGGGGTGTTGAACGAAGAGAGCTCGGATTCACTAGGTTGGGTTGTTAGAAGTTAGAAGGCGTGCATGAACAGAGAAGGAGGTAGCCCCACCTAATTTGTTCCATTTGATGCACGTATTCTCCAGAGCAACCTTAGCGATTTTCACTCCCATGTCTCATTTGAACTGTCTTCAACAATCGGGTCATATTGTTGGGGAAACAGAAGGAAACAGGAACAGTAGACTTATTGTTAAAGATTGATTGTGAAAATTTACATTTAAACAAACGCGGCAGGTTGAAAGAGAAGGAAAAAACTTTAATTTGGAAATTATTGGAAATGGTTTTCATGAAAGGAGGGATCAACATTTTATGAAATTATCAAGGTCGCAACTATTGGCTTTAGAGTATATTACAAAGTATGCAAGGAATCATAAACATGAAGCTAAAGCCACAATTAATCACATACTTAAAATGTCTAATATTTCGGATAATATATTTCGAAATGCTGTTGTTAATTTAAAGTCTCACGCAAAGATTGGCCTACATTTTCATCCAGATAGACCAGACTCGACTATGAAAAGCGTTGCTGAAACCCTGCTTGAGCAGGGAATATATAAGAGTCAGTTTGAAACATCTTTATCTAATGGCAGCGTGTCAGCTTACCCTGGTGGTGAACGTGACCTTTGGGAGAAGAAGATCTTTGGAGGAGCATATCACCAGGAGGGGACCACCAATAAACAAAGACCTAAATATGGAGCATTAGATTTGATGTTGCATCCAGATGGGCCTGCTCCACGTTTTGGATCATGCTATTTTCTACTATCCCCTGAAGTCTCATATCGTTCCACATTCACGTATTTGGATTCGCATCAAGATCCAAAAGAAAAGGGTACTTATGAAGAGTTTGATATCATTTTAGCTGCACTCTTGGAAGAGGCGTTCTTAAGAGATTTTGCAATCGGCGAAAGAAATCTGACGCCAACAAGATTAATCCATCATTTCCTGGATGGTTTGGAAAAACCGTTTACGGACCCAGCAAACAAAGAGCCAACCCGCAATCTTAACCACTATATTGAAGCTCAGGTTCATGGGGAAATTTCTCTTAAAGATGACGTGGAGGTGCTTGTTGCGGATCCTTCATTCAAGGACACTAATGTAGGGAGAATTTTGGAACAAATATGCCTTAAGTATTCCATTGATCTTTATTGGCACATGGGTTTTGAACTTATGGTAGAAGAGGTTCCTGCGGATTATAGAGGTCCATCAATGCCTTTCTTGGCCAAACGCATTGCACAAAGTAATTTTATCGATGCTAATATAATTGGATCTGCTGTAATGGACTTGAAACGCAATCCCGTATCATGGAGCGATTACGGAACTTATAAAGAGGTACTTCAGGAATTAAAACTATTGTGGCACGTTTTAGTGAGATTTGGAAAGCCAAAACGAAGATCGAACTAAACCAGCTAATATATAAGCTGAGTATTACTTCACTAAAGGGCCTTATTGTAGAAGATCAAAAACCAAATTCCTCGCTGGAAATAAGGAGATGAAGTATTGTGGTGCGTGAAAAGTTTGTTATCGAAAAATTGGTGGAGCAAAAGCGTACGAGCGCAGCTCCCATCATTGTGATGATGTGCGGCGTGGCAGGGTCGGGTAAAACGACCTTTGCGCAAAAGCTGGAGAAAGAGGGATTCGCTCGGCTCTCGATAGATGAGGATATTTGGTCCACACACGGACGTTTTGGAGTTGACTATCCAGAGGAAAATTATGAGTCCTATCAAAAAGAATCGGAAAAAAAGTTGAGGATGGAATTGGTGAATCTGATCCAGGCTAGATACCATGTCGTTGTCGATTTTAGCTTTTGGCAGCGTCAAAGACGCAATGAATACAAGCAACTGATCGAGCGGCATGGCGGCGTGTGGGAGCTGATTTACTTAAAGGTTCCGCCAGATGAGTTACGACAGAGGCTACTCATCCGAAGTGAACGTTTTGACGCCAATGCGGCATTTCCGATCACCGAGGACATTCTAGCCCAGTATTTAACCGGTTTTGAAACTCCTTCTGGAGAAGGGGAAACGGTAATCTAAGGCCAGAAATATAAAAACAGTCCAGTTTAACACTTTATTTTCCGGATTTATCCTTATATCAATTCCATCTAACTGTTTAGTCGACAACTTATTTTTCTGAGGTAGTTGATCAGTCTGAGACTTTAGAACAATATAATTTTGGCAATCGTATGATTTATTAAAATACTTTCGGCAAATTTATGATTTAATTTCTAAAAAAGCAACCTGCTTTGTTGTCCATTTTCTTATTTTTTCGGTAATCATATGGTTTAATAAACGGCAAAGTTTTGGTTTAAATCATAAATGCAGTTTGCATTTTCACATACGGATTTTTATCGCTGTTGAAAAGCTACTTTTACTCCAAGCCAAATATAAATCAAACCTGCAAATTTTCCGCTCCATTGTCCAAGTTTAGCAGCTCGCTTCATCAAACGGCCAATGGGGCGAACACTAATAGCAATCAAGGTCGTGTAAAGACAGCTCATAATCACAAATATCAAGCCCAGCAATAAAAATTGAACTATCGCAGGACCCTTTTCAGGATGGACGAACTGAGGCAGAAAAGCTAAAAAGAAAATAGCCGTTTTTGGATTCAATACCTCTGCTAATACGGCTTGGCTGTACGTTTGAAGGCTTGATGCCTTTGAGACGGAAGGAAGGTCTTGCTTATTGGGCTTTTCTGCAATAGCTTTAAGCCCCATATAAATCAAATAAACTGCCCCAGCATATTTGACAAGGTTAAATGCAGCAGCTGAAGTCAACAAAATGGCAGACAGCCCCAAAACGGCAAACATTGTATGTATGAAATCACCTGTTGCAATGCCTAGCCCTGTCAGAACCCCTGTTATTCTGCCTCCTCGTATCGTGCTGGATATAGTTAAAAGCACCGCAGGGCCAGGTACTAAAAACAAACCTAAAACTATCACAAAAAATGTTCCTAAAGTTGAAAACTCTATCATTTAAACATCACTCCTTTTACCAGAATATTCATCACTATTATTAATTCCCTAATATTTTTTCTGGGTAGAGTTAGCAGGAAGCAACTTCAAACCTGTCCAATCATTAACTTCTATGAGCTAGTCTTACTACCTGCGGTCATATAAACACCAGGTATTAACTTCAGCCATTAAGACATTCAATTCTTAGTAAATGGGTAGACGCAGTAGACCTCACTGCTGCAAACGATGAAGCATAATTATGACTGACATCACTATCAATAAGATATGATGAACCGTTTCGTCAATCAGTGGTGGTCAAAGATTGTTTCAAGCATACGAAATCTTCTCTGTTGTGGTATTTGCCAAGAAGGGAATGCTGTAACGAAGAGAGATGATACTTTACCACGCATATTGACTGCCGTCAATTTGAAGGGCGAGCATAAGTGACACAATGGCTCCAACCAAAGTAACCCAACCAATCAATCAATCTATTTCTTGTCACTCAGACCTGATTCATTATAAATAATGCGACTAAAAATAAGCGCGATCAATCCAAACGGCAAGCCAATAAATCCCCTGTACTAAACCAATCAAACCATATCCTACTCAACTGCCCTTTACCATAATTAAACTTACTCATTTCAATCAACGTTTGATAACTGAACTTTCAATTTGTATACACACGTTCTGTTTGGCATTTGTTTAAGAATGCCATCGCAAATTGTTTTGTCTGTATGGGTTTGCTAAATTCATCAGAACTGGCGATAACTATTTGTAATCTCTTCGGAAGATTAACTTTCGTCTCATCCCCTATTCTTATTGGCCTAAATTCCCCAAAGAACGAAGACGAATAGTGCTAATGAGATTAAACTTGAAATGGTACGAACGTGGTTCCAAGCTGTCCATTTTGAATAGTAATCTTTCCATTGCCCAAAACTTTCTGGGTCTGTGGCTATTACATTGGCTAATGTATCATTTAGTGGAACATTGCATACCGCCGTGACCAGCAAGCTTCCCAGAAGATATAACAAACTGCCAGTAAATATATAAATGGCATTCGGATCTTGCCAATTTAATATTGAAATAATCACAAGTATTATACAAACAAGAGATGTTCCCATAAATAAAGTAAAGAATAGCCGATTTAGCACAGCGTTATTTATGGACTGCATTGCTGAAATCCCTTGTTGTGGAGAAAGCCGGTAGAGACCCTTCATGACAAATGCCGAAAATGCAAAGAACAATCCAGCAATCAACCCGGAACCCAGTACTGCAATAAATATTAGAATGGGTGTGAGTTTTTCGATCATATTTCATCCTCTTTATGCGCGTTATCTTTAAGGTTGATTGAAGGACAATTTCTCATCATTTCGTGAACCACTTGTTTAGGATTTTCACTTTCAAATACAACATGATCAAACTCACAGCCCTTTAATTGAAGCATGACTACTTCATCTGCATGATGATAGACTAAAAAGTATTTCTTATCTTCAATTATGAAAATTCCAGCTTTATAGCCAGTTGTTGTGATACCTGTTCTCTTTATAGCCGCTGCCCATGGAAAATGAAATTTCCCCACCCGAATTTCTTCAATTGAGCTATAAGGTATTTTGATCTCTTTCCTCAAGGTCAAAGCCGCTGTCCACCCTGAAATATTCAGTCGTACCTCTTGATCTCCAGTCATAACTTGAAAACTCATCTTGTATCTCCTCCAATTTATATAGCCAATCATCCATGTATTATTTAACCAGTGACCTGATGAATGAATTCACGTGGAAGGCCATTCCTTTCAGGTTATTGTATTCCTTTTGTTTAAGGTACACCCGTTCTTCCTATAAAAGATTACTTTTTATATAAGAGATCTATGTTTCCATGTTAAAAGCACTGTACCTGCCAAAAAGGCTAATACTCCTACTATATAAGGGAAATAAGTGTTAATATCAAACAAAATTCCCCCTAATATAGGACCGACTACACTCCCTAGGCTTACATACGCATTGTTCATACCGGCAATAAATCCTTGCTCATTATTAGCTAATTTGGATAGCACTGTATTGATAACTGGACGCAGAATGGAAGTAGTTGTATAAAGCAAACAAGTCAGCAATAAGATACTCCAAAAGCATGTGGTGAACAAGAGAAATAAAAAACTAATCCCACCAGCTATCATTGTTCCGTTCATAACCTTCAATTCACCAAAGAGGGAAACAAATTTATTCGTCAATGTCAGTTGAAGCATAACACTTACAAATGCAGAAATAGTGATTACCATCGCAATATCTTTTGCCGTATAGCCGAATTGTTTGTCAACAAACAGTCCAAAAATTGCTTCAAAAATGTATAAAGCTACACTATAGAGAAATACCAAAAGCAATGGAACAATGTAAGGTGCCCGAATCGAACGTAATAATTGCTGTACCATTGGTTGGGGTAAATCGGTGTCCGCTTTCGTCATCTGTGTCTTTTTTTCTAAGGTTTCAGGTAGCAAAAAAAATGACAGTAAAAAGGAAACAAAGGATATAACAGCCGCAAAATAAAAAGGTACAGATAATCCATACGTAGTTAGAAAACCCCCAATTCCAGGTCCTATAACAAAACCAAAAGAGATGGAAGCATTAAGGAAACTTAGACCCTTAGCACGTTCTTCCTCTGTCGTTTTATCAATAATACATGCCATAGCACCGGGAATTAAAAGTGATACTGCGATACCTGTTAACAACCTCCCTAAAAAAAGCAACCAAAAATGAACTGAAAAAGCAAAAACTAATTGAGATAAAGTAAGACAAATTAAACCAATCTCTATAATTCTTTTTCGACCATAGCGATCAGCAAAACGTCCAGCAATTGGAGACAAAAAAAGCTGAATAATACCGTATGTGGCTACTAGTAACCCCATCATTTGTCCGTTTGTATTGAATTTATCCATAAAGTCGGGTAATATCGGGATAATTAACCCAAATGCAACCGTGGCGATAAATACACAAACCATTAAAAGAAAAAGTGTTTTTACTTTACTCGGTTTAGATATCAAATCATCATTCACCTTTTTTTAGATTTTGTTAAACTTTAATGTTAATAATTAAAAAAGTATAAAATTTCGAAGAAAGCCTTCATAATATGGGCTTCCATTATTCTTGTCAAAATAGCAATCTCCGCTATATATAGATTAAAATTAAGTTTTACAGTATTCTTTTCCAATCCGTAAATGTGGAATCCAATGGATCGATATAGATTCTTTGCTGGCTCATTATTAGATATCACAGTTAAATTAATTTGTTCCAAACCAATTTAATTTTTTTCCTTTTTTACCTGTTTAAGCAGGAGCAATTTCCCTAATCCTTGTCCTCGCAATTCTGGCCTCACAAATATTCCGAAAACATTCCCTTTGTGAGCAATTTTAAGACTACATTCACGCATAAAAGTCACAATTCCCACTAATAAATTTCTATCCTCAAAGCACCCAAGACAAATTTATTATCGTTTGGTTTTAATCGTTCTGTTACAGTTTTAAGAGTGAATTTAGCCTTTCTCTCATAAGTTGAGCCAAATCTTCAGGGTTGATTTTTAATGCACTTAAACGTAATTCTTGGTATAACTGAGCATCAGACTCATTTAAAATTCGTATAGTCATTAGCTTCTCCTCAGTTCCTTTTCTCCACTTAATAATCATATTACTTCTTAAACTTCAGGCAAGTTGAATTGAATAAGACTACATACTTAACTTTGACAGTCTTAAACTGGCATATATGCTCTTCATTTCAAATACAAATGCGAGATTTACGTTTAATAATGCAACATGATCTAGTTGCTTCCTCTTACCATTATTACAAAAGTCTTCAACAGTACCACACCTTGGACAGTGTATGGAATGTGAAATAGTTGTTTTAACAAGAAATCGGTCATCATCCCTCTTTCCATTTTATCTTGAATAGTACGTTCATCAGTTTGATGAAGGGTTAGAAGCGTTGGGCTATCAATTTGGTAGTCAAAACCCTCTACATCCCGTCTATTTAGCCTATGATACAATTAAGTGTAGCTTCATCGTGAACGTCGAATCGTTTCAATCATTATTTTTGTGCAACTACCTGCTCCTTTCGCAATTATTGCTGCAAAATGGGGCAAGATCAATAATAAAATGATTCCTGCGATGCAAGCAAAAATTGCACGCGGCAGCGTATCAATCGAAATCATCATGATCGTCATCTCAAATGACCTGTACAAGAAGGGGGATAAGATCATGGCTATCGGTAACAAATAACATATGAAAGCAGTAATAAAGCTTAAAAAGCCCAGAAGAAACCGTGGGAACATCATGAAACCTACCGAGAACCAATTTCTCTGGTCTGATACTTCCTTAGTCACTTTCTCATGTGTATTCCAATGTAAAGATGGAATGTGAATATTAGCATATGTTTTAGCTGCCTTTCGATCCAGCTCTAGTAAGGAAGGTATGGTACGAAACACTCCCGCTAAAATAGGGATGCCAACAACAGTAAAACTTGTCCCAACAGAAAATGTAATGCTTATTAAGTAAAACGAAAAATACAAAAAACCGATTAAAAACCAAAGCATTAGATACACAAAATTTTTAAGGCTTGAAACAATCATAATTTCTTTCACCTGAGAACCACCTTTTCTTTTAGGTTAGTGAACTGATCAAATTGAGATCAGCTTCATTGCATCTGCTAGCCATTATCCACGTTTGATGTCATAACGCATAGTGACATTTTGTCATGGGTTTGTAGTGACTGATTTTAAGTCTGTATTGTAGTAAAATGACGATGGAATGACATGGAATTTAGGTGGGGTTCATGATGTATGACTTGATAAAAAAATGGTACTGGTACGACTGGATCGTATTTGCTGCTCGCTCCATTTGGTTGCTTTCTGTTCTTATAGGTTTGTGGGAGTTTCATGATACTTTATCATTCCCGCTTTGGCTTTTATTCGGATTGCCTTTTATCGTCTTTTCTTTTCCGTTCTTAATTCAGCAGTTTTTCAGAAAATTTTTCGTGCTTGCCGAGATCGTATTTTCCGGATGCTACTGTATATTGTTGGCTTTCTATCTTCATGATGCCTTATGGCAGTTTATCCCGATTGCCTTTGTAATTGGTTTTTACAGCAAACAAAGAACCTATATTTGGTCTGGATCGCTAACCATTGTGCTCATTCCTTTCTTCATAGGGATCGTGACCGCTCAGCCTTTGGCCGACACTGTCCTTCGTTTAATGTCGAATCACGGTGTGGCGTTTGGACTCGGCTATGCTTTTCAATTGCTTGTAACCAACCACAAACAAGGCCTAATCATGCGTGAGCAGAACAAAGTGCTTGAACAATATGTTCATCAGGTGGAGCAGCTCACCTTGCTGGAGGAACGCAATCGTGTGTCGCGCGAATTGCATGACACGGTCGGCCATGCTTTTACTGCTATGATTATGGGGATGGAATCGATCCGTTCTTCATTGGCGGATGAAAAGGTTGAACGTAAACTGAACGCTTTGCTGAACTCGGCACGTGACGGTTTAAAGGAAATGCGAAAGCTTGTGCATCATTTGGAGCCATCGGCAATGGATTTATCCCTAATTCAATATGCGAGACAGCTCATTGACGGCTTTATGGAGAGTACGGATACTGTTGTGAAATTCCGGTGTTTTGGAGAGGAGTACCACTTACCGAAGGAAGTCAAGCTAACTATAATTCGCTGCATGCAGGAAGCATTAACTAACGCTGTAAGGCACGGTCGGGCAAGTGAGATCAGAGTATATCTTTATTTCGACAGCCTGGAACTGCGCTTGCAAGTTGAAGACAATGGAGGAAAAGAGCGGGGGAAAAACATTGAACTGGGCTTCGGCTTACGCGCTATGAAAGAAAGATTGCAGGCATTACAAGGAAATCTCTCCATCCATACAGACAGCATGGAAGAAACCGTAATGATCTGCACCATTCCAAGAAACGCCGAAGATCATCATACCGAGACGATCAAGGTGATCCTGGTGGATGATCAGCGTATCATTTTGGATAGTTTGAGAACGGCATTGGAGAGCCAAAGCCGGTTGCAAATTGTCGGCATGGCTGAATCAGGAGAGGAAGCCCTGACGGTATGCAGTCAAACCCGTCCAGATATCGTACTCATGGATGTGAACATGCCGAATATGAACGGAATAGAAGCCATGGAGGTGATCAAGGAAAGGGACGCTACGATTAAAGTTGTCATTCTTTCAGCGATCGAGAATGTCAATCAAGCCGTAGAGGCTCTGCAAAAAGGGGCAAATGGGTATTTACTCAAGTCCGTTCAACCGAAAGAGCTCATGGATACCCTTCGTTTCATTCATAGCGGGGATACCATTATCCATCATGAAATTGCCAATCAGGTGTTTGAACAAATGAAACAGCAAAATGTCTCCTATGAAAAACATGACCAAAATGAGTATGGACTGACGCCGCGGGAACTTGAAATCATCAACTGTCTAGCTAAAGGAATGCGTTATAAGACCATTGCCGCCAGGCTTTTTTTGTCGGAGGGCACTGTAAGGAACTATGCTTCCGAATTGTATGCGAAACTGGATGTAAGCAATCGTGACCAAGCAATAAAAAAATGTCTGGAAAAAGGGTTGATATCGAAATAATATCAGACCATCGAGAGTTGAGGCGGCTAGCCCGTCTCAAATTTTTCCAAACGGTTTTTATTATTTTTTTTCGAAGAATCTAAAGTATTTGATTGTGTGTTGAAATGTAAACGTTCAGGACAGGAGGAGGTGGATGATTTGACTTCAGTATTGGTCATAGAAGATGAAAAGGAGATCCGTGAGATGATTGTGAATCATTTAAAAGCGGATCACTTTAATGTTGTCGAAGCAGCCGATGGCGAAGAAGCCTTGGCTATCTTTAGCAAGAATGATTTTGATCTCATTTTAATGGATATGATGCTGCCCAAGATAAGCGGCAAGAAGGTGATGGCCCATATCAGAGAACGTTGCTTGGCGCCGTTGCTTATTATATCGGCAAAAGATTCAGAAACGGATAAAATCCTCGGTCTTGAATTGGGGGCGGACGATTACATCACAAAGCCATTCTCGATGGGCGAATTGAACGCACGAATACATGCCCTGCTTCGAAGGGCCGGTTACTCCTATGCACCGTCAAAGGAAACTGCCGTACGACTGGGGAGGCTGGAATTAAATATGGAGGACTATTCGCTGATCAAGCCAGATCGGAAAGTCAGTCTTACAGCCAAAGAATTCGAGATCCTTAAGCTATTTTTCACCTATCCCAAAAAGGTTTTTACGAAAGCGCAAATTTATTCGAGTGTATGGATGTATGATTATGTGGGGGACGATAACGCCGTTTTTGTACATATAAGCCGTCTGCGCGACAAAATAGAAGACGACTCTTCCGACCCGACCATCATTAAAACCGCACTACGATAATATTCTTTGGGATGAGTGTACCAGTCGAGTCGGAATCATAGATTTTGGTGAAGCAGGAAAAGAAGATCCAGCATTAGATTTTATGTATATGTGTTATTACCCTGAAGAATTCAGGCATGCAGTGTTTGAGGAGTATGGTTCAGAAGCTGCAATATTATATGAGAGAAGCCAAATGTATGATAGGATCTATGGTTTGTATGATATGATTGAAAATATCCAGGGCAATCCGAGAAAACCAAACTTTGAAAAGGGATACACAAGGTTTTTTCATAGATTTCAGGCCAATTAAACGATGTGTTAATGCTTAACGTTGGAGAAATTGCTCCACTAAAAGTTCATCGGAGACAATTTTTGATGAGCTTTTTTAGTGTGCCGCGCATGGCGACTAACTATATACGGCAGTAGATATTTATAATCGAACACAAAACCTATCGACAGTCAGTGTTTTACTGATTTCGAAGGCGTATTATGATCTTATTCAGGAAAAGGGATATGAAGCGATAACGATCCAGGATATTGCCGATCGGCCTATGATTAATCGAAACACTTTTTATCTTCACTACCAAAACAAACCTGTTTTATTAGATACATGTATGAATGAACTGTTGAGCGAATTAAAGGATGCAGTCGTTCTTTGTCCCATCAGCATGTACCCTTTCAATATTTCTCTTATCGAGACTGTCATGCAAACTGTACTGGATCATATTTCTCTAAATATGACCTTTACCATTCCATGTTAATTGAAGAGATTAGAATCTATCCGTTTCAAGCGAAGATGGAGAATACCACTAATAAATCAATTGAGGGGTGAAAACCTGCTCAGGGAAACTCCCCGATAGCGATATCCAAGGAATTGCTGATCGAATACCTCGGATCCTCTTTCATGGGGATTGTAATTTGGTGGATTAAAACGATAAACCCCTTCCTGCAGATGAAGTTTCATCTCAGTTTAGTATAATCATTGTCTATAGGCATTAGTATGTTCGAAGTAAATCTCCTGACGTCAAGAGCTGCTGTGAAGATTGCGGGCGGCTTCTGCATAAACACTGTCGTTATTGGAGAGAAGTTGCGACGAAGAAGGAAGTCGCCCGGATCCCGGTCTACCGCTGGTATTGTCCAGACTGTAAAATAACGTTCTCGCTACTGCCTGATTTCCTGGTGCCTTGGGCCCGCCATACGACTTGGGTCCGGGAATCGGCAATAACTGCAAACACAAGAGGCTCTCCTGGCGGCAGACCGCGGTAAGCACGACTGCTCCTACCGCTCATTATAGCAGCCGTACTTTGTAACGTTGGTGGACAAGACATTTGCACCGAGTAGCGAGTGCAGCGCTCTGGAATGCTGGGCAACTCATTGCCGAGGGGATAGACAGGGACCTGCTCCATCTTTACCCCACCATGATGAATCCAACGCCAGTGGACACGCTGGATTGGCTGAACAAACTACTATCTCGTTACTGTTGTATACAATACACTTAAGCTCACAAAAACGACATCAAGTATCAAAAACTGCGTGGCGGCATGGCCTGTTCGAGATGAACGAATTGAGGGAAAACGCCAGAAAAAATAGAGCCGTCTTTGGATTAAGAACTTCTGCAACTGTTGCCGTAACGAATAACTTTAAAGCTCCCGCCGATTTAACCTTTGAAAGTAGCGATGGCTTACTCATCATTTCGCCAACTTCTAAATATAGTAAGTATACCGCTCCTGTATATTTAACAATTTAGTTATATTATGATAAGTGATTAAGTTTCAGTGTTTAATAAAGTCAATCCAGTCATGACCTTGTGGAAACTGGCGATTTAAAGATAATTTCAGCCACTCTTTTTCTTGTTGTAGAAGAGATGGAAGCATTGTTTTGAAATCAATATAATCCTTTTCTCGCACTTGCGAACCACCTGCTTTATGGAGAAGTTGGATTTCAGGTCTCAAATAGGGTATGCCTTCTTTAGTTTTCAAAATAATTTCATCAATCGGTCTTTTAATTGATTTATCTCTCTTATATATCCAAGAATTTTCTTCAGTATCAATTATCATAATCTGAAATGCCCAAGGCATCTCACTACTCTTACTAACCCAAATGTCCTCTGTCGAGTCCAAGTACTCTCCATCTTCCCAAAGATCTAGCATACCATCCTGAGCCTTGTATAACATCCAATCACGACTTAAATACCTATAAGCGATTAGTTGTTCATCGCGAGTGATAATAACATCGATATCACTATGTTGCCTTGTTTGCCTGCATAGATGTAAATCTAAGGCCCAACCCCCAGCGACACACCACCAAATCGGAATGTCGGAAAATACCCGAGTTATTTCCGATACAGTTAGTGGTGTCCAATTACTTAAATCCGTTCTCAAATTTATCTCTCCTTTTTCTATTTCTGGGTCAGCTAATCTTATACTATTCTGCCGGTTAGCTTAATGCCAGCGGCCAGTCTTTATTTTCTCAGTCTACAACTATATTTTCCTAGTCTAACACTTTATTTAGTCTAAGACTTTTTTTATTTGGACAGAAAGCCGTTGCAATGCGGTACAAGCAGGCATCGTGGATGGATGCGATGATGGCAGCTTCCGATCAAACGCGCAGACTGTGCGGAGATAGCGGCAATGATCGCTCGTGCGCTTAAACTTCAGATTCACGCCAAGGTTTAAAATTCGCAGATGACGTCGAAATCCCACAATGGGAGAAAGGTGCGGTGAAAGCGATTCGTAAGCTCGGCATCGTCAGTGGCCGCGGAGGGAACCAATTCGCTCCGAACGACATGGCGACGAGAGCGGTCATTCTGCTCAAAATGTTGGAATACCCAAATAATTAATATACAGATTTGGCGGATATAACGCGGAGAAAAACTTGTTCTCCATGTGGTGTCTGCCATACCTGTAATGAAGGAAAACACAAACAAACAAAGAATCAGACACTCGAGCGAACATGCAACTGGAGTATGATGTGATGATTCTTGATATGGCTTTGCATTCATCGCAACAGTATGGACTGGATATCATTGCCGAAGTAGTGAAGATCAAACTGCTACCAATAACTTCTCTCTACGAGCCTGAGCTCGTTTGGAGCCAATGAGCTTAAACTTCATGCTTAAATGACTGCGTTATGTTAGCTGGCCCCGTAACCAAAGTCATACCACAATCTATCATTACTGTCTTTGGAAGGCAACCTTTAGGCCTAATCCGATATAGATTGCTCCGACGAACTTGCCGCTTAGGCGGCTTAAACGGCTTATCCATGTCGTCCGTTTAACCATTTTTCCAAACGCAGAGATACCTAATACAATCGATGTTGTATACAATACACTTAAGCTCACAAAAACGAAACCTAGTATCAAAAACTGCGTGGCGGCGTGGCCTCGTTCAAGATGAACAAATTGAGGCAAAAACGACAGAAAAAATAGAGCCGTCTTTGGATTAAGAGCTTCTGCAACTGTTGCCGTAACGAATGACTTTAAGGCTCCCGCCGATTTAACCTTTGGAAGTCGCGGTTCTGATGGCTTACTCATCATTTCGCGAACTCCTAAATATAGTAAGTATACCGCTCCTGCATATTTAACAAAATTGAAGGCGAGAGCCGAGGTCATTAGTATAGTAGAAAGCCCGACAGTAGCAAATAAGGTGTGAAGAAAATCCCCAGTTGCGATGCCAAGCCCTGCCATAATGCCTCCTTTGCGTCCATTTTGAACTGTGCGAGTAATGGTAAGAAGAACAGCGGGGCCTGGAATTAAAAAAAGCAAAACAACAACGATAACATAAGCCAATAAAGTTGAAAAATCCGGCATCTGACTTCCCCACCTCCAAAGATTCAAGATGATATATTGTTGCGGTTTTGCAGCCATTGCTCGAATTCGACGGGAGTGCTCACTTTATGGTCTAATACAGCCGTATAGATATCAAAGCTTTTTACCTGTTTTCCATACTCGGTTCGTGATACCCAGACGGTTTTAATGCTTAAGATAGAAACAACCGTCTCCGGAGTTAGACGATCGGGCATCGTGCGAATATGTTGCAGATCGGGTTGTTTTTCTGGCTCGTCTACAAACCAAATATCCAATTCCCACTGGTTTCCGTTGTTGGACTTATATGTTATACCGAGAAAAAATCCATCTGGGTAGGCTGGGTTGGTGTTCCAGCTTCCAGTATCGTTAATGAATTGCATATCCCGAATCCCGGGATTGGACATCAATTGCGAAGCAATTCCAGAGATTGTAGCGATGTCCAGCTTGGAACAAATGACTGTCATATCGAAATCTCTCCAAGTCATTAATCCTAGGGCCGCACTCCCTACTGTTACGGGCATACCGGCTGCTTTCAACAACGGAATGAGGTTCATTTCTTCCGCAACGGCAGCTGCTTCAACCTGCAATTGCTGTTGACGGGTAAGCAGTTCTACCTTTTCGATCATGGTTTGCTCCTTTCCTAATGCGCTCATACGGACTTACCTTTGTTACAGAAGGCTTTGCCATAGTGGTCGACAGCAAAGCCAAATAATACTTTCATCATAAATAATAGGCAAGTAATCAACATGTAAGGCTGGATATTAGGCAGTAAAGGAATACAACCTAGGCCAATGGACAGAAGCAAGCCTGAGACAAACAGTTGTAACTCCCTTCCAATTAGTGAGTTGACGATATATGCACCTGTTATTGTATACGCCCATACAGCTATTGAATATCCGACCGCTGTGTTTAATAAAACCGAAATGATCACGATATGAATATGAATGGAAATGAACACAATTCGATTCTTTTTCCTTGCCGCATAAAAGTTGCTAGTTGAAGGCGTAAAATTAGCTATACAGCCTGCGAAAATATCGAAAATGAAAAATAAAGCCAGGGCTCTGCGCCAGATCGGTAAATGGACAGTCATCTCAGGGTATCTCCAATACAACAGAGCCGTCAGCAGTCCGCCAAAAAGCAGAATCGCAACTATAAAAAGAATAGGTTGTTTTTCGCCAAAGACTTCATGCAAAACCGATGGAATCCGTACTTGTTTCATAATCACTCTCCAATTTTATTCCGGATGATTGCCCGTTTCGCTGCCGATCGTGAAAGGGGTATATACATTTTCGTAGGCTACATGCATCGTCATCCCTTTTTGTGCATGATCTAGATTGTGACAGTGGTCCATCCATAATCCGGGGTTGTTTGCCAAGAAAGCAACCTCTAACGTCTCGCCTGGTTCGATATTGACCGTATCCAAGACAAGAGGGCTTCCACTAACTGGAAGTCCATTTTTACTGAGGACTTGAACATGATGTCCATGAAGGTGCATCGGATGGTCGGCAAAACTCCGGTTTACGAATGTAGTCTTCACGAGATCCCCTTCCCTGACCATCAGCGTCGGAGTATCGGGAAATGTTTTGCCGTTAATGACCCATTGCTGTCCTGCCTCCCCATTATAGACACCAAAGTAGGTTTGATCCAAAATCAGCGTGAATGCCCTATCGAACACTGTGGAGGTATCAAATGGGGCACGTGTCGGCGCTCCATACTGGGTGATGTCCAAAATCTCGCCTTCCTCCATCACCTCGGGGTCGCTATCACCGTTTCTGCTGTACACTCTACCGACCGGCTCTTCGTCCGTGAGCATGGCTAGCGTCACGGGAGTGTCCGGCATGATGAATTCGACATCGTAACGCCCCCCGCCTCCAATTCGCAATAAACGATCCGTCACAGTACCAGGTTCGTTCACCTCATATCCATCGATGGCCGTGACTTTGAAAGAGGCGCCATTCAAGGAAAACGTGCGGGTCAAATTGCCTGCATTCACGAGACGCAACCGCACCGGCAAACCCGGATCAACCAGATTTTGCAGGAATGAGTCATCCTTATCGAGCGCCGGAATACTTCTGCCGTCCGGCGTCATCCAATCATGCGCCACAATCGTCGTATCGATCATTTTTGTTTCATGCTGATTGGATGGACGTATAATAAAGGCTCCAAACAGCCCTTTTTGCACTTGGATCGAGGATTGTTGATGGGAGTGATACCAATGTGTCCCAGTTTCTTCTACGACAAAACGATAAGTATACGACTCGCCGGGCATCACCGCATCCTGCGTCATTCCGGCAACACCATCCTCGCCATTCGGGACATCTACACCGTGCCAATGGAGGGTAACGCCACTCGTAATGTTCTTGTTCACCAGTTGAACTTCCACCAAATCCCCTTCATCGGCAACAAGCTTGGGACCCGGAGCCTGCCCGTTAAAAGTCCATGCTTCGATCGTTTCGCCGGAAGCAAGTTGAATCTTCTTCGTTTCGGCGTAGAGGACATACGTCTTGTCAGGAATTCCAGACTGGGGCCCTTTCAAGTCCACAACACTAATCAACTTGTCGGATGCACCGGAATCGTGACCTCTATGGTGGGCATGCATATTGTCAAGTGGGATGGGATCGCCTCCTCCATAATCAGCGGTTTGATGGTGGACCATCTCCATCCTCCCGGGAAATTCACTCATCTTCTGAGCGATTACCAATACAATCAACGCTGTGCCGAGTGCCAGAACAGGGTACACGGCGCTTCTCGCGATTGTTATGCTTAACCGAGGAGTTCGATGTTCCAGAAGCCTCAGCCTCCTGCCGTGATAAAACCATAGCAGCACAACCGCAATGATCAGAGTCCCGCCATACATCACAATATCTTCTGTATTAGGAATCGCCGGTATGTCTATCGTTACAAGAAAAAAGGCAAGTACCGCTCCAACTAACATGACATGTACGGGAACAATGAGAGACCGCAAAGAACTCCCGGCCGTAATTACTCTCGAAAGGTTGGGCAGTGCAAAGATCATCACCGCAAGCGCCGGCAACCCTAACAGAGGGAAAATAATTGCAACCCGATCGATCCATCACGAATAGCCAGCCGAAATTTATCCCAATTAGAAGGATATCAAGTACCCAAAGCAGAAAAAGAACCATTCCGGCACCGACGCCGATTTTTGTTACTTGCAACCATCCCCTGAATCTTGTTTCGCGTCCTCTCAAATATTTGAGATGATTCCCAACATATCCGGTAATTCCCCAGACGCCCACGAGTAATAACAATAACAAAAACTCTAATGCCATTAGCGATTCGAACACGGCTAACCCTCTTTCCCTGAATTTATTCTGGCCGGTGTCAAGAATCGCCCTCTTGCATCCAGTTGCGCACGGATGTTAGTTATGGAGCGGCCTTCAGGCTGGCAGCTGTTTTCGGCTGCTCTTTTTTCATCGATTGACGCATGAAAAATTCGGCCACCTTTGGCACGTCCCCGATTTGAATCGTAAAATGAACCCGGCATGATGTTTCGGAAACCGGCTCAACCAGATAACTTTCACGAAAGTATTGTTTTTGATCGGGGGGTGTTTCCATCGTCAACAATTGATTCTGAACCAGCTCCGTTACGATCATCGTTTTTTCGCTTTTGAAGCCTGAATATTTGCCGCTTTCGAAATATTGGGTTCCTAATCGAACAGGGCCTTCAGTGGCGACGCGATTCTCTATAATCCCCTTCATCCAGGAAGCCCGCCCCTTCAAATCAATAAGACGCGAATAAATGATGGATGCGGGATATTCATAAACTTCGGAATATTCAAAGGTAAGCATGATCGTGTTCCTCTCCCTTGTAATGTGTTCTGTTAACGAAAGAGAATGGTTGACAGTGCATCCGTAAGCACTTGTTCCAAATGTTCCTTGTTTTCCCCGGAGACTGTTTTTCGCCATCCGATGTACCCGTCTGGCCGCACGATGATTGCCCCTGTGGAAGTGATTCCGTATGCGTTAAGAAAATCGTTCCCAGGATCGATAAAGTCGTTAGGTTGACCGCCAATCTGATACACATCCATGGGAAGACCTAGCTTCTTTTCAACCTTTTGCGCAGCCTGCAGCCAGCTTTGTCCTTCTGGACCGACGAGCAAGACAAATCGAGTGCCAAATAGATCGATGGTGGAGACGGATTGACCATCCCGTTCGAGAACGACGTGCGCCGCGCGGGTTCCCGGCTGACCCGTCCATAACTCGGGCGGCTGTACAAGCGGGAGGCTGTTCGAACCTGCTTCCGGGACGATTGCGCCGCCCTGGTAATGATATCCCATATTGACATGCAGGGTATTGACGGTAATCCCCTCCGACCCATCATGTTCGCGCTGCTGCGAGAGCATGACTACCTGTTCCACTGTGTAATCCGCGACAGGTCGCCGCTCCTCATCGTAAGTGGCAAGCAAATCCGGACCTGCTTCACCGCGTAAGACAGCGGCAAGCTTCCAAGCGAGGTTCTGTGCCTCGGCGATGCCGGTATTGCCGCCTAAACCGCCGCTTGGAGGTTGAACCCGCGCGGAATCGCCGACTAATAATACTCTTCCTTGTTGAAATCGGTCCGCTACGCGGGCGGCCATTTCCCAAGTCAAAACCTTTTTAATCGTAACCGAAATGTCTGGAATTCCGATCGCCGCCCGAATTAACCGGATACAGCGTTCCTCTGGATAATCCTCCATGGTTTCCTCTTCGGGATCATATACAACGTCCAATCGGTATAAATGGGGTCTCCTGTGAGTTCCGGGGTACAGCACCAGACTTCCGCTTGTTGTATCATTGGCAAAAAAACACATATGCGCGTTTTGACTATTAAACAGCTCATGAATGTCTGCATCGAAAACCATGCTGATCAGATGACAGATCGTGCCTTCCCCATGCTGCCCAATGCCTAATTGTGTGCGGGTTACACTCTTGCTCCCATCCGCTGCAACCAAATACTCGGACCGAACACGCCGAGTTTCGCCGCTGATTCGGTCACGAATAACGACCGAGATGCCGTCCGCATCGGGTTCAAACTCGATCAGTTCTACATTGTAGCGCAAATCAACGCTGGCTTGCTCAACCTGTGCCCGAAGGACCGGTTCAAGCAGATCTTGTGCAATGCCGTTTCCCGCAACAGGACTAAGATCCGTGAAGTAAGCACTCATATCTTCCATCAAATTATCAAACATTTGCCCGGCCAAGCTCTCCACAAACATGACGCCAAATTCTCGAGGAAAAGGAGGTTCCTCACGGCGAATATCCTCCTCGATACCGGCCATACGGTAATTTTCATCGTTCGGGCAGTTAAACTCGAGACGCGCGGGTGAATGGCTGTTCCCGGATGGCGCTCAACGACCAATGGCTTAATTCCTTGGCGAGCCAGAAATAGGGAGAAGGATAAGCCTACCAGGCTTCCTCCCACAACGAGAACCGGAACGGTTTCATCGGATAAAGAGTTATTTAGGGGGTTATTCATCAACAGCACGACCTTCCGTTATCCGTTAGATTTTCAATCAGAGCGGTTATCAATATGCTGGGCTATCTCACGCAATTCTTCCATACTCCATTTCAGCTTTTCATTTTGGATATCCGCGATAATGGAATGGATCCATTCCAATTCGGCTGCAAGCACCGTTCGTTGGTATTCTGTCTCAAGCGAAAATAAGCGGGGCAGACCCATTGATGCGACGGTTTGCAGCTCATTTTCGAGTCGAGTGAGCATGTTTTCAAGGGCGTGGACTCTTTTTTTGAAGAGCATTGCTACATCTTCGGGCGTCAACAGTGCCAGAAAAGAAACAGCAGCAGGGAACTCTAAAAATTCCTGAGCAGGTGTAGAGATCATTTCCCGCATCCAAGAATAGACAGCATCTCGCCCCAGATCCGTAATTTCGTAAATAATTAAATCCGGTTTCCCTTCATTTTTTTTCTTTCCTTGGATAGCAATGGCCTTGTCTCGATGCAACCGATCAATCGTTTGGTAAATACTCGTTCGATGGCGAACGTTAATAACTTCTTCTTTCCCCCTCTCTTTGATAAGCTGCTGCATACGATAAGCATGCATCGGCTCCTCGATCAGAAAACAAAGTACGGCTAAAGCGACAGGTGATTTTTTAATGAAGTTGCTTTTCATAGTCATAATAATACTATTAATAATATAACTAAGTCAAGAGACACCAAGTGGGGCAGTACCAGCGTAGCTGACACCAAGGGCAATGTAGATAGAATCAATTGGAGAATTTATTAATAACCTGGTTATATTCCTGCTGGGCATCGGTAATTGCAAGCTTTGAATAGATTTCAAATGACTTTCGACTTTCATGTCCGGGATACGGTTGTATGAGTGGGTCATAAGCCTTCGAAGCGTCACCGTCCCGAATCCCTGGGAAAAGTTCACCCAAAGCACCAACTGAGTTTATTATATCACAAAATTATATTTACACATTATATCTTTTTGATATAATAAGAACGATCAAACATAAAAAGGAGGAAATATACCATGTTTAAGAGTGGCAATGTGACTGTCATGGTAGCGGATTTAAAAAACGCAGTAAAATTTTATGTCGAAACCCTTGGACTAAAGCTTCAACACGAAATGGACGGGCATTTTGCGCAGGTCGAAGCACCGGGATTGACGATCGGTCTCCTACATCTTTCAGGTGACCAAGGTGTTAAACCGGGAACATCGGGTAGAATGTCTATTGGATTTGAGGTAGAGGAACTGGAATCTGTCATCGAGACACTAAAATCCCGGGATATTCATTTCCATGATTATGTAGAAGGCAATGCAGCCCAAGTCGTACACTTCAGCGATCCTGAAGGCAATACCCTTTACTTGGTTTGTAATCGTTAAGCCAAGGTGAGAATAAGGGACAATGAAAAAAGGAGTCTTCTCTTGACACCGAAAACCAACGTCAACATGGTTATCATCGGACTGCTGGCGGCGATGTTCATCGGCGCGTTGGACGTGACCATCGTCGCCACCGCTACGCCGCATATTATCGCTGATTTGCATGGTGTGAGCCTATTCAGTTGGGTCTTCGCGGTTTACACGTTGACCACCTGTGTGGCGGTGCCTATTTTCGGCAAGCTCGCCGATTTGTTTGGGCGCAAAGCCGTGTTCACTGTCGGCATCGGTTTATTCGTACTCGGTTCCATTTTATGCGGGGCCGCACAGTCAATGGCGGAACTCATTTGGTTCCGGGCCTTGCAAGGAATCGGGGCCGGGGCACTGGCGCCCGTGTGCTTTACGATTATCGGCGATTTGTTCTCAGGCAAGCAACGCGGCAAAATGATGGGCGTCTTCTCGTCCGTTTGGTCCGTGGCAGGCTTGCTCGGCCCGCTTATCGGCGGTTATTTCGTCGATCAGGTGTCGTGGCGCTGGATTTTCTACATCAACGTGCCGATCGGTGCCGCCGCCTTGCTGCTGGTCACCGTATTTTTGCACCAACCGATTGAGCGCCGGGTGAAAAAAATCGATTACCTCGGCACGCTCACCTTTACCGTTTCCTTTTCCGCGCTCCTGTATGCGCTGCTGAGTGGCGGGTCCGACCATCCGTGGGGTTCCCCGTTGATTATAGGGCTGTTCGCGGTAGCGGCCGTGTTTTTGCTGTTGTTCCTCTGGATCGAAAAACGGGCGGAGGAGCCGATGATACCGTTGTCGATTTTCCGCATCCGCGTATTGAACGTGACAAATGTCAGCGGTTTTCTGACGTTCAGCATCACGACGGGCTTGACGATTTACTCGCCAATCTGGATTCAGTCCGTGCTTGGCCATTCCGCGACAAGCTCGGGCCTGATCGTCATGCCGATGTCACTGGCATGGCCGCTCGCTTCCAACATAGCCGGCAGGCTCATGTACCGGATGGGGGTGAAGGCGTCGATCGTGTTCGGTTCTGGTCTGGTGGTGGCCGGCTTCATTTGGCTTGCCGCGCTTCAGATGAACTCTCCTTACGTTTACTGGATTGGTATCCTCGTTGTAATCGGGCTCGGGATGGGCTTTGTCGCGACGCCCTCAACCGTTGTCGTGCAATCCGCCGTCGGCTGGGAAAATCGTGGAGTCGCCAACGCTTCCAGCATGCTATTGCGCGCAATGGGCCAAACGATCGGCATCGCGGTGTTCGGCACGATTTACAACCATCATGTGACAACGCTCGACTCCAAATCGGAGCTGGCTGCCGGAATGCATGCCGTTTTTCTGCTCATGTGCGCCATTGCGATTGCGAACCTGCTCGCCGTGCAGCTCCTGCCGAAACACCGCGAGCTGATGGCGCACCAGCAGTCGGCTTGACGAGGGCACGAAAGAAAGAAACCGGAATTGGCCACAAACGGATTCGGCCTGGAAAAAGTCGCGACGACCGCGGCTTTTTCTTTTTTCGGGCAAGCGTAAGCTATACTGTTGTTTACTTATTATATCTCTTCGATATAATAAGAGCAGTTAAACTTATAGGGGAGGCCATATACTTGAACGAATTATTCGTACTCGGCGAATTGATGATTAACCCGATGCATGGCTATTTGTTGCATCAGATCTTGAACGGGGCTATTGGACCTACGCGAAAAATTAGCTGGGGGGTGCTTTATCCGCTCATTCACGGCCTGCTAGCAGACGGGCTGATCGAGCAGGTCCCCGATGAGGGCGCTCGACAGGGAAGAGGAAAGAAGAAAATAATGTATAACATTACCGAAGAAGGCAAAATGCGCTTTTCTCGGTTGATGGAAGAGCCGATTCCATACACGCCGGATTACGAGCTGCACTTTTATATTAAACTGAAAAATTTTGATCTGATCAGTAGAGAGCTGCGCTTTTTAATTTTGCACCAGTACAAGGATTACCTGCGCTATGAAATCCGCCATGAGGAAGAACGGATTGAGTATGTGGACAAGGATGAGCGGATACCAGACGGGGAACAGCAGTATATTCTGATCTTTTTCCGGCACCGTTTGGAAAAACTCCGCATTGACGAAGAGTGGGTTTTACAGTTAATCAATAGTCATCGAGCGAATGGGGAAGGACTTGAACGGGAGTAAACCCGGAAATGTTCTAAGCGGATCGGTGAGGGTCTTGAGCGGGCCGCCCTACTAGCATGATGCTCCGCGATGAGTCTCGGTGGTTAAGACGCATTGGACCGGCTCGCCCGGGGCTACGATGGAATGGCCGTCGTCACAATCGACCATTCCGCAGCGCCCAGAAACGTGGCGACGAAAATCGAGATCATCACCATGGATCAAGTCAAGCCGCGCAACAGAAGAGTGACCATTGGCAAAATTGATCTCCACGGGCCAATCTGTTTACAAACCCGAATACCTGGCTCGTATGGCGGTAACCGGTGCTCGAGCTGGCCGCGCCACTCAAACTTTTACTCTTTCGGTAAGTTCCATGTCATTCAGGCAGCCAATGAGGCCGTAGATGAAGTACGCCGCACCGAACGGAAAAGCTGCGCCGAGTTAAAGACGCGCGATACATGTGGCTAAAGAACCCGGAAAACCTGACGGCTGCTCAGATAGAAAACATGGCAAAACTGAAAGACTGTGATCTGGATACCGCAAAAGCCTACCGGATGCGTCTGACCTGCAAGAGATCTACCGTTACCCGGCTGAGATCGCAACGATGGTGCTGCAAGACTGGATTCAGTGGGGCCTGCGCTGTCGATTCTCTCCCATGGTTGATTTTGCAAAAATGCTGCAAATCCACTACGATGGGTTGTTCGGTGGTTTTCATCCAAACTAACGAACGGTCTGCTTGAAGGCGTGAATATTTCAAGCAGGCAAGCGGAAAGCTCGTGGCTATCGCTCGGAGAAGAATATCATCGCTATGGTATATATCTTGGCAGGATAGCTCAACTTCGCATGAAATAGGAAAAGAATTGGCAACAGTATGGAGCCATGCATCGCTCGCACCTGAACCAAATCCCTTGTCCGGTTTCAGCATCCGTTCAGGCATGGGTTGTGCATGGGGATTTCCATTACGATAATATTCTTTGGGATGATTGTACCCATCGGCTCCGAATCATAGATTTTGACCGATTTTACCGTGCGGTTCCTTCATGAACCGGTGAAGACAGCGGCTATAGGCTTGGATTATCGATTTTCTGGCAACCGGTTTTGGGCTTCTTTTGGAGTGCTAGATCTGGTGAAAAGCCCTAACACAGTATTCTCCTGTTGACAAATGTCCCAATTAACGAGGTGACTCCCCCGAAATTAGGCTGTTCCTGAGAAAGGACTGAAAGGAAACCAGAGGGTCAATCTCGTTAGAATACTATTGCACCGTAGCGAGAAAATTATGCAACAATCCAATCGCATTCCGTTTTGACTTTGGATATTCGTTCAAGGATGAAATAAGAATAATAGGTGATAAAGTGCGGATAAAGACAAGACCGGCTATAGAAGATGACGCAGAACAACTTGCCATTCTGAATCAACAGTTTAATGGAGGGAATCGAAGACTGGCTGCGGAAATTGTGGACAGTATGCGTACGTGCAACGAAATCATTGCTGTAGCGGAAATCGATGGACAGGTGATTGGGTTTGGCTGCGCTCAAAGCTTTCGGTCTTTCTGTTACGAAGAACTTCTGGGAGAAATAACGGAACTGTATGTCGAACCCTCGGTGCGAAGAAAAGGTGTCGCGACAGCATTAATTACTAGTCTGGAGGAGAAGCTGAAAATCCGCGGAGTGACGGAGATCAAAGTATTAACTGGCAGCCGCAATGACCGTGCGATTCGCATGTATGAGCGTTGCAACTATGTACGGGATGGTGAATTGCTGCTTGCGAAAAAAATGGACAACTAAGGGGCCACTAACAAGTGCAGTGTACGAATTCCAGCTTCGGAGTTCCTCGTGAGGAGGTTTTTTAATCATGATTTCGGACCAACTGAGGAAAGAAATTGAGGAAAGTTACGAAATCGGCGAGATTCGCCGAGTGACCGCGTTAACCGGCGGGTATTGGAACACGGTAATGCGACTTGAATCGGGGTCTGGTGATTACGTGCTTCGAGTTAGTCACGCTTCCACAAGCCTGGATCGATTGTTGTATGAACATAGGCTGGTTGCGCTCGTACATACCCATGTGAAAGAAGTTCCGATGCCGATTTGTACCTGCAAAGGTGTCACATATACGGGCTATGAACGAAAATGGATGACGCTTTTCCCCTATTGAAGGGGAGATTGCCGACCCCGGGAACGATTTCGTCCGGGAAAATGCGGCCGCCATGTTGGCTAATTTGCATCTTGTGTCTGCGCGAACCCCCGATATCCCTCAGAAACCAGCTCACCAGTCTATCGTCAATTTGAATTGGGACCTGAATTTGATGTGGAACTGGGCCACGTTGGAACAACGGTTTTTCGGGAATCGAGAGGGGCTGCGATTAAGTGTTGCCCGCACGGAACAGGAAGAGCTCTGCATCAAGGAGATCAATCAGGCACGACGATTCATTCAAGCTTAAAAGGAACGGATGGAGCGGTGGGTAGGCCGTCTCCGTCAGGACGGGACGCGCTTCATGAGCGGGTTTATTCACGGAGATTATTATGGAGGCAACCTGTTAACCGATCGCCGCGGACAAATTACAGCCGTCATCGATTGGGATGAATGCGGGAAAGAGTGGCTCATTTATGAGCTTGCCCGTTCGATCTGGGAGTTCTGTCACGATGACGAGGAAAATCGGATGGACTCTCGCAATGCCCATGCCTTCCTGCAAGACTACCGAAATGCGGGCGGACCTGTTCCGGAAACGGATTTCGCTTTCATCCTTCCGTTTATCCGCTACGTTCGTCTCGTAGAGATATTATTCAATCTTGATCAAGGCTTAAAGGGACAACCTTGGTCCCCGGAATATACAGTACACAATCTTAAAGCTTTGATGAACCTAAATGATCAGACAAGCTTGTAGGGGTACAAGTCAAGCTGCAGTAGGCCTACATTATTTGGAATCTCAGTTCATTCTATTTCATAAACAGGACAGTTTGTTACAGTTCCAAACCGTATTGGACCAAGTATTCCCTGAGTATAACAGCGTCTTTGGCAACTTCGAGGGAATGTTTGTCGAATCAACATGTGAAGCTTTCCCCTGTTACTCCCTGCTTTTTATTTAGCAGAGCCATTAAATAAAATCATTAAGGAGTTTGCGATATAATTGCCTGTTAGCTTTAGTATCAAAAAGATCGTGGGAGCTATCCATAAAAAGGATATCTCTTCTTATCACTTGAAGCAAGAGTGGCTTTAAATTTTCAGTTACGGATAATCCGACTGCAAATACTGGCAGGTCTTTACAGCGTTCCAACGCCCGATAAAACACAGGCAGTTCATAAGGCATAGCCGAGCCACAGAGTACTCGAACATCTGCTTTCGTAAAGGAGTCCTGTATTCTGGGCTCACCCAGAACTCCACAATCCGTCACAATAAAGTTATAATCGCGATCAAACTCCGAGGTTAAATAAAAATCCGCCCCCTCCATTACGTAAGCGTTACCCACTTTTTCCGGATCGAACAGATGGATAATGTGAGCCAAATGCTTGCTCGTGTTGGCTTCTAAATAACAGGCACTCCCTCCATGGGCTTGAATCCAAAAAATCAAATTCATTGCCGTTGTCGTAACGCCTACCCGTCGATCGCTACCAGCTACGGCAATCCGTATGTTTTTACAGTCAAATTCGTATTGTTCTTCATCGGGTATTATAGCTGCCAGTGGTTTATTGACTGGTTCAGGGGAAGCAGAAGTAATATATCGCTGCATCCCTTGCTCTGAAAAGCAATCCTGTATTTCTTCCAACATTGACTTGATATGCTCTGAAGTCACCACATTCGTGATTCCAATTTGAATTAGTTGCTGTAGAAAGTGACTGCTGTCCGGCAGTCCTTCGGCAATGACAATGACACGAATCTCGTACATCGTTTGAAACGATAAAAGGGCCTGTATCATTTCATCATCGGATTCCAATATGGCCTTTCGATCAATCGCAATGTATCGAACATGGTTAAAGTGTCGCATGTCCTTGACCACAAAGGAGAGGAGCGAGAATTGTCCGATCAGTTTCTTTACCGGCATGTCCTGCTCCATCTCGAATTGATCTAGTAAATTCACGTTTGAATGGCTGGTCAAATATAGAATCATGGTCATCCTTCTTTCATTATCAATAGGATTGCCCCCACAATCACGATGATGATATAAATGAAGAGCTCGATGAGTTGCTTCTTTTTATTCATCCTTCATCGTCCTCCTGCAGATCCCATATATGAAAACTTGTATTCGGGAATCTCGAAGTGGACGTGCATGCGTTTGGAGCCGATCATGAGTAAGGCGTGTTCGCGTTTTTTACTGGCGAGCAACTCCTCTTCCGCTTCGGTTAAATTGTAAAGTTCTCGTGTTTCTTGGAGATTTTGTCCATCGGTTCCCATTAGGATTTTGATGCTTGGAATATCGAGCAGAGCTTGACCGTACATTTTTACCTCGGGGGCAAGAAAATCAACTACGCTATGAGAGACGATCGCTAGACTCGCCTCATACTTCCGGGCTCTCTTCTCGACATTCCGCAAAAAGACAAGGCTTTGTGGGACGTTCGGGTCAATCATAAGGTAAGATTCATCACAGATCAGTAGTACCCGTTCATTCCGATCTTGCGACATTTGTTCCCAGCACCAGGACAGCAAATTAAAGTATTGCGTTCGCTTAATATTGTCGGACGTATTTTGCAGTGAATGCGTGTCCAGGCAAATGCAGCGGCTTCGGGTTTGAATGGTGCTGTGACCGTTCCATAAAAAAGAATCCCCGCCGTGTGCAATATCGTGCAACAGCAGGGCTAATTCTTTATAGACTTCATCGTTTGTATTCTGATCTTTAGCTTGAAGAAGGCCATGGAGATTGGAAAAGGTAGGGAAGTCCGTACTCGTCAGTTTAGAGATGTCCGTTGTCCAAGTGATTTGAAACTGGTGATACAGCTCGATTAAACATTGCTTGAGAACGGCTTTTTGCATCATTGTAAGATCAGGGATGTAAAGATTAAAAAATATCTCCAAATTTTTGAGATGCAAGGCCATATCTGACATGCCGTTTCCTTCATCCTTATAAAGCGGATGCTCCTCGTCTTCTTCGTCACGAGGAGCTGGGCGAATTTGCAGCGGATTGATTTTCCCTCCTACACCGCCACCGGCATTAATCCAATCGCCGTTTAACTTCTGAGTCAGTTCCTTATATTCAGATTCCGGGTCCACAAAAATGATTTTGGTTCCTTTCATATACTCGCTAAGCGCGATATGCTTGACCGCCGTCGATTTACCCACACCGGCTACACCCATCACAACGATGTTGGAATTTGTTCGATCGCCGCCGCGACGCCATAGATCAACAATAATGAGCCCGCCGCTGGCGTCTTTAGCTAAATAATACCCGGTACCGTCATTGAAACCACTGCTGGCAAAGGGAAACCCGCCGACGAAGGTGCTCATCGGCATAATTTTGTTCAGCACATGTTCAATTTGCTCATGCGCTGGATATAAGGGAGATAAATGAGTGTAGCTTTCTTTTTGTAGGTGAGCGAGCGTACGAAGTTTACAGCGCATCATGCTGAATGTATTTTCAACGCGGCGGCAAGCACGGGTAAAATGTTTTTCTTCCTGGGCAAACGGCATGACGACCATATTCATCAAACCAACTGTCTCGCCGTTCTGGTCGATTTGCAACATAATTTGTTCGCCGTCTGCCGCTGCCTTTTCTGCCCGCTGTCGTGTAAGCGGGTCTTTTGCGCTGTCGGCTAGACTGCGGTTTTGGGTGATGGACTTGGAGATGGCATTGATCAAAGCGCTGTTGTCAATCGGCTGAAAACCGATGGCAGCCATTGTAGCAGGCAGATTGGTAAGAGGGGAGAGCCAACCAATGTCCACTTTTTGAGGGTATTGGATTACGCCATACATTTTTGCTGATTCTTCACCGATGGTGAGGCCTGTGCGCGAGAATTCAAGGCCCATTGGTGTGATCGCATTCAACAAAGAGGGATTAGAGGACACAGAAGTATCACGTGACATATGAAGTGCCACTCCTTTCATGAATGAATAATCCAAAATGGTCCGCCTGCACCGGCATTTTTTCTGGCTTCAGCCAAGATGATATTGAAGTCCCAAGTTTGCTCGCTCCTTTTTTTACTTGCAGGATCAGCGACTAAAATGTGTCCATCTTCTGTGACGCCGCGCAGAACAATAAAATGACCTGTTGAAGTGAAATGGCCTTTGCTCATAATGGCGACAACGAGCTTGCCGGCAGCTAAAGCATCAATGATGGTCTGCTCTTCCTTAGCGGTTGCGCCTGTTACTTGTAAGCCAAAATGTGTTGCCCCGCCTGGAATCAGGCTATGGTAGCTGCCGGTGCCTTCCGCTAAATAGCCATTGTCGTAGGCCCACTTCGACATGGTGACCGGATCAACGGTTTGATCAGTGAGCGTGGAGACAACGATGGAAAGAGAAGTCGGGCCGCAACCGGCAACACCGATCGTATCGGTAGGGCCATAAGGCTTGTCTGCCCATCGAGCATCCATTTGGTTGAAGTACACGACTTCACGGCCAGCATCTTGAAATACGACACCCTCGTATTGCTGGCCGTTACTTTCCAAGTAACCGTCATCTTCTTTCTGTAACAACTGTGTGTATCCGTAATCAGAACGCAATTCCTCAACAATCGGCGTTTCATTGGGAGTGAGCAATATCTTGAGGGATTCGATTGGTGAAGTTAGCAGTTGCAAAATCATAGCAATCAAAAGTAATAGCGCGGCGACAGGAATTGCGATGAGAAGGAGGAGACGTTTACGTGCTTCTTCATCGGCTGCCACTTTCACGGCAAGTTGTGCCAACAGCTTGGCAGTAGCTGGGTCCATGTGTTATCCCTCCCTGTAAAATAAAAATGGTATTGCTTCCTCTGGGTCAGCTTGGTCCAGATGACTGTATGCTGGGGTGTTTACCAGATTGCATAGGCGAACAATCTCCTGTTGCTTGAGGAGTTGAGCCTGAACTCCAGCATCCTCAAAATGCTGGACAAGTCGCTTTGCCTTGTCTAGTAGTTCGCGTTCGCCGCCTTGCCCTTGCCGCTGCCAGAGCGACAAATAAAATTGTCGCTCGACCACTTCACCGGATAGCGCTAATGAGTTCATCTCCATCAATTCTTGACGCAGCAGTTCCTTTTGGGCTGAATCTGCAGAGGGGAGAAGAGAGGAAAGATCTGTGATTAAGGGCGAAATATCGACGGGTCGGCTTACAGCCAGAAATTTAAAGGGAAACCGAATGGAAGAAAGCTCAGCGGTTAACTTTCGGATGAGCATCCGTTTCTCTGATAGACTTAACAGGTCAAGGCTGATCGGAAAGATGCGAAGATAAGATAGTACCCATCCGTCCAATGTATACAGGAAATGTCCTTGAATATCTTGAACGTTGACGAATTGTTGCGCTGTTTGCCTAGCTGCGTCACTCGTCGCTTGCGATCGTCGCTTGCTGGTTCGGAGGAAAAATAGAACAGCTCCTCCGCCTATGAGGCAGAGGAGCAGGATGAGGATCGGCAGCAGCATGGAAGCAGCACCATCCTTTCGTTATTTTAGTGGTGCGATATGCCAATCGGAAAACAAATTATCGGATATGGTGATGGAGCTTTGAAGTTGCAGGGTGAGCATCCCGTCTGGGGTCCAGGCATCCAATACATGCGTAATCGGGGTATAGGAACCGTCCGGATACCAGATTGGCGTGAAGTGCACCCGACTTTGATAAGTGGAGAAGTCATTCGTTTTTAGCCAAAAGTCGGCGTTTAATCCACTCGTTTTCAGATCATGCAATCGCCAATATGTTCGATAGTTAAACTCAGGGAAATAGGAAACGGCATTTTGCGCACCGGTTAAGTGGCTGCTGGGCGCATTTGAAGACACGTCAGCCGATACGTCCATTTCAATTCCGTATCCGGATTTGATACGGTCGGAAACTGTAGTGGGAGACTTGGCATCAGGGGAAATGGATTGTGTGGCCGAAAGCGAGGCACGATAACCTGTCCAAGTATATTCCCACCAGCCCTGATCTACCCAATGTCCGTTATCTACCCAATAACCGGAATCGGGTCCCGTGCTGATCCATCGCCACTTGGGAATCCAAACCCAATATTCATGCCAGTGTGCAGACCATATGCCCCATGAAGCGGACGTTTTATCTGCATAGCTAGGGATGGACGGTTGCCGAAAACTGTCATTTCGATCTGTGGCCTTCGGATCAGGGGGAGTATTCTGATTTAAATCAACAATGGAGGCGGTGATAGAAGATGCACTTAATGAACCCTTGGAGGAATTTACCTGAATGGAGAGTGTCTGAGGCTGGCTTGGCGTGCGCCATTTCACCCAAACCAGTTGACTGTCCCCCTCTGGAATGACAATATTGCTAACCGTATAACGACTACCCAAAATATGAAACGATACGCTGGCTGGGGATTCGGGAGTAATCGCGGTGGAAGTGGAGAGCCGTACGGAGGTGATGACATCGGTATTGGTACGATACTGTACGCTTGTCTGGACCGGTGGTGGAGGTGTAGTTGGCGCACCGTTAAAACGGACAATACCAAGTCCTAAGGATGAGATAATCTGGTCGTTGCTCACTCTGCCTCTGCGTGAGCCGCTCCATGCGGGAAAATCAAGGTCAGGCGTTTCAAGAAACATGGACAAAGGCAGATTTTGATGCGTGAGGCTCACCATTTTGGAACGTAGACCGCCACTAAGGACTTGATCGTACAAAGCCGCTTCATGAGCAGTCATCGACATGAATACGCCTTGAAAGGTTAGATACGCAATGGGCTCCAGCAACAGCTTATAGTTTCCGTTAGTTAACGAATCGAAGTCGATGCCAGTATCGTTGGCTACCATTTTTACTGCGCCTTCAGAAGTGAAATATTTTTTGATGACCTCGATGTCGGTAACGGTGCCGCTAGAGCTGATTATACGTGGCATTGGCGATGCAGGGATCTTATATCGGTAGATATCGGTAGAGGGCTTCAACGGGCTGTGATTTAGATATTGAATCTTGCTAATCTTCCCAAAGTGAATGATATCTCTAGGTAATGTCTTGTTGGTATAGTCAATAGGGGTGGAAACCACTGCTTTGTCACTAGAGCGGATTATGGTAATCCGTACTCCGTCATAACCGGGTGTCCATTTATTTTGAGATGTTCCTGATCCCATGTCCCCTCCGCCATTGTCAATATTCCCGTCGCCGTTTGCATAAATAGGGGAACAGAGGGAAGAAACCATGACCAATAAAGTTAAAACCGATATGAGGATACGTTTCAATCTAATCTCCTCCCAAAGCAAAGAGGTACAGGTGATTACCTGTACCTCTGCTTCATTAATAGATTAATCCATTGTACCTATTTGTTTATTCCAATCTCCATCTGATTCACTTTTGCTACCTTGACTAGGGCCTCCTTGCTCAACCCAACCGAACCCTGGCACGAGGACTTTTCCATTTTCGTTTTTGTTACCAGCTTTCGGCTCATCCTGCGGCTTATTGGGCTGAGTTTCCTTCTCCTCATAAGTAGGCGGAGTGTCAGGAGACTGTGGTTTATCTGTTTCTTTGGGCTTAGGCTTTGGCGGCTCTGTCGGTTTTGGCGTTGGTGTCGGATCAGTAAGGGGGACTTCTACTTCTGTAACTTCTTTCTCCGGTTGCAGGACAGGTGGTTCTGAAATACTTAGTTCTGTATTTTGCGAAGCTTCGGGAATTGGACTTGAAGCAGAACCGTCTTTTTCGGGGCTCTGCCCAGGTAATTCCGAGTTTGTGTCGCTCTCAGTAGATGGTTCGGGATCAATATCGGGTATCGTCACAAGAGCAGGATCGGGAGAGGGAGGCATGATCGTTTCAACCTCGGAAAACTGGCCTCCATCGTTGCTGAACGCCCACAAACCAATGGCACCTAAAAGAATAATGCAACTCGTCCATACCCATATTTTACGTTTCACGACGAATCAACTCCTTTTCAGTGAACGAATCGAAAAAGGAAAGGTTATCCTCATTATACTGTATAAATCTGTAAATTCCAACTTGAACAGCGATCTTGTTGATTGCAGTAGAATCTTGCACTTTCAAAATCGTGGTCGATACACAGCCTGAACCTTCAAACTCGCTTTCATGGGAGGCAGATGGCCCCAGCCGAAAGATAGCGGCACGGCAAGCTGTAGCTGTGCCTCGGCGGTAAATTGTTGAATGGAATCGGGTGACGCAGGAGCGAACGGCGTATTTATGATATCGACTTCAAGTCCAGAGATGCTGTACTCGGTGTAGTCAGAGGATTTCCGCACATATCTGCTCCCTTCTTGAACCAGTCCTAAATCCCGGCTAATGCGGTTGTAAATGTCACCTGTTGTCCAAGATTCTTGCCATTGATTGTCGGCTCGAGTATAACCGCCTGAATAACTTTGTCGCAAGCCGTTGTAGACCAGGCTGTAATTTTCTGTTGCCACGGATATAATGGCACTTTGTGTGGCGTTCCTTACCTCTGCTGCGATGATGGACAGCCGGAAATATTCAAATATGCAGCAAGATAGCAGCAGAATTGCCAGCACAATTGTAATCGCAAGCGGATACCCGCTGCCGGAACAATTTTTCCAGAATCGCATCATTTCCAGTACACCTCGGACTTTCCTTTCGCAGTAGCTGAAAGCTCGATGGGAAATGATCCAAAGCTTCCAAAACCGATATCTGCTGTCGTGCGCAGTGTGACTGTTACCTCTTGGTTGATTTGAATTGGGCCGGTTTTGCTCCATGCGATGGTGGGCGACAGCCCGGTTTGCAGTTGCAACTCATTGGCTCGCTGTGTGGTTTCAGGGCCGACTCTGCCAGAAATCTCTGCTTCCCGGGCCAATTCACTCGCGAACGTATCCAGCTTTTGCTGGGCCATAAATACCGGAAAAACTTGAATAGCAAGTCCGATGCAAAGCATGGCTGCGAGCACAATGACGGTAACATCGATATACCCTTCGCCGCGGCGGGAGCGGAGCGCTCGATACAGCATAGAAAGCCTCCTTTCATAAGCAGATTAAAACAACTCACCGATAGCCTTCATAATCTCCATGCCGATAATGACCATGTAAGTAAGCATAAAGCAGGCTAACATTAGGAAGGAATATTTGCGAATTTTGCCGGGGCGCTTCATCGCGATCCGTTTGAGTCGTTGGATCTCGGCCAGCTTGAAATCATGCGCTAGCATTTCAAAATAGACCACACCCTGATCACCGCGCAATACGGCCAACAAGCCACGTACCATATCAGACAGCATCGTGCTGCCGATCCGGGTTTCCAGTCGGAGTAGCGCGGTTTCCAGACTACCGCTTTTCATATCAGCGATCGTCATTTGCAGTTCGTGCTGCAAACTCTCTCTGGCATGGCTCGCATACGTCTCGAGTATCCGCATGACATCGCGTGAGGCCTTCAATTCTTGCGATACGGTTGCGACGAATCGGGGAAGTTCGGATTCGATTTGCTCACGCTTTTTTCGTACCGCTTCATCGGCGGAGCGGTAGTCTTTAAAAAAGAAGGCGATAGCCAGAAAGATCAAGAGCGGGGATAGCAGCGGCAGAAAGGGAAGAAGGGCCATACCGGCACCAAAGATTAGACTTGCTTTCACAATCGCTTGCGTCAGAAACACTTCGGGCGTGAGGGAGATGCCGGCTGAACGAAGCGTAGCCGCTGTTTTTCGTTTGTAGTAGTCACTGAGCTTCAAGTGTTCGGCTAGCCAAGCGGAGAGGTGAAAGAGCAGGACATGCAGGGAGGATGGTTTTCCTTTTCCAATTTTGGCGACCTGCAGAATCGCTTTTGTACTGGCACGGGTGGAGACTTGCAATAGATCGGCTAATAAAAAATAGGCTCCGGCTGCAAAAAACAGACTGAAGCCCACAAGAAGTTCTGTCATGAATCAAATGACACCTCCTTTACCGTTCCCATTCATCTTCAATTTCATCTGGCGAATGCAATGTTTCGTATGGAAAGCCGATTTGTTCCATCACCGGAAGGGAGATGGAATCGTAGTTGGCGGCCCTTTCTGCAACGCTCGGCAGTTTGCCCATTTCAGCCATGGACAGGTAGCCGTTGCCCGCGATGATGATATGATCGAGTACTTGGATGTTTAAGGGCTCGAAAATATCGACCATCCGTCGCGTTAACTGTACGTCTTCGGGAGAAGGGGAGAGGGTGCCGCCCGGATGATTATGCGCAAAGATCACAGCAGAGCAGTCGCAATTCAAGGCAGCTTTTAGGACATCACGGGGGTAGACAGGCGCTTGGTCGATGCCGCCTTCCGAAATCGTTCGGGTCTCGATGATACGATTGCTGTTGTTCAAGAAGGCAACCATAAACCGTTCCCGGTCCCGAACGCCATCGAGAAGCGTGGAAAAATAGTCGCCGGCATGTTGTGGTGAGCGAATACACTGTTTGGCGTTTTCCTCCTCCCACTTGACCACGCGGTAGGCCCGAAGGAACGCATTGAGTTGCTCAATTTTTTGAAATTGTGCAGTGGTCGGCTCCAATACGCGAGGATGTTCCAGTACGTTGATGAGGTTGTTTACCTTGCCGTATTCCTCCAGCTTGTGCAATGGAATGCGGGTTAATTTGTGAATAGAATGGACAAAGTCAGCCACATACTTCTCATTGGTGTGGAGCTGGCTCATATCCGTTTCCCTCCCCAAGTTCCACATACCTTTGTGACAGGATGTCCATCAATGATTGAAGCGCTTGAAGTTTTTCCAAGCTTTCCGTTGACAAGGGCATTCTCTCATCTAACTTTTGGAAAAAGCCGACCACGCCGTACCGATCAAGCAGCTTTTCCAAACTGACACATTCATCCTTATCCGCCTCTATCAACTCTCCCAGCAAGGAAGCGACGTCTTTGTTGTTCATAAAGGGTCCTCCTATCTTCGATAATCAAGCGGCCGCGTCAGCCGAATGACGGCAGCCAAAGATACCAAGATTGCTAGCGCGCACAATGCCAACACAATATGCCCTGGCGTCGTTTGCGTCAGAGCGCGATACCAATCCCGATTTAAGAAATAGAGCAGCGGAATGTTGCCGATCAGCAGCAGAGCCATCGTAATAAACTCTTTAAGTGGTTCATAGAGGGCTGCGTCCAGTTCAGCCGAAACGACGCGCATGTCGGATAGCTTGGCGACAATCGGCATGAGTGTCGTTTTCAGCGCGCGATCCTCCTGACAGGCCATCAATGCGTCGCACCATTCCTGAAAGACACTGTTATGAATGCGACCACGCAGTCTTGTGAGCGCCAGATGAAGATTCGTATGAATCAGTTTGGACTCCGCTAAAAATGCTTGAAACACATCGGATACGGGCGGATTCAGATACGGCAAATTCTCCTCGACCGCCGCTAGAATATTCTCGCTGCGCAGATAAGATGTTGTAATAACGGATAATGCGGTTTCCAATTCGTCATGCAGCCGCTTTTTGTAGAACGTTGCACGAAATAGCACGATCCAAAAAGGCGACATGGCAAACCCGCCTGCAAGGACGGGCAAAAGCCAAATGTTATCCAGCATCAGGGCGAGCAGTGCGCCGCCTATCGCCAGCATCAAGGAAAGGGCGAAAAGGAAACCTGTACGCTGTTCGTGTCCGGTTTGATGTAAGATCGCGGTCGCCTCGACAATGGTGGCGCGCCAGCCTTTCAATTTTTTCGGTCGCTGAACACGAAGAATTTGCTTGGCGATCGGCCGCTTGCGCATCTGCCTCCGTTGCAAGAACTCCGATAAAGCATCCATTAACGAGCGGGGAGTCAGGCTCAGCAATATCAGGCTTCCAGCAGATAAGCCAACAAAGGAAAGCAGGAGCAACACCATCATGTGCTATCGCCCCCTCTTAATTGTTGCAGCATGGATAGCGGCAAGCCATTTTCCAATAGACGTTTCTGCAAACCGGGCGAGATGTCATTTACTTTTTCGTAGTCACCTTCAATACGAATTTGCCCGCAGACTTCCCGTGTAGAGTGGACGGCGAATCGGTATAAAGGAACCACCTCACGCGTTCCGTCAGACTGAATGCGGCATTCGGTGATTTCCATGATGCGACGGACATTATCCTCCAGTTTTTTGACAAACAGAACAATCGGAAATGCTTCAGTAACCAGATTGTACAGTGTTTTATCATTCATTTCGTATTTTTGTGTGCAAAGCGTCACCATTCGGTAATAGGTGGCGAGACAGGAATTGGCGTGGGTTGTAGTAATGACCGTATGTCCGGTACGGGCTGCTTCCTGTGCAGCAAATGCTTCGGCAGATTTCATCTCACCTACACAAATGACATCGGGGTTGGCAGTCAAAGCATACTCTAACAATTTTTCTTGGTCAATGTTTTGACGAGGGTCTTCACTGGATCGTGTCACTGTATGCACCACGTTGTTCAGGACGTGCCCTTCCCCGTCCGTCATCACTAGGTCAAACTCGCGAGTGCCGTTTTCAATCGTAAAGATTCGCTTGTCATAAGGAATCGTTGACAATAGCCAGCTCATAAGGGTCGTCTTGCCGCTGCCGGTCGCACCAGTCACGCAGAGAGAAATACCGTATCGCAGGCATAGGCTGAGAAAGTCCAGCATTTCACCGGTGGCTGTACCGCTGTGGATAAAATCTTCCCGCGCCAGTTTTTGTGGGTTGACGATTCGAATGGAAGCGGCGATGCCCTTGTCCTTATCCGTGATCGGCATGCCGAAAACGGTAATGCGAATATTGTTGGCCAAGTGTCCGCGAACGATGGGCTGCGAGTAGTCGAGAATCATACCGGATTGGTGCAGCAAACGCCTAATGACATTGATCGCGTGTTCAGGGGAAGCAAATTGTTCATCAGCAGGCAGGATAGCGCCATTCGTGTAACTGATTTTCACGTCGTTATAGCCGTTAATGTTGATCTCTTCCACATCACTCGCGAATAAATAGCGTGTCAAAAACGAATACTCGACCATTTCCGAATACAAACGGTCGATTAGCTCATCAAAAGCTAGGCCAGGCACGTGCAGCCGGTGATCGGTCAAGTATTGACTGATATAGGCGATAATCTGCTGTTTCTGTTCTACCTGATGACTACTGAGCAAAGTCGCGTATTTGCTGGAGAGGTAAGCTTGCACCTCTATCAACACTTCACTAAAAGGCTTGGACTGGCTAGAGAAATAGAGTGCGGATTGATTCATTTTCGATCACCTCGCCAATGTTCAAGCTGCTTTCTGAACCATTGAGCGACAGATACTCTGCTCGTAGCTGCCGCGGGACTCTTATGTGACTTCTGTACGTCCTCGGGGATGATCAACCTCATCATGTGGGAGATGCCTTCCTGATAAAGAGTCGCGTCCTTGCCGGGCGGAAGCGGGT
Source organism: Paenibacillus sp. 79R4 (assembly GCF_013393165.1). Lineage (NCBI taxonomy): Bacteria > Bacillati > Bacillota > Bacilli > Caryophanales > Paenibacillaceae > Paenibacillus > Paenibacillus sp. 79R4. Next base: position 337,066 of record NZ_QJOT01000005.1, on the reverse strand, counting down.
CCATGAGTCGTGCTTCGAGGGATTGTTGTTCCAGCGCTGCGACGTGCGGCAGAAGGAATTGGATTCCCCCGACAACTTGGCTATATGCCCGGTTATCTTGTCCCGGCTTGACATTGGACAAAATCGGAATCGTCTCCGCATGCTGAAATCGGGCATCGGACAATAACGGCAAATAGGAGGCGTAAAACATCAGGCTTTTGAGATCGCAGTTGTGAAATCGGAATATTACTTCGGCTAACTCCAGCGCCACGGTCGAAAGCAAATAAGAAGACACATAACTGGCGCAGTCTACCAGCACAACATCGGCAGTATGTCTGGCCAGAGTCAGCAAGTCGACGGCTCGCTCGCGGCTATAGTCAGCATAAGAAAAGACATGATCGCCTTTTTTATAACCGAGAAAGGCGAGATGGGGCGAGCCTTTTAACGTGAGCGAATAGTGGAGAAGGTTTTCCTGGGCAAGCGAAGGCAGGCTGAGCAGCTCACCAAGCGATTTCTGCTCGTTAGCTTGACCAGGTACGATAGCAGCAACGGAAGGGCAGAGGGCGTCGCTGAAAATGACGAGTACATTTTTATGGTGAGCGGCCAGAGCTTGCGCCAATTTGACGGTAGTGATGGTTTTGCCACTGCTCGGACTGCCCCATAGGACGATGAGCGGCTTATTACTCATGAGCAACATCCTCCGGTTGTGATTTGGACGAGAAATACGCTTCTTGTTTATCAAGGAATAACTGTGTTGTTGCCGCATCTCCCCGGTAAACCAATGCCGCATGTAGTTTTCCTTTGCTTTCGATGTCGGTCAGCAATACGGCTTGCTCAGGCCGGACGAGCAAGGTAAGTGTGGAAGGCAGTTCTCTTTCGTTTTGATCGTTTACTGTGGTTTGGGCATCCAGACCACTGCTGGTCGTAACCGACAGCACTTCTACGTATTGCAGTTCCGGGGGCAACGTGGTTGTGCGAAGGTCGCTGTAGTCGGCGGCGAATAAGCTGACAATATCACCAGGTTGAAGCTTGCCGGAAAGGCCCGCTGCGAGGCTTTTGATTGTAACCGACAAGGCTTGTTTCTGTCCGTCCAGACGGGTTAAATAAGCATCAAGGGGAGAGGCTGACAATTTGGAAGGGAGCAGATAATCCCCAGCTTTCAGATCCACCGCGGCATACTGTCCGATCACTTGGTCTTCGGATTTTAGCACGTCAGTGGGCAGATTGTAGGCTCCTACATACACGGTCTCTACATGAGCGGCAGTGATGGCCTCGCCCTTGGCTACCTCTTGAACGATGCGGGCAATCGCGACTTTTTCACTGGCGCTTCGATTCAACAGCGGTGCAATGCCGAGACAAAGGATAAGGGATAAGATTATGCAGCTTACCCCCAAAACGGTACGGTTTTTTAGCCAATTCATGAATTGGAATATCCTCCTTCGTCAATCACAAATAAAGTAATGTAAATGTGAGCAAACCGCCTGCCGTAAGAAAAGGAACGAGCGGGAAGGCGGTTTGCTTGGTTTTTTTAAGCCCATGAGGATAAACGATTCCTATCGCGAAGAGCAAAACGAATGTTAACCCGATAATGCTATGCAGAAGGCCGCCGACTGGGCCCAAAACAAAACCACAGGCTGCCATCAGCTTAATATCGCCGCCGCCGATTTTTCCGTTTGTGGTAACAGCGGCAAGCAGATAAGGCAAGCTGGTAGATACGAGGCCGATAAGAGCCGGAACAAGCTGGAACTGGAGCAAGCCTGAGCCGATTAAGGCGATCGGCACCCAATTGGGGACCTCGCGTGTGCGAATGTCGTGAAAACTAGCAATAAGAAGAAGCGTAGAAAATAACATCCCCTGTATCAGTAAGGCGGTTTCTGCGTGCATCATAGCTTGTATTCCGTCGTAGTCCAAGTGTTTAAACTGCGATAAGGGTAGAACTTCTGAGACTTGGCATAACGAATCATAAACATGATCTGATCCAGTACAGACAAATTATGACGGTCCTTGGTTGTCATCATCACAGAGGCGGACACGCCGATCAGGAAAGTAACCACTGCGAGCGGAACACTGCCGCCCATCAGCCAAAGACATAGGGTGACTACAACAGCAGCAAGTGAGCCAATAGCTGATTGACCAAGCTGACGTTGACCGAAGCCGGGAAACCACTCGGCTTCCGGCTTGACGCCTAAGGGAATGTATAGAGATTGATTTTGATCCATGGTAAAGTAGGAACCTCCTTTTTCTGATTGAAAAGAATTAAGAACAAGGGATAGAGGGTAAGGAAAGGGGAAGGTACAGGCCTTTGCTTCGATATACATTTGTGGTATATTGAAGAGCTCAGCATTTTCATATCAAATATGAAAGAAAGCGGGTGGAGTAATTGACATCGTATCATGATCATTCAAATATGGCATCCACCAGTGAGGAAAGGCTTCAGAAAGCAACGGTTGGTGAATTGAAGCCCCACAACACAACCATTACTCTCCAGGATTATGATCCGCAATGGCCTAAACTTTTCGAGCAAGAGGCCGAACGAATTTGTTCAATACTTGGAAACAAGGTTCTGCAATTGGAGCATGTTGGATCTACTTCGGTGCCAGGATTATGTGCCAAGCCAATCATCGATATGCTGCTGGTAGTAGAGAATTCTGCTGACGAAACGGCCTACGTTCCTGACTTGGAGGAAGAGGGGTACACGCTACACATACGGGAACCCGATTGGTTTGAACACCGTCTATTCCAAGGTCCCGATACAGCAATTAATCTTCACGTATTTAGCCAGGGGGCGTCCGAAATCGACCGAATGTTGCTTTTCCGCAATTGGCTCAAAGCGAACGACTCCGACCGGGACGTGTATGCACAAGTGAAGCGTAGCTTGGCACGACATCAATGGCGTCACGTGCAAGATTATGCAGATGCAAAAGATTCAATTGTAAAGGAAATTATGGAGAGAGCGAATGCGGTTAAGTGAAACGATTAAGATTTGCAGGGGCTCATAGATGCAGGTTCCGCTTTCCCCTGTGATAGGGAGGGAAACCTCTGTTACTGGTAGTAATACTGAATAATGTCTTTCACTTGCCAGATGCTTTCTGCGAGCACATAAAACAATACGACATTGCGCGTGCGCTTTTTGTATTTGGTTGCTTCATCGTCGGCTCCTGAAAGGCGCACCATGCAATAGATGAAACGGAAAACGCAGCCCAAGCGAATGAGTACGATAATCGCCTGGGCCAGTTCCTCTAGCGTAATCATTTCTTCACCCGGCCTTTATGAGCTTTCGGGCCATGCCGACTAGCCTTACGCTCTGGTAGACGTTGTTCACGACACCGCCGCCCCCACCGGTTGTAATCAGGAAGTCAGACAGGAATCGAGGCGTCCGAATCGCTACCACCATGCAAGCCATACCCCAAAAAATATGGTCTTGCAACATCAGGCCAACGCCCAATTTGGCTAGTGCGATTTGAATGACGACGGCCAGCATCGATTGCATGAATTTCTGCGCATAGGCGCGAAAGATGCCTCGATCATTATCCAGCAGCCCTGCGCAAGCAAGTGGAATACCGACCCGCAAAATAAACATCTCCAGCCCGCGCATCAGAAATTGGAAATAAAGAATGAAGAAGCAGACAACAAAGATTAGACCGAAAATGGCCGTCACGAGTCCCAGTGAACTGATGCTGTCCACCCAATACTGCCAGTTATAATCGGTGGATTGGCCAATGACGACCAGCAGCCGGTCGGTTAATTCCTCTACGATCTGACCGAGCCACGTGTAGATGGTGGGAAAGCAGATGGCGACGGCCATGGCCCGGAAAAAGTTGGTGAGCAAAAACAGCGGTTCCTCATCCGGATCGCCGTCCGTCCAAAGGACATAAATTTCAAATCCTTTTTTCAAAAACTTCAAGATCATAAGCGCGACGCCAAAGCTGAATAGGATATCATACAAACTCTCAGCAAGATCCACACCGGTGGAAAGCGTCATGTAACGCTCTGCATAAAGAGAGATGGGGATGATGTCTTTCAACAACGTATCCATGTAGATGAGCGCGCCATTTAGAATGGCGACAATGAGTAACAATAGAATTTTATCCACCGATTCCTCCTTTCCGGGAAAGCGGCGGTAACGCCGCTTCCGCTCCAGGCAGGGCTTATCCCCTGTAATTGAACATTTCCTGAATTCGTTGTTTCAGCGTCGGTAAAATGGTATCACCAAAGAGCATATACAGACCGGCCAAGACGAGCGCCCCAATGACAACAGCCATAAGAATCTTGACCGCCGTATCCACGAAACCTTCTCCGCGGCGGTTACTTACCGCTTTCTTTGCTTTGATTACCGGACGAATGAATTTCTTTTGCAGCCATTGTTTCATAAAAAGTAGCCTCCTAAATGGATATTGGAAATGAAATAGCCTGCCGATATCAGCAGGCTGGTCTTACTTGTAATAACCGATAATGACGTTGAGCAAGGCTGAACCAAGCACTGCGCCGATACAAGACACAACCGCGACGATAATACGGTTGTTCCACTTTTTGGTGTCCATTTCGTCAGCAGCCGATCGGCGAATAAAGAAATAAATAATGAGCAGTCCGGTTACAACGGGAGCCAGTATCATCAGCCATGTGGTGGCGTCTCCGATCAGTTTCTCCGTCCCTTTGGCTAATTTACTATCCTGAATGCTGTTTGCAGAAACGGAAGACGTTAAGCAAAGGAAACCAAAGAGGGCGCCCGCTGCCACTGAAGAAAAGCGGATCAAAACTTCTACTCTTCGGAAGAAAAAGGCGGAAATCCGTTTTGCGCGGCTGCCGCGCGTTGCTGTTCGGCTAATTGCCTTGCGATGTCCTTCTGGTAATACACCCATATGTTCCACAGTTTCACCTCCTTTCGGGTGTCAGTTCGGATGGGCCTTCGCTTTTCCCGTTCTTCTCGTACTCGGCGATTATGCTCCTTGTCGCCAAGTCCCATCATGCGATTGAACGCCCAAGCACTTAAATCGGGAGCGAACATCATCGCCGGATGACTGCGGGAGAGGACGAGTTGATAAGGACGGGAGATGCGGCGCACTTCATCTATGGTTAGCAACTTGCGCTCCAACAGATTGAGACTATGGGATGTGCTTGGCGTCGTATACTTTCCGTGGGAGGCGGACAACTGATAGCTGGAGGTGGTGTAGGTTCCGAGTTTCTCGCTGACTTCACGTAGCGTTTCCAAGTCGTCTGCCTGCAAATAAATCCACGTTTGGCAGTTCGATTTGATCGTACTCGCCACATGATCGTCGTATTTTTCCTTTAGCTGTTCGAAACTCTGCACAAACAGATTGAAGCGCATCCCGCGTCCGCCGCCGACCGTCAATTTGTTCGTAAAATCGGCAATCGGCGTAAAGTTTCCAAACTCGTCGAGCAGAAAGTTGACACGCCGCTTGAGCCGTCCGCCGCGTTTGTCGGCCTCAGCTGTCAATAGCTCGTATAGCTGAGAAATCATCAGGGAGGCAACCGGATAGAAGGTCGTCTTTTCGTCCGGCAAAATAATAAAAAGCGCCTGTTTCTTCTCGCCAAGGTCGGCCAAAGAAAAGTCGCTTTTATGGGTAATCGCATAGATAGACTTAGACGTAAACAATCGCAGTGTCGTGAGCGCCGAGGTAAAGAAGCTGCCTTTAGTACGCGATGGGGCAATGTCGGAAATGCTGAGCAGTGCACGGGCCGGATGCTGCTGTGGCAACCGCTTGATGTACTCCTGCATCGGTGTTTTGTTGCCCGTAGGCTTGTTCATTTCGGCGAGGAACCAGTATACGTTCGTCATATTCTGATATTCCGGCCGCTTGATATTGTCCCAAATGACGCTCAGGATGGAGGCAGCGATAACGGACATTTCGCCGTTCGTCCAAATTTTTTCGCCCTGCGCTTTGCCGACCAGCACATTCGTCATGTCCCAGGCTAACATTTCGGCTTGTTCCTGATCTCCTCTCAGGGTGGCATCAATAACCGGTTGGAGCAGATTATAATGGTGGCTTTTTTCCGGGTGACGAAAATCCAGCGTGAGTACCTCATAACCGAGCTTTTCCAGGAAGGGAGCGCTGTAGTGGAATAACTCTGCTTTTGGATCGGAGATGACCAGCGATTCACCCGCAAGCGCCAATAGGCCAATGGATTGCAGGACGACCGAGCGGGATTTACCGCTGCGTGTAGCGCCGATACAAAGCGTATGGACATCATCGCCTATATAATAGAGCCGTTCCTTTCCACGTTGCTGATTCAGCCCCAGCACAATGCCGCCCGTTATTAGAGGTAACGATGAATTAAGTTTCGGAATAGTTTTCGGATGAAACAGCTTCATCTTCCGTGACCTCCTGTTTAGACGAGTGCAAAAATTGCAGATCGTCATAGCCCGAATGAATCAGATGCCGGATAAGCGGATGGCGAAGATCAAGTGTGTAATGATCAAAAGCGTGGGACCATTCTTCTTCTCCCAACCAGCGGGCCGATCCGTGCTGATGCTGTCCAGTAGGAACCGGCGTCTCAATACCGGGAGCGACCTGCCGTAATTTGCTTTGATAAGGCTGACTGTTCATGAAAAAGAACAGCACGGCAAGCACCAGGACAATGCTTTGCAGGCATACGAATAGGAGAAGATGCCCGCGATGGATAAGCAGACTGCCGAGACAGGAGGCAAGGGAAGGAAGGGCAAGCCGGGAAGTTTCTCCAGACAGCAGGGAATGAAAGGCGGTGCTGATAAAGAGATTGCATACGCCTCCCAGCACGGCGATGAGGCCAGAAAGCCAGGCTTTTTGTTTCGTCTTCAAAGTTCGAGTTCTCCTGTAGGTTCAAAAAAATCGTCCGGCTCCCTGGCCTGAAGCGGCGCGGCTATTTTGTCCGTCTCGTAGGTAACCTGTATATGCCGATGGCTCGGTTCTTCTTCGGCGGCAGCGGCCTCATCCAGTTGGATTTGCAGAAAGAGTGATTTGGGTGCAGCGCAATCATGGATGTGGCTCCATTCATCCGTATGCAGGTTGTGCATCGCCACGTAAGCCGGATAGTCTTCACATAACGTATGCGACAAACTGTCGTCACTGATAATTTGTTCGGCAATAGCGGGGTGTGATGCGGATAATTCGTAGATCGGGATCGCGCAGGCATCCAGCGGGTAGTAGAGGTAATCGCCATATCCAGGGGCTAACTGTTGAGCAGACTCAGACAAACAATGTTCGGCAATCGTTTGATGCACAGCTAATTGCCATTCCCCGCGACTTTCCAGCATATATAGCCCGTTATGAAGGAAGCGATTACCAGTGATCTCGCCCCAAGGCGTTGCACTCGGTGCAGAAAACTCTCCAAAGTATTCTGGTGCGAAAAACTTACCTTCTTCGGCAAGTTGCTCGGGGCTGCCGCAGTGTTCCTTAAATTCAGGGTCGGTTATGGCATCCTGTTGCAGCAATTCGTAAGCGGGAATGACGCTCTTCACATCGTCAAAATAGATGTGATCGCCATGAACTTCTCCGGCTTGCAACGCTTGTTCACTAAGCGCCTCTTTGGCGTAATCGGCATCTAGTACCACACCGCTGTTTTTCTCAGCGATAATGCCGTAGATGTGCAAGCCGATTTCGATGCAGGTTAAAATGTTGCCCCATATGGAGCTTTCCGGCTTGGACATGTGAGCGACCTCCTTTATCGTTCGTCGGCGACCTCCAGTGCTTCCGGATTGCCGTCGTAATCATGGGCAAATTCTTGCTCGTAATCGAGGTGGATTTCCCGATCTTTTAGCGCGGGCAACAGGTCTTCCAGCTTATCAATCAGGATCTGTACCTGCTCAAACTGCACGACTGTTTTGTCATTCGGCGTGATGAGGAATTTGACCATTTCATCGTGAATAAGCAGTAATTCAGCTTCATTGAACAATTTTCGTTCATCGACTAACCCGCTGCGGCACGCAAAGTTCTCCAACGCTTCTTCTTTGTTGTAGAAGTATTGGCGCTGTACAGGGGTCCCGTTGTCCGGGGACAGTCGATAAGTGGAAAAGACGTATTCGAACAGCGGATGATGCTTACACGCCAGCACGACATCGCCGTACTCGCACAACTTATAGACACCGTTGGCAATTTTGGCATCTTTGTCTGTGTACGGTTTTTCGGTGCAGATGCCAAGCTGCAACGCCGTTTTGCGGGCCAAGTCTTGAATCCCGCTCATTAGTCGGTCAGGAACCGTGACAAAGGGATTTTTTTCGAGGCTGTCCATACGAGTGAAAAAGGCAATGAGCTGGTCTTTCCAATAAAAATCAGCCAAATAGTCGGTGGAGGTAGAGCGGTGAACTTCGATTCCCTGCTCGACAAGCGCAGCAAAAAAGGCTTTGTAAAATTCGCTTTTGCTTTTCAAGGGATTCCCCACCTTTCAGATGGTCGGTAAAGTAATCATTAGCTTTCTTGATCTGCTTCCGCATCAGGTTCCAACAGCCGATCAGTGATTCTATCTGTTTGCTCCTTGCTGGGCATCTTTGGACGTGATTTCGAGAGAGGTTGAGAGTGTTCTTTTTGCTTTTTGTTTGAGGGCGGCCGGCGTGGGGACTGGCGCATTAGTTGTTCATAGGGGCGAAGTTTTCCATCTGTAAAGAACATCGAATAGCTCCTTTCGATTTGAATCATCCACAGTTTATACACATGTTGTACACAGGTTTTCCACAAAAAAGAGTGGCAGAATCATCTTTCCATGCCGCGGTCTTTGTGCCGTAGCAACCATTCTTTTTTGGCTTGCTTGGACAGTTCACCACCCATTACGTTAAGTTTGTCATCGACATCCAATCGGATACGCATCGCAAGATTCTCCATCATGTTCAGCAGTTCCAACAGTAGCTGCTCAGCGAGTGCATGTTGCCGATCTGCTTGCCGTATGGCAGTTGCCGACTCCATCTCCATTTTGATCATGGTACGTAGTGTGGAAAGGATGCGGTTTGCAATCCGCTTTTCTGCCTCCGCTTGATAGTTGCCGCGCTGTTTCTCCAAACGATCCGGATCGGACGTATAGAGACGGGCAAGCTCCAGCTTGGCCTGTACATAATCCTCGACCAATTGCGCCAGATAGCGATTGTCATTGAGTAGTTCTTGCACCAGCTCGTCGAGATGTATTTTGGTTTCCTGTGGCAGTAGTTGATAGGCGAGCCTGCCGGTGGGAGGGAGAAAGCGACGGAGTTCAAACAATCGATTTGCCAAATGCTTGGTGGAAGACGATTCGATGAGATGATGTTTGGGGAATCGAATCAAGAAGTCTTCGTCTTCATGTTCGAAGCGATGCTGGAAAGTGCGGAATGCTTTTGGATTCAATCGTTTCAGGTAATCCTCAAATTCATCAACAAGGCGGTCCGTTAGTTCCGTGATACCGGATTTCGCCTCGTCGCGTAGCGCACAAAATTGCTTGATTTTATATGCAAAAGTGTCTTTGATGAGCTGCTTGCGAATGCGATTAGGGATTTCAGGATGGGTGAAGTTTTTGGTGATCGTTTGCGATTTGTCCCAAAATACAATGTGGAGATGTGGATGATCGTGCTCATTATGAAAGGCGGCGGCCCAGCATAGGTTTTCAATCTTGATTTGGTTTTGGGCAGCCAAGGTGGCGATATGTTGTTCGACATACTGCTGCCAATCGTTGAAATCCGTTAAACCAAGTTCAAGCGCGGTCGCGGTCTGAAAGGAAATGACACTGCGGTACATATTTTTGCCTTCTCGGGAGATTTGTCGGGCAATCCGGGCGACTTCCTGCCAGGAATCAAAGGCTTGTAGTGTACCAGGCTTCAACTTTCCAAACAACCCATGATTCTTGTTCGGATGCCTGACTGCACCGGGACGAGTAGCGATATACCCGATGTGCACATAGTTGCTAACGGCCGTGTTAGGATGATTGGGATGAAAGAAGCGCTGCTTATAAATCAGTGCCGACATCGGATTGTCCTCGACGCAAGCGCTCCAAGTTTTGCTCAAAAGCATCGCCAGAGAGGAACAGCTTTTCTGCATCGGTCAGCTTCATTTTGGTATACTCGACCGCCAGTTGTCGTGCTTTCCGTTCGATTTCCCGAAAGGTCGTGTAACGGTGGGTATCAATGAGGTCGGCAATGATGGCAATCGTGGAATAATACGCCGCGGCGGACATGATCAAGTCTTTGCTGGCAAGCCCGGCCAGACGATTGCTGAGGCCGTTAATCGCAATGCCAATCTCTTGACGAATGATGGCGGTAATGAAGTCGATCTCCTGGGTGTAGGCTTCGATGGACATTCCTTTCTGAATGAATGCTCGCACCACATCCGCCATACTTAGATGTTTAGAGGCAGCGTATTTCTTGAGCGAGTCAACCTGTGATTTGGGCAACTTGACGGTAATTTGCTGAGTGGATTCTTTTCGAGCCAATGGCATCTCCTTCCTTGCGAGGATTTGAACGTGACATTCGATTGTCGGGGGAAACCCCTGAAAAATGTCGGTGAAAGCTCTGCTTTCACGCGGTTTTCCGGCAAAATGACATTTTGCTATTCCTGCCTTTACACCTTCCCCCAAGAGGCGGGCCTCTTGGGGGAAGGGACGGCAGTTCTTTGATCCAGTGAGAAAAAAAGAAAGGGGACATTTTTTATCATTCCTTTCGAACAGTGGAGCTAACAAACCAGCCACATCCCTGAATGAGGAATGCAGCTGGTTTTGCGGTTAGTGATGTTGTTACTATTTAGAAGGATAAAATTGCTTACATCACGAATAGTGTAAAGTATCGTAAATTGATAAAGGATATATCCGAGTCGCCGTATAATCCCGAAAGGAGGAAACCATTTGGTACCCGACTTGAATGATGCTAAAGTACAAAGACTACTGAAAAAAATCAATTCAAAATACGAACCAATTTATATTCCCGTGGTGGCGGAGTCATATGCACTGCCTAATGAATGCTATCCTAACGTTGAGAAGAAAGTCGAGTTAGATGGAGGTAGCAGGATATTTGGTTGGCAAATATGGAGAACTACCCTTATTTGTGAGGCGGAATTTCATGCAGTTTGGAAATCGCATGATGGAAAGTTGCTGGATATAACCCCGAAGAGCCCGCCTGTCGAATCAATTTTGTTTATTCAAGACGATAGCGTTACATACAATGGAGCACAAATAGACAATATTCGAATCAACAATACCAATAATCCTTTAGTCAATGATTTAATTGATATTCACAAAGCATTATTCCGAATCAGAAATAAGGGTCATAGAGCGTTTATCTATAAAGGAACATTAAATGGAGAAGAAGCAAAAGTCTATCGAAATCTAGAATCTATCGGTTCGATATTACAAAGCTATATTTATCAAGGGGGACAAATAGATTCTTTTTGTTTTTGTGGAAGTGGGTTTCGGTATGCAGAATGTCATAGAAGAGAATTGGATTCTTTAATACTGCGTTCAAAATCGGTTTAATTTCAAGGTTCCGTTCGCTAGTCTTTCAGATGTTGGATGAATGCAGAAATTGTAAACGGAAAAATCAGTTAGTGAGAATATAAAAAATTGGGTGGACATATGCGTTTGATTGAAATATCCGATCGCCACATAAAAGATGTAACAATGTTTCTCATTCAAAACAAGCTAATTTTTCATCCTAAGATTTCACCAGAAGGAACACCTGACTTTACAAATTATTATGGCAGGGACTATATATTAATTTTGGATAGAAACATCCTTACCAAGCTTATAGAGTTGTGTATTCAAGGTACTCTTAACGATAATTATCTACTCAAAGTAGTTGGGAGTATTATGTTTTGGGCCGAATTTAATGGAGTAAGAATTACCGCAGGAATTGCACTTAATGAGTATGCCTACAATTTGAAAGATAATTTAAAGGCCAGCAAAGAAAATAATATTTTTCTTGAAATATTTGATTTCTATTCACCACTCCAATGGTTAGACCTTGCCTTAGGAGTTAAAAATACTATACCACCAATTACACTTTCTAAAGATTTGAATTCTTATACGTTTAACGTTGAGAACGATCATTATAAAATGCATTATGCAGAAATGTTGCACATAACATTACTTTTGGCAGATCAACAATTGAATAATACTGAAAAAATGATTGAGTTTATTAAGTGGAACAATGATAATCTTTTATTTTGCCAATATACCTTAATCTATGCGTGCCTATTGTTTTCACGGAAGATTAAACAAATTAATATTAAGCAAACTGATGAGATATTTAAGAAGTGTAGAAATCAGGCGTGGGATCTAACTTATTTGTCTTTTTGGAGTACGCTATATTGGGAAGATAGTGAATCTAACGAAGTGTTTTTATTTGGTACAATGGATAAGGATTTGAAGAGAATTTTTATAACCACACACGAAGTAAATAAGAACCCATTTGTTGAGTGTTTTGGAGAGGATAAAGGGATAAAGATCCATAAAGAGTTTCAGAAGATTATTTCAAATCGTGTGAAGCCACACATCTCAGAGGACTATTTAAATCGATTAATAGAAATTGAAGAAAAGAATTTAATAAAAGTCATTGTATAATGCAGTTTTTTAGAAAAGTGTAGGAAACAAAATTACTTTTCGAGATTTAGATAAAATAATCCCGTTCAAAAGAACGGGATTATTTTATCTATGATCTTTGTATTGGGCGATCAGGTAGAGCTTCGTACAATTTCGTATATGTCAATCCAGCTTCCTCTAGCAGTTTGTTTAATGTTGCAGAATAAGTAGCGTTATCACTTTTGCTATAAGCGTCAAACAGTAAAGTGGATATTCGATGTGCTAACGCAGAAATCTCTTGAGGAGTCCATATGTGCATCTGTTGTCCAGGACTGGCAGTTGGATGTGCAGGAATAATTGGTCCTACAATCAATAATTTATAATGACGACTTGATTCAGGAAATTCTTCTTTATACCATTCACTATGATTTAAGGCTTGACCAACATCTCTTTTCGAATAGAATGATGTATCTTTTTTCTCCTCTTTACTTTCAATTAAAATATCCACTTCTGGTGAGGTCCAAAATATATCAGGACCGCGGCCACCTGTTTCTGAGTCTGGCCTATTGGAGGCAAATCCTAAGTATTTGCCTAACCAGGACAAGGCTTCTTCGTACTGATTTGTTGTACTTTTTTCACTGAAAAGAGGGGATAGCCGATCTTGCATCTCACTAAATGATCCATAATTGAAATCCCCTCGCTCGCTAAGGACACTAGCTATTCTTTCACCCTGAGAATCTCCAAAAATTACAGGAGGAGCATAGGTGGTTACAGAATCTGGATTAATTTTCCCGAGTACTCTAAAAGCACTTGAAGCCCTATTAAAGTATCTTTCAGCGGCTGGCGTATTACCACCTAAAAGATGGACATAACCTAACCAATGTGCGTGCCAGGAGGCAAGAGCTTTGTCTTGGTTAAAAAGTGTATCCAAATGTTCTTCAAGTGCGCGCGCTGCTTGTGGATACTCGCGATCCCATAGATGTTCTAAGAACTTTCGTTCTACAAAAGCAACTTTAATACTATAGTCTTGTTCGTCAGTTGTATTTGTTTCAAATGGTTTTTCATTCACCACAGAATGAGGCTGTATTCTCGCTGTGTGGACTGATGTCCATCCAAGGTCTCTTGGTACAGCTACAACTGACATTATCAATTTATTTAAATCTTGAATATTAGAGATGCTTTTGGTTAGTTGTTCTCCCAGTTCTAATTGAGCACGGGTATACGCTGGGATTACTTTTCGATTACTCCCCCTAGTGATCCAATCTCCAATATCATCCCCCAGTAAAAAGACAACGCCATAATCATCATTGCCTCTTGAGATCCTACCCATAGCCTGAATTAAACGTGAAGCTACAGTTCCTTGAAGAAATTTGTTTTCCCCTAAATTATTCCACAAGAATTTCTCCATGCTTCCTGTTCCTGATGGCAATCCATCAACAACAAGGAAACGACATGTATCTCCGGGGAAATCCATGCCTTCAAAACGAGCAGGGGCAACCAAAATTCCATTTTGTGCTTTTTTGAACTCTTCTACTTTAAGTGTAAAATCGTCCGATGAAAAGGTCATTTCATGCTCACGCCAGCGCTTAGCTCTAGGTTCGCTTTTTGGAATTACAAGGATTTTTTGGTACTGTGATAACCAGACAATATAATCAAACATAGCTGACTTAAGAGCAGGATTAACATAAGGGGTAACGATAAGGCGTTCAGACTCCCCAGCGCTTGTCTTAGGCTCAATATATGCATCAGGCAAGAAGCCAAAAGTACGAACAAACTCTGGTTTATCCTGTACAGTTGCAGATAAAAAAACTTTAGTAACAGATGGCGACATGAAGGGCAAATTATTGATTGGTGGCAGGAACGGTGAAATTTCAATGCTATCAGAACTAAGGAATGCAACACAAAGATCTAAATTGTTTCGCAGATGTTCCCAGGCAAACATTGAAACTTTCTTTGTTGTAACACCTTCATTTGTAAGAGATTCAATTATACGATTTACAGCTTGTTTCCAGACAAAAAGTGGAATGAACAGTATACTTGGATCATCCTTGAAAGTGACGACTTGATCGAATTCAGGTCCACGGTGAATGGACTCAAAGTACTGTCGTACTTGAGCAACTAATGTAGAGTAAGTTACAGGAAATTCAGATTCAGGAATATGAAGAGTAAAGTTTTCTCTTATAATATGAGATGCAACATGGGAATCATCAAAAATTATGCCCTCGATGTCTCTGAGAAATCTTGTATTTTTCCCATTGAATAGTGTTTGATAGTTAGTTAAACATTGAATTTCTCCAGTATTAAATTCAAGCTCATTAATCATATTTCTGTTATAGTATGTAGCTACTGAAAGTCCTAATCTTTCTGCAGCTTGGGCTGTTTGAACAATAAGTTGATTAGAGCCACACAAGTAAAAAACTCTATCTAAAGAACGATTAGTTATCGCCTGACCTTCCAATAGTCCAATAACTGTTTTGCCACCACCAGTATTTAGTATAACGGCGACATGTTTTTTGCCCTGCTCTAATATGTGGTGTAATTCATCGAGCGCAAGATACTGTCCCCGCCATAAATCGTTAACTTTACCTTTAGGCAAATTGTCGTATATTTTTATGGGATGTGTTTCTCTTGGACCGGTTTGTTTATTGAAAAATTGACTAAAATCAAATGACATTTTCCCACCTCGTTGAATTTAAGTATTTACTTTACTTAATCCATGCGATTCATGCGATCTAAGAGGCTAGGATTAGTTTCTTACTCACCAGGCCATTCGCATAAACCATATGATTATTTAATCCCCAAGTGCAGTAAGATTGGTTAGTTTGATCTACTGAATTGCTCTTTAAGAACCTTGTATAAAACAAATCCTTATTATTTATGGTAGCATCAAACATACGTCTTCTCAACCAGATATTTCATTTAATATGTGATTTTCGGAGTATAACATCGAGCAAGATCAAGAGTGGAATTACAAAAGGAAACAGTTACTCATTCTGCTCAATAACCTACTATAGAGTGGGCTCCAATTTTATGGAGTCCTACAGAAAGCAATTGTCAGGCGGCGCTTGCAAGAGAACCGAACTAGAATATTTAAAATCACACGAGAATAGTGATAAAAGTGAAGCTAATTCCATTTTAATTAATCGAATTGATATAGTGTCTCTGTTTCACCCGAGAAAGCAATTCTTACCTCTCAAGAATGTCTTCTGTCTCAAATCCCTGTTTTCGTTCTCTTTCTATTATATACCTAAGGGCACGTAATTCCTGATTTACATCCTTGCTTTTAGGGGGGGCCACAGAAGTTATATAGCCAAGCTTGGTATATTTATTGGCAAATTTAAAGGCAGCTTCTTGCCCCCAATTGGGAGCCGGACTGCCGTCACGAAAGGTGGCGTTAGCATCGTTGTCCAAACAAAAAATGATCTCCGTGATGTCGTGATGTCCCAAGAAGCGTTCTAGGGCCAGATCAGATAAACAACCAAGCGAAATACGATGGTCCTCTTTCCAGTCCCGCCCGTCCAATTTCGATAATGTGGCATGACTCATCGCGTCGATCGGGCTTTCACAAACATAGACCTTTCGGCTGGTTCCGTAAATATGGAAAGGATAGCTCTTATCCGAATAAGGTAGGTCTTGTTTGAAAGGTCGCTCCGGCCAGGTGCCGCGCAGGGAACAGTATTTGGCCGATCTCTCCTGATCGTAACCGACAAAGACGCAATTTCCGGTCTTATCCTGCTGGTACAGCTTCTTTTCGTGCATCAAGCGGTAGATGATTTCCGGTTCAATGCCCCGGACATGGATCAGGTACCAGGCAACACGTTTATAGTTGGGTGCTTTATCCGGGAGCTGCAACTTTCCGGAATGTTTCGGAAGGGAGCGAGCAGATTGATGTTGAGGTACGTCAGTCCCTAACAAGTATGCAACAGCCTCTTTAAAGTCCATTCGCATAAATTGCATCACAAAGTCGATGGGACCGCCGCTGGTGTCTGTTGAGAAGTGATGGAATTTGTTACTATCCCGGAAAAAGTAAAGACCGCCACTTTGCTTCGCATGAAGCGCACGGCGGCCGCCATTTTCGAGGATATAGCCATGAAGTTTGGCAAATTCGATTAAGTTAATACTGTTGGCTTGCTGGATTTGTTCTTTTCTAAACGGAAAACTTGTACCCATAACGTCACTTCCAATAATATTTAATAAACTTATACGAGTTCCTAAGAAACTGCTGTCATTTTTTCGGTAATCTTGAAAGGGATTTAAGGCTTATTGTCGAATTACACTCTTTAACTAAGGTGCTGCTAGCTCGGGTTCAGTTAAAAAGTAGTAGTACATAAGTCACTAAATAAGGGGATGATCAGGCGTGCATATATCTAATTTGAGTATTACAGGATATAAGAACTCCAAGGATAAATCCACAATAAAACTTCATAAAGGGCTCAATGTATTGGTTGGGG
This sequence comes from Paenibacillus sp. 79R4, assembly GCF_013393165.1. Lineage (NCBI taxonomy): Bacteria > Bacillati > Bacillota > Bacilli > Caryophanales > Paenibacillaceae > Paenibacillus > Paenibacillus sp. 79R4. The sequence continues at coordinate 320,174 of NZ_QJOT01000005.1, read as the reverse complement.
AGAATGGCTCAGGAAAAACTACAATTATAAATGCATTAAGGCTTATCTTACGTGAAAACGAGTTTTCATATATGAATATAAATGAAGATGATTTTTATGTTTCATTAGACAAGAGGTACTCAGCTCCTAATATTAAAATTGATCTTACATTTGAAGCGCTTAGTCCAGATGAGCAAGTTACATTTCTTTCATGGTGCGATGCAGATTTTAATGCTCAGTTACACTTAGAGGTTAGCTCGAATCCTAACAGAAAAGGTTACTATAAAAAAGAAATCTGGGGTGGTGCTTCAAAATCGAGCATATTTGAAGAAGAGACATTCGAATGTATAGATTGCATCTACCTTCCACCTCTTCGGGATGCAGAGGAAAAGCTTGTTAATGGGAAGAGATCGAGGTTGGCACAATTATTAAAAAAACAGTATGGAGACAAAAAAGATGAACTTGTACAGAATGTAAAAAGGTTTAACGAGCAAATAACAAGTAACGCTGATAAAAAATACAATGAAATTGAAACTGCAAAGCAAAATATCAACGATAAGCTAGAGGAAACATTAGGTCAACGTCTTGGGCAGAGCATAAACCTGCAATTTGCTGAAACGACTTTCAATAAAATTGTTGAAAGTATAAAAATGGTCTTCTTCCCTGGTCTGAAGGAGAGCGATCCTGATAAATTCAGGGACATCGCTACTAATAGTCTGGGGTACAATAATTTGTTATACATAGCCACTGTTTTTGCAGAGCTTGAATTGCTAAAAGATAATAATATGATGACAGTTCTATTAATAGAGGAACCGGAAGCTCATTTACATCCCCAGCTTCAAGTTAAATTTATCAAATATCTAGAAGAGATAAGTCGCACCCTTGAAAATATACAAGTTGTTATTACTACACATTCACCGGTGCTTGCTTCTTCTATAAAAATTGATAACTTAATTCATATTGCTCAAAAGAGTGACGCAATTTTTGCGACTGTTCTAAAAGATATTGATTTAGATGAAAGTAGCAAGAATTATATCAATCGATGGTTAGATGTGACAAAATCCACTTTGTTGTTTTCAAAAGGTATTATCCTTGTTGAGGGGATCAGCGAGGCGATGCTTATTCCTGCTTTCGCCAAGATCGTCTTGGCGCAACATAATAAAAAAGCTCTAGCTGCCTCTAAAGAATTGTTGCCTAATTCTTTAGAAGAGGCTGGCGTATCTACAATTAACATCAACGGCATAAATTTTAAACATTTTATGAAATTGTTTGCAGATTGTGATGGTTCCTCTGGTGAAATACATTTACCCATTTATTGTTCCGGAATTACGGATAATGACCCACCCAAGCTCAAAGAACTTGTCTATGATGAGAACGGGAAAGTAAAAAAAGATAGAAATAATGAGCCTATAACCAGACTTGTGGATACCTTTCCTCTACCGAGTGAACAACCAGCAGGAGCAAATAGCGCACTTCAACTAATTGATGATATTAATACGAGTAACTGGGGGCGGTTATATCGTTCTCCTTTAAAAACATTTGAATATGATTTGGCAATAGAAGGAAACACGAGTCAAATGGCTAAAGTTATTCATGATCTTTGGCCTACAGAGGGAAGAGTTAAAGAGCGTTGCAACACAATTTACTCTAGCAATAATGAGTATTCTGAAATTCAATTATTAAAAGAAGATGCGGAATATATTTTTAAACATATTGATGCTGATGAGGTTGGTAAAGGGACTTATGCACAAGAACTTACGGATTATTTGGAATTACAAATTAGCAAACACATGGACAGCATTGATGAAAAAAGGTCGAATCTAATAGAAGTTTACACTAATATTAGCGATTTAATGAACATTCCTGATTACATTAAAAGAGCCATACTTTGGGCATGCGGGGGCATAGAAATAGATGAATAGCAAAGAGATGGAGCAAGAAATTATAAGCACTCTGAGTAAAAATAAACATGCAAATAACTCATATATTTCTTTGATTCAAACTAAAGTAAAAGAAAAAACGGAACAACAGTTAAAATATGTTCTTTCTTCTATCACTGAAAATATATACTTAGAAGCTTGTGCAGGAAGTGGGAAAACCGAAGTAGTCGGAATGAAAACTGCATATGAAATTAGTAAGTGGAGTTCCAAGAATAAGGGACTTGCTGTACTCACTTTTACTAACGAGGCTACGGATACTATTAAAGAACGAGTAGAGAATTTTTCTGGTTTAACCTCATTATATCCTCACTATATCGGAACTTTATCGGGATTTTTTCATGGATTTATTGCGCAAAGCTTTGGTTACAAATATTTCAAACATAAAAATAGGGATGGTGATACTTCGTACAGATTAATAGATAAAAATTTGGATATTTTCAATAATCACTGGTTAAAAAAATATGAACTCCCATACACAGACATTAATTCATTAAGGCAATACTCTTATGCTAACCAGCTTTATTATGATTATCATATTAATGATCTGATAATCTATCATTCTGAAAACCACAAGATTTCATTAAAAGAATATTATGATTCTGCAGAAGTTCAAAAATTCATTCAAAATTATCGGGAGAAGAGCGGTAATAGTCATTCATTAGGTTTCGACTATATAAGAAATGAAATAAAAAAAGTTAAAAGAAACTTTTTGGATGATGGGTTTGCTAACTTTGAAGACATAAATAATATAGCATATATAGTCTTAAAGAAAAATCCCAATATTGCTTTACTATTAGCATTACGATTCCCTGTCATTCTCATAGACGAATGTCAGGATTTATCCTGGATTGAAATTAATATCCTTAATCAATTAAAGCTAATGGTGCTACTCTCCATTTCATTGGAGATCTTAATCAGTCCATTTATGAATTTAAAAATGCAAATCCTGAAATAACGAAAGAATATTTATCTAATTTCCAGAAGTATTACTTAACAGATAACTTTAGAAGCTGTCATTCCATAGTAAAGACATCTAATCAATTATTAGGTATCACATTACCTATTCGTGGACGAGCTGCTGATAAGTTAGGTGATAGAAGTGTTTGCTATTTGGAATATAGCGATCTATCCTCAATTGGTCAGCAATATTTAAATTTTCTTGAAGAAATTAATATACCTTTCGATAGATCGGCCATTTTAGTAAGGCAACAATCATTGAAACGAGATCTAGAAATAAATTCCCAAGAAAGTAAACATCCAATATTAGATGCTTTACAACTTTGGAATAACAATACACCCAAGTCACGATTGTTAGCATTGGAACTTGCAAGTAAACACTTGCAAAAGTGGTTTGGGGGTGCCAGAACTAAAAAAAACTATCATTGTCCTAGTTCAATTGTTTCTGTTTACAGGTGGAGAATTTTTATAAAGGATTTTTTGGAAGGCTGCTCCGTAATAGACGATCTCGTGAAACTCGAAAATGTTAAGTATACTACTTGGTATAAAAATTTTAACAAACACTTTTTGAATATATTGCATGATGCGTATCAATCTTTAAAAGATTTTGATAGCGAAGAGAGAGATTTTAACAACTTAGCTAAATTAACTGCCCCCCGTGGCACGGCTAATAGTGAGATTGTTACTTTTAATACAGTAGATAATTTGAACCTGTTATCAGTAAACACTATCCATTCAGTTAAAGGCAAGGATTTTGATAGTGTGATGGTGGTTTCGACTCGTATTAATAAAGGTAGTGGGCACTGGAAGCAGTGGATTGAAAAAGAACTCGAATCGGGAAGAATAGGTTATGTTGCGAGTACAAGAGCAAAGTATTCATTGGTATGGGCTGTTCCAACCTTAAAGAGTGCAGAACGAGCTATACTTGAGTCATATGGGTTCAAGAAAATAGAACCTTCTTAAGTCGATTTCACAATTCACAAAAAGCAATTTCACACAAACTAAATCGTGATTATTAATGAAAATTATTCGTATATAGACTGATTTTTAACTCAGTTTAGCTCAGATCTATATTATAGTTCGAGTTTTTCCTGTGAAAAAATAATTGTGAAATCGACTTTTCTTATTAAGATATAGTGCGTTGTATTTATTATTTAAAAGTAGGAGAGCAAATGAAAAAAAATATCCAATATGACAAATACAATTACTTCTGTTACATAGGAGTCTTTCAAGATAAGGATTATGAACCAGTATCATTAATTCTTGATACACAAACCGTCATAATGCTGGAAAGATTTTATTATAGACCTCACAAATTAGAAAGTAAGGTCAACGCTGCAATTACTCATTTCTTGGTGGAAACTGTTAATAAGGATAGAGTACCAGGGTTTGCTATGCAGGAGGCTTGTTGGGATAGGGCTTTAGGCACTCTAAATCTTCCGCAGTTCAAAAGGTTAGAATTGGCAATAAACAACATCAATTCATGGGATAGAGAAAAAATCGTCAAGCACAGTCAATCTAATGGCATCCCATATAACGACTTTGTAATGCGAGAGAAGGTAACATTTACAGAAACAATAATTCCTCATTTAGAGTCGAATCCTCTCTTACTCGGTAGTTACGCAATCATTCTAACAATTCATTTGTTGAACTACAGAAAGAGTAAGGTTGATAAATTCAAATTATTCAGAGAGTTTGTAGACTTTATGAATAATAAAGTCAGTATCTTTCATGCAGTAGAATTTTCACTAGCTGTAGATTATTTCTTAGGAAATTCCAAAAAGAGTGATAATGTTCAGAGCTTGTTAAAGTTTGGTTCTAAAGATCCACTTGGAGCAATTTTAACTTCCTGTTGGGATTTGTTTTTCTTAAGGTTTTTGCAATTAAGTTATATGCAGAATGATGGGGGGATATTGAGGCCTAAACTAATAAGTAGGGATGATGCGCTCATTAATCTAGCTAAGTATTCATCTATTCATGGCCTAATTGAGATTAATCAAACACCTATGCCCGTTGTGTCATATGATCATGAAGATTTAGACGAAGATACACAAGATTTTTTGGATGAGATTCGTACTGAAATAAGAAATACGATGCATATAAGAAGTCAGTCCTTTTTAGGAGATATAGAAAAACATATTGCGCGAATTACAGCAATAACCCGAGAATTAGAAGAAGAAATAATCGGATTGATTAGACAAAAGTGAGGGAAAAACGTGGAGAGGGGTCTGAATCCTCAGTTTCCCTCTCCCAGTTCACAGCACACTTCTCCCTCCTGTTCGGGTAGCTCTACTAAATTTTCAATAATCATCTCCTGTCCTTGCAGTTCCTCAAACTCCAGAGCCGAATTGATTTCGGACTGCCGCGCAACCATTTGTTGTAATGCCTCATCGAATTCAAATGGCTTATCCACTTCGTTTTGGGCTGCAATGAGCTGCTCATTCATTCTTTTTTCCTTTTGAACCGCTTCCTCCAATAAAGCAGGGATTTTCTCAATCGCATTTTCAATACGAGAAATATTGCCCAACTCCGATTCACCTAAATCGATGGCGTAGCTTTTCGCACCTTTGATTTCCAGATGCACGTTGTACATGGATTGACGAGCAAGGACTAGATCAAAACCGCGATAAGAACCAATTCGCATTGATTCATCAGCCTGTATTTCCGTCAGGTTGAACAGCAGAAGGAGCATCTCACCAGCCTTTGGACGCTCCGTAAATGTGGTTCTATCTAACTCCATAGCAAATGGGTGATTGCTAAACTTGCTGGATAATTGTATGTCGGTTTGTAAGTCCTGTATCTCTTGCTGCACGTTTTCAATCCGTTGTGGATACTGTTTGATGCGACTTTCCAATATCATGTGTTCGTTTTGCCAATTGGCCTTCAGCAGCTTCAAGCGGGTCACTTCGTTGTCCACATGCATCTTTTCAGCGAGCATCGGATTACCGGTAGCCACTGCTTTTACTTCCGCCGCGGACAATACCGTTTCATCTGCGTCTTCACAGGAACGGGAAATGCTTTTTCCGGTCATTACTTGCGAAATGTAGCGGAGTTTTTGCTCTTGAATTTGCCACAGATAAGCGTCGAAGGTGCCTTTCGTGACATACCGAAAAATTTGCACGACTTCGTTTCGATTGCCTTGACGCAAAATACGTCCGTCACGTTGTGTAATGTCGGCGGGACGCCAAGGACAGTCCAAATGGTGGGCGGCAACAAGCCGATCCTGCACATTGGTGCCAGTTCCCATTTTTTGCGTCGATCCAAGCAAGATGCGAACTTCGCCGCGGCGCACTTCTTCAAACAAAGCTTCTCGCTGGACATCCGTTTTGGCGTCATGGATAAAAGCAATTTCTTGTTCTGGCATACCGCGAAGCGTCAATTGAGTCTTTATTTCGTCATAGACATTAAACTGTCCAGGCTTTGGCGTACCACTGTCACAAAAGATCACTTGCGTAAGTCGATCTGTTTGCGTTTGCTGCCAGATGTCAAAAGCCTGTGCGATACAGCGATTCAATTTGGAGTCGGGATCGGAGGGAGCCTCTTCATCTATCAGTCGGGGGTCGATCGACATTAGTTTCGCTTCGTGCGTCAATTTCAGCATATTGTCCTCAGTCGCATCCACCTCGTTGTTCCGTATTTTCTCTGCTCGTTCTACAAACTCGTTCATCATTATTTTCTGATAAGGCGTACACTCACTCACGACGATGGTCGCTTGGTCTCCTTCCAACCGAGGGGTAGGGAGATTCAGCATGTCAGCAGTCTGAATGTCTGCGACGAGGCGAAACAAACTCATTAATTCTGGTAAGTTATGAAACTTGGCGAAGCGGGACTTCATCCGGTAGCCGCTGCCTTCCGGTGTAATTTCCAGGGAGGTGACGACTTCTCCAAAGGTTGCAGCCCAGTTATCGAAGAAGTCCAGCCCAAGCTTTTTTAGAAGATGAGGTTGAAGGTAGCGCTGCATCACGTACATTTCAGACATGCTGTTGCTGATCGGCGTACCGGTGGCAAAGACAACACCACGGCCGCTATTCATTTCCTGTAAGTATTGACACTTGAGCATCATATCGGTAGCCCGCTGGCTGCTTGATTTACCGATTCCGGCCACATTCCGCATTTTTGTATACGTGAAGCAGTTTTTATAGGCATGGGCCTCATCGACAAACAACATGTCGACGCCAAGCTGCTCAAAGGTGAGCAGGTCATCTTTCTTTTGCTCATTTGCCAATCGCTCCAGCCGGGATTTCAGATTTTTCTCAAAGACGACCATTTGCTTAATGCTCCAGTCATCTCCCTTTTCCTTTTTCATCTGGTCAATCATGCGGGCGACACTCCGAATCTCGCCCTCCAGCAACCGCTCTTGCCGTTTGCGGGAGATGGGGATTTTCTCGAATTGGCTGTGACCGATAATAATGGCGTCATAATTACCCATGGCGATTCGGGACACAAAACGCTGACGGTTGGCCAGTGCAAAATCCTTTTTCGTGGTGACTAGAATATTAGCTGCAGGGAAGAAACGCAGAAATTCGTTGGCCCATTGCTCTGTGAGGTGGTTGGGAACGCAATACATCGGTTTTTGAACCACGCCTAAGCGCTTCAAGGTCATGCCGGCGGCAATCATGGCCGCCGTTTTTCCGGCTCCAACTTCATGCGCCATCAATGCGGTGCCGGAATAGAGAATGCGGGCCGCTACATCCTTTTGATGTTTGCGCAGTTCCATTTCCTCGCTCATCCCGGGAAATATCAGGTGGTCGCCGTTATAGTGACGGGGGCGAATCGTGTTAAACTTGTCGTTGTAAATGGCCAGCAGTGTGTCGGCGCGTTCTTTGTCTCGAAATAGCCAAGAAGCGAACGCTTCACGCATTTGTTGCTGCTTGGCTCGAGCGATCATTGTTTCCTTTGCATTGACTACATACTTGACCTGTTCGTTGCCGTTTGCATCCAAATAGGTAACGGGGTCACGAACAGTAACGCTTTGCAGATTCAGGCTGTTTTCATAAATTTCATATGCGTTAGCGCGGTTTGTCCCGTATGTCTGATGCACTTTGATGGAGTCCCGTTCTAGTGATTTGCCTGATACTCGCCAAGTATTGGTGTATTCCAGATAATCCACATCCACGGTTTGACTATCTTGAAACACCTTGGCTGTTACAAACGTTTCATACATAAAATCACGATAATAACGGACAGGAATCCACGGACTGCCGATGCGAAAATCAATGTCGCCGGGCAGTAGAGGGGCGGGCTGAACACGAGTCAAAGCTTCTACATTCCGAGTAAACAGTTCAGGATGTTCCTTCGCTGTCAGCATGGCATAGGCTAACTTGTCTTTTACATGGCCGGACAAATATTCTTCATCGAGTTCCCATCCTTCATCGATGTCTCCGGTATACTTTTGCGGGTTCAAATAGATGCGTTCTCCCAATTCCTCACGAACCTCATCTGTTGTTTGGTTGCACAGATAAGCAATGTAAGGTAAATCAATGCGCAGCCGTTGATTAAGACAAATTTGCATGGCCTCAAGCGCCGATTCGGCATGTTCAGGATGGCGATTCGGCCGGATGGTGGGACGGAAGAAAATGGCCGCTTTTACCCATGTTTTCTCGGGGGTAAAATCTTCAATGGAGCGAAGAAGCGGAAGTTGGTCGTCATCGGCAAAAGCGTTGATATTGGCCCGTTCGTTTATTGGGCCATAAGTGCGAACAAAACGGTCGTAGACGTGGTTAAGCTGATGTTGAGCAGTTGCCAGCTCGGCTTCATTATATCCGTCTTCCTGTGATTGAATGTGAATGACATCGAGCAGAAAGGTTCGGATCTCGCATAAGCCTTTAATTCGCTCCGCTTTTTTGCCTTGGACATCCTGGAGAAGCAGTTCACCGTTCTCGCAGTAGTAAATGCGGTTTTCTTCTATAATATAAGTGAAGTTTTTAGCATCGACTGGCGCTTCGCGGCGCTCCGATTCGACAGTATCCACGTGTTCCGATATTTCGAGAGAGGGGAATGAGGCAGCTGAAGGCGAGATTGTTGCTTGCAAGGAATGAAGTGCCTCCCCCAAGGCAGGGAGAAAATCTCGATCCTCCAGCGGCACACAAGAAGTTGTTTGTTCCGCTCCATACATGCCGCGATCCCATACCATACGACCAAGCACCATTTCAGGATGAGACAAATAATAGCGGTTAATGGGAACATCATCCGTTGTCTTTCCGACTTCCACCCACTCGGGCCATTCTTCATTTGAAAAGCGGACGGGTTCAGCACGTTTCTGCAGAAAGACGATATCCGTCGTTACGGTTGTCCCGGCAAGTGATTGGAAGGCCGTGTTTGGCAGGCGAACTGCGCCGATCCATTCAGCTTGCTGTGCTAATAACTTGCGTACACTGGCATCTTGTTTGTCCAATGTGCCCTTGCTGACGATGAAGGCCAAGATACCGCCGGGTTTTAGCAAGTCCAGTGATTTGATGAAAAAGTAGTCGTGGATGAGATAATTGCTCGTGTATCGCTTGTCAAATACTCGGATATTGTGAAAAGGCACGTTACTGAATATGGCATCGAAGCGAGTATTATTCCAGTTGACCGTTTCGAAGCCTTGCAGACGAATGTTGGCACTCGGATAAAGTTGACGGGCGATTCGTCCGGTTAAAGGATCAAGCTCTACGCCATGCAGATCTGCTTTTTCCCATCCTGGCGGCAAAACGGAAAAGAAATTGCCTGTCCCCAGGGATGGTTCCAGCAGCTTTCGTCCTGTACCATCCGTTAATCCAAACCGTTTCAAGGTGTCGTGGATGGGACGGATGATCGCTTGCTCGGTGTAGAACGAGGTAATGGTTGAACTACGCGCCGCTGCATATTCATCCTCGTTCAATAATTGTTTTAACTCCGCATATTCATGTTCCCAGCCTGCTGCGCTTGGATGGAATGCATTGGCTAGGCCGCCCCAGCCAACATAACCGGCTAGTATGTGTTGCTCTTCCAGTGTGGCTTGGCGCTGCTCCGTCTCCAATTGCTTAAGCAGTCGAATGGCTTCCACGTTGCGCCTGTATTTGCTTTTAGGGCCAGAGACGTAAGGAGAACGAGACGGGTCGAAATGGTAGTTGCTTGCTGTAGAAACGGTTGTAGTCGCGGCGCTAGAAGCTGAGTCGAAGGATGTTGGCAAGGAATGGTTAGAGACAAGTGATGACGCCGGTTCAAGTTGGTCTTGTGGCGCGGCGGAAGGCCAGGTGATTTCGGTTCGTTGCTTCTCTTGTTCGTTTTGAGCGAGTTGTTCGGCATAACTGAATAGTGTCCACTCTGGCTCTGGCGAGGGAAAGGGAGGAAGGTTCTCGCTATACCGTCCTTCCCGAATCAGGGTGAGTAAGGTGGAGGCAACTTTGTTCCAGGTCAGCGTCGTTTCATGTTCGCCGTTTGCATCCGTCCATAATAATTCGATGCCTTTGCTGTTTGTCATGTAGCCTTGAAGACCAAATCCCAAATCACCCCTGGCACCGCCTATGCCGTATGCATTTTTTAGCACAGGAACAAGATCGGCAGGTTTTACCGGATAATGCTCGGTCACAAATTGATAGATACGCGGTTTGAGCGTTTCCTCGCCTTGCTTTCGTTGCAGTAAAACTTCCAACATTTCTTCCGCAGAACGGTTATCATCATCAGGCGAAAAAAAAGAACCGCTCTCCAGCGGCTCCTGGGACGGTTCGGAGGATGTTATCTCGGTTTGAATACGATATCGTTCAAGATCAGTTCTTCTGCGGTCTCTTTGATCTGATTCAAATGACGTGTTCTCTCCAGTATATCGTCGGTCTGTGGCAATGGACGGAGCCGGAGAAGCTGTTCGGTCAGAGACTCCATCTTGCTCAGGACTTCTTGTTCGACTTCGCCCATTTTCTTCATGAGGTTGCCTTGCATTTGAAGAATCAGAAAGCGTTGCGGGTGATGGTTGCGCAGATAATTCAGCGCCATTCGTCCGTAACGGCCCAGCGGTTTCGTGTCCGCCTCCGGTTCGTTCGAGATCTGCAAATGGGGATAGAGGAGGCCGTCTATATTGTGATATGTCAGGCTCAGATTTTTTCTCTTGTTCATGAGTAGCACTCCTTTCATGTTTCATAATTTTGATGTGTCTGACGATGTCTTGCAATAGACTTCGCGTATGCATATTCACTTGATGTCCTAGCCGCGTGGCAAGTGGTAAGGAGTCAAAATGAATAATGGTGGAGAAGTCCACGTCTTCCGGTTCCGGCAGCTTGCAGCGGCAGTGAACGAGGAAACGAATACTGTCTTGAACCAAGTCCTGCATGTGTTGTTCCAATCCGCGCCAAGGAATGGAACCTAGCCAGTGTTCCTGAATATCCAGTTCAATATCCTGGAACAACTCGTCCATTGATGATAACGTGGCTTCCCTGGATAAGGCGGCAATGGCTTCGTTCAAATGGGGTGTATCATAAGAAGTTAGTCGTCCGGCAAGTTCAACAGGATCAATGGAATCAAGGCTCCAAAGCACGGGAAGTTGTTGGCCTGTCGTTTGCGTTACATCAAATAAATGAACAAGCGAAGGATGGTCTTGTTCGAAATCACAGACAGCGATGCTTTTTGCTCCGAAGTTCACACGGCGACCGATCTTGTTCCAGACAGAGAGAGGAGCCAACATGGTTGCTTCAGGATTTTGGCTATAGATCAGCAGCGTGTTATCAAAAGAGTATTTGTAAATGGAAGAAGCAAAGCGCAAATAGCTTTTCCAGGTTTCCCCACTTTGGGTCAGTTCTGCAATTGCCGATTCGTATAGATTCCGCAATCGTTCGACTCGACGCATGATGGTCCTCCTTTCTATAAAAATTCAGGATCTAACATTTGGTTCTGTTGATGGATTGCAAATGGTTCCTATTAACTAATTTTCTTCTACTTATAGGAGGGGAATTGTGGAAAATGTTGAATAACTATAAATAAGTAGTATTTATGTCGAAAGGTGATCTTATGGAGAGTGTAATTAATGATCTTCTGCCTATCCAAGCACCTAAAAAACCTGAGAGCTACGATGTTCTTTTTGGTGTTCCTATTCCTCCAATTGAAAGATTACGGATCATTTCTGCGGATCAATTTGAAGACATGATTTTGGAATGGGTGGATGGGTATTTAAAAAGTCAATACTCTTTAGTATACCGCTCAGGGGGAGCCGGTGATATGGGAAGAGATATCGTTGCAATTGTAAATTCAGATCCATCAAATTACATATGGGATAACTATCAATGCAAGCATTATGAACACCCTCTACATCCAAGTGATATTTGGTTAGAGTTAGGAAAATTGTGTTACTACACATTTAGTCAGTCTTATACTGTCCCAAGGAAATATTATTTTATATCTTCTCAAGGATTGGGCCCTGCTTTGTCCGGATTACTTGAGGAACCGTCCCGGTTAAAAACTGGGTTAATATCCGTTTGGGATGAGAAGTGTAGAAAGAAGATTACAAGTAGATTCGAAATTGAATTAACGGATGAATTATTGAGTTACATTGAGAATTTTGATTTTTCAATTATTACTCACTGTCCACCACAGAAGTTAATTGAACAATATAGTATCACCCCATTCTATAAGTATAGATTTGGGGGAGGTTTAGTTAAGCCTAGGCCGCAGGCAGAACTTCCACAAGATTCAATACAGCCAGAAGAAGTAAGATATGTGTCACAATTGTATGAAGCGTATTCAGATCATTTGGGCCAACAAATCTCTGATATAGATGAATTAAAAAAGCACTCTAAACTATATGGGCACTTTAATAGACAGCGCGAGGATTACTATAAAGCAGAGTCTCTTAGAAGATTTGCTAGAGACGAACTACCTTATGATGAACCGTTTGAAAAGTTGCAGGATGAAATATATAGAGGGGTAGTTGATACTGCCGAAGATGATCATCCAGATGGTTATGTTTGTGTTAAAGAAACAATAAAAGAAGCAAAAAAGTTACAAATTACAAGCAATATTTTAATTAAATATATTGATGGCAGTGACAGAAGCGGAATTTGTCATCAACTAGCTAACAAAGATATTTTGAATTGGGTGAAAAAATGAAGACTTTAACGATCAGCAGGGAAACTTATTTGTTCAATACGCCATTAGAAATTGGTCTTCGGTGTCTAGTGATATTAACGGGACTAAAAGATAAGGCAATAGACATTCAAAGATTAATTTATTTGGATTATCTGCTAGTCCATTATGGTGATGTTGATTCTGATTTTGAAAGTTTACATCCATCGACTCCATTTAGAACAGGTGAGATCTTAGTAAAGCGAGATCTAGTAAGTCAAGGACTTCATTTAATGATTAGTAAGAAATTAATTACCATTGAATACGGTGCAGATGGAATTCTTTATAAAGCCATGCCTTATTCAGCATCATTTCTACAACATTTTGAGTCTAACTACATGTTGCAGCTATTGAGAATAAATGAAATTTTAACAGAACGGTTTTCTTTGTACTCAGATAAAGAACTAAAAGATTATATTATGAAAAATATTGACCGTTGGGGCGGAGAGTTTACTAAAGAGGCGTTTATAAGAGGTGATGTTTAATGGAGAATTATGGATATTATATTACTGAAATTCGCCTCACGGGAAAAAATAAAGAGGATGCTAAAATTATTTTGAAAAAAGGTCTAAACGTGATCTCGGGTGCTTCCGACACTGGGAAAACGTATATTTTTCAATTAATTAACTATATGTTTGGTAGTGAGGATGAACCAAAAGCAATTGATGAAAGTATAGGATACTCAACAATATACCTTGAAATTAAAGCATATTCGGGAAAAGAGATCACTTTGAAACGTGAAATTGGTGAATCGACGATTCATGCCTATGAGTCTAAAATTGATGAGATACATGTTCTACAAAATTATGAAAAGCTAAAAGCCAAACATGATAAGGACGATAAAGATAACATTTCAAGTTTTCTTCTGTCTTTAACAGGCATTGAAGGTATGCTTCTTAGAAAAAATGCAAGAGGAAACAAGATATCATTTTCATTCAGGCATTTTGCTGGATTAATAATGCTTAATGAAGAAAAAATTATAACTGAAAGAATTCCTATTTTTTCAGGTATCCCTACGAGTAAAACGGCAGAGCAATCGGCATTTAAAACAGTTCTGACAGGTGTTGATGACAGTGAAGGAGTTGAACTGGAAGATCCGAAAATCTATAAAACTCGACTTGAAGGCAAGTTGGAATTTGTAAATGCCTCATTGAAAAAATTAAAAGAAGAAATTAATGATAAAAGAGACCAGGTTAAAGGATATAAAGCTGATGATCTATCCAGTGAAATAGATAAATTAATGAGCGTCCTGTCTGACAATAGTAAAGAAATTAATTTGCGTATGGAGCAAAAGAATCATTTGTGGAATCAGGAACAAGAAATTAAAACAAGGATTTTAATGTTGGAAGAACTGCAGGAGAGATTTAAACTCCTTGAAAAGAGTTATATTTCTGATTTGGATCGACTTCAATTTCTAATTGAAGGAGATCACTTTATTTCACAATTGTATGACTCAAACTGTCCGATTTGTGACAATCCCATTACTTTGGATAAAGTAGAACATGATCACAAGTTTCATTTAGAAAACTTACAAATTGCTTGCAGGGAAGAAAGCCATAAATTAGACGTTCAGTTATCTGATCTTAGAGCAACATTAAATACCTTGCAGATGGAATATAATGAAAAAGATCAAGAAGTCAAAATTATAAAACAACAGATCGGAGATATTGAAACTTTTATAATTGAAGAATTAAAGCCTGTAGCGGTACTCACCAAAGAACATCTTGAAAGACTATTGCACGTGAGACAGATATTTCAAGAAATTGAGCTGAATGAACGACGTATCGCAGATTACCAAGCAAAGCAATTAGAAATCATAAGGGAACTATCTAAGAAAAATCAAAGGGCTAAATTTGTAAACGAAATTACCAAAGAGATATATAACGACTTAGCAGATGAAATTAAAAAGTTACTTAAGGGGTGGAATTATCCCGATTTAACTAGTGTTACATTCGATTACGATGACCAGGAATTAATCGTTTCAGGAAAGATGAGAAAAAATCACGGTAAGGGATATAGAGCAATTTTAAATACAGCATTTCTTATAGCGATTATGAAATATACGAGAAATAATGGTCTGAAGCATCCAGGCATAATCATATTAGACTCACCTCTTACTACCTATAAGGAAAAGACAACTGCAAGCGATTCAATTGACAGTGAAGAAGACATCTCACTGGATATGAAACAAGCCTTCTTTAACAATTTGTCTGACATAAACCAAGCATATCCAGATGTTCAAATTATTATCTTTGAAAACATTGAGCCAATGAGTGAGGTCCAGGGCAAGATGAATTATATTCATTTTACTAAAACTGTTGGTGTAGGAAGATACGGGTTTATTCCAGTAGACTGAAGTCCGGGTTAGAAAATGTCGAATATGATATTGCAATGAGCCTGTGTGTAAGGCTCATTGCATATTTAGATCGATAAACGAGGTCGTATTTTTAGATTCCATTATGAGAACATTGTTACACTTGATGCTGTTGTCAGGATGTATTTTTCATGCCGGGCACCTACCTTTCTAGATGAAAAAAGAACCGCTGGAGGGCGGTTCTGAGTCGAATGAGAATGTTGTTAACGTGGTTTCAGTATAATGTCGTTCAAGAGCAGTTCCTCGGCGGTCGATTTGATCTGATTGAGGTGGCGTGTCCGTTCCAGGATGTCTTCCGTCTTCGGCAGGGGATGGAGTTTCAGAAGTTGCTCGGTCAAAATGTCCATCTTCGTGTGGGCTTCTTGTTCTACTTGATGCATCTCTTCCATCAGATTGCCTTGCATCTTGAGAATCAGGAAGCGATGCGGGTGATGATTACGGATGAAATTCAATGCCATCCGGCCGTACTTGCCCAACGGCTGTTGATAGACTTCTGTCCGATTCGAGATTTGCAGTTCGGGATACAGGAGGCCTTTGATCTCGCGATAATTCAAGTTTGACTTGCTGTTGCTCATTATGAGATTCTCCTTTCATTTGTATAGATTTTTACGTGGCGGGCTCATGAAATATCGCTCCAATCGGGTGGTGAGCAATCAATGCCCAAAGTCGAATTCCTCATGTTTTTCCGCCGCGCTATAGGGAAATTGCATAAAATCGTGAGAATGAATCTTCGCATATTCGGGATAGCGCAATTTGGCAGCTTCAAAGAAGTACGGTAAGAGATGAGTGTCGAATAAAAAGTATGGGCTGTAGTTTCGAGCGGCATCACGATCTTCATCCCCGGAATATCCGTTGTACAGGTTGAACGCCAGACGGGTTAATTTGACGGTGGAACTGGTTTGCCAGCCTTTATTCAAGCCTTCCAGGCAAATGCTGTTTTCATCGAAATCGTACAAATCGCGTACATGGGAACGGGTTTGTTCTGTCAGGCCTAGCAGATAAAACAACGCTTGGCGATACGGGTCTGTATGGCTGTGCGTCATGCGAATCATGCCTTCGTAAAATTGGTGATGCTCAAGGTCTTTAAACTTTGTAATCATGGTCATCCTCCTTCGTTTCTTGATTGGGTTGCTGACGTTGATGAGAGAAGTACATTTCCAGGGCTTTGTCGATAATCTCCTCTACCTCTGATGCCCTAGTATCAGGCGCAAAATATTTGGCATAGACTTTATGCTTGAGCTTAAAGGGAGCAGGGGACTTGCTGCGCGGCTTGCGAGTAGCTTCGCCGGATAAGATTTTTGCCGCTTGTTCGGTAGTGAGCTTACCGGAGTAAGAACGCAACAAATCGGCTTTCTTCATGTCCACCTTATACTCGTTTCGAGTCAGAACTTCTTCAACGAAGCTTTGCTCGGTCTCAGGCAAATACGACAAGCTGACTGCTGGATAAATACCGATTTCCCCATCATCAATACGTCTCTTCAACTCAACTATTAAATGGTCAATTCGCAATAAACGGGCAACCGTATTTTTGGATAATCCATATTCGATGCCTAATTTCTCGTCGCTTCGCAACTTCGCCCCTACTAGGGACGAAGTTTCATTTTCCTTGTCATACTGCGGGTTTTCCAGCTTTTTAAGTTCGTCGATAATGTCGTTGCGCTTCCCTTGCGAAAACATATCGGAGTAACGAAGAGACAGCACCTTGGATTTTTCAGATGGAAGCATTTCACTAAATGAGCGCTGAAGCACGTTCGTCTCCACCACATACATGAGTGCTTCTTCATCTGTGAGATTTTCCTTCACGATGGCGGGCAAATGCTCCAGACCGATAAGCAATGCTGCATTCATCCGGTTATGACCGGCAAGCATCTCGAAGTCGCAGCCGTTCTCATCCGTCTCGATTCTACGAATAATAACAGGTACGAGCACGCCATTACTTTCAATGCTGTTCGCCATATCCGTAAGCCGCTCGCCCTCATATAAGCGAAACGGATGATCTTTGAAAAATCTTATTTTATTGATCGGAATAGATTGAATACCTCCTTTTTGGTCGGAGGTTTCCTGTGGTTGTTCCGATAGAAGCAATAATTCATCTATGCTGGCCAGCTTGGGAACGGGTCGTTTAGTTGCCATTCGCCATCAACTCCTTGGCTAATTCCTGATACGCTGCGGCGACTTTTGATTTTGGATTAAACTCAATAATGCTCTGGCTATAGAAGTTGGCTTCTCCGACCTTGACGGAGTGTGGGATTTGGATATTGAACACCCGCAAGGTTTCCCGGTAGTACACTTTCACTAGACGAAATGCTTCCTTATACAAATTGGTGCGCGTATCGCACATGGTCATTAAGATTCCTTCAATGCTAATGCGCGGATTGATTCGCTTCTTTACCTTCACAATGATCTTGAGCAATTGGGTCAAACCTGTCGCAGACCATAGCTGAGGATTCACTGGAATCAGTACGCTATCGCTGGCCGCTAGTGCATTGATGGTCAGCAAGCCAAGCGAAGGGTTAGTATCGATAATGATGTAGTCATACTTGTGTTTCATTGGTTCCAGTAAGGAAGCCAGTGTTTTTTCGCCGCCCATTTCATCGCGTAGATTAATCTCAGCTACGGACAATTCAATGTTGCTCGGAATCAGGTCGATGTTGCCATGAGAATGAATATATTCTTCAGGCAATGGCAGCGGCTCGTCCGTCATCATGGCGTTCATCACATTGAACATCGAAAACTGAAGTTTGTCAGGCTGTTCAATGCCAAAGCACATAGTCAGATTGCCTTGCGGGTCAAAATCGACCAGCAGCACTTTTTTTCCTTCATTAGATAAGGCGTAAGCCAGATTGTAAGCAGTGGTTGTTTTGCCTGTACCGCCTTTCTGATTGGCAATGGTGATCACCGTTGTTTTGGTCATTTCAAAACCCTCCCTGAAGCAGTGGCTTCATTTTAATTTGTCAATGGTAGGGAGCGGGCTGTTCTGTTATCGTTCTCTCCGAGTTCTTCCCAACGTCCCCAAATGGCTTCATTTTGGGTAGTCGTCGGGAAGCCTCGCGGCGCTTGAATTTAACGAAAAAACCCGCGAAAAACCTTGATTTTACAAGGCTTTTCGCGGGTTTTAGATTCCTCATCTTTGACTTAGTTTCTGCTATCTTCCAAATAGCATGTGCGACTCAAAATCGAGTGGGAAACCGTGGAGGTTCGAGTCCTCTCGCCGGTATAGCTAAAAGAGTTCATTGGAGATACTTTCCAATGGGCTTTTTTTATTTGAGTTTTAGTACTCCACTCATGGCTTGAGCTGAAGATACTTTCGAGTTGTATTTCAAATGTGAATAAATATTTGCCGTTGTTGAGTAGTCGCTATGCCCTAGCCATTCTTGAACTTCTTTCATGCTCACACCGTTGGTTACTAACAAGCTGGGCACAGCTATGACGAAGGTCGTGATACAGGATTCGCTTTAAACCGTGTCTGTTCAACAGGATGGAGAATGCTGAGTAATGTAGTCTGGCTTAATGCGCTGCCCCAATGTATCGACATAAATATACTCCAGGTAGTCTGTGCAGTAAGCATTGCGATAAGATAAGCGATGAGCTTCCTGTTGTTCCTTAATACGGATCAGTAGTTCATAGAACGTTTAAGAGTAGCGGGATTTGCCACAATCAGCTTTGTTTTCATTGCATAAATCAAGGTAACATTAAGATCTGATGATTGCTTCCTGTTATGTAAATGGGGAGGAAGAGAGAATAGGGATGAACAAGGAGGAGAGTGTAAAGGCTCAGCATGAACACAAGCCCATGCATGGTCTGTGGAAAAGAGATTATAGGGTAAGCAAATGCAATTATTAAACTTTTGACGCCAGGTAGCTTGGCTACAAAGCTCAATATTCGCGAGCTATATAAAGATGCTGTAACCTGCTACATTGTCAATTGGATTAAGATTTCGAGAAAAGAGTTCACAATACCATTAAGTATCTACTTTGATTGTTATCGCCATTAATATTTACGTGGAAATATAGCTTTTAAAAATAATAGTGTAGATAGAATAGAATAAGCGGGGACTGTTGTCCCCGCCCCCTATATTGAAAGTAAATTATCCGAGCCAAATCGCTTCGATCCGTTCTAGTACTTACGGTTAAGCTTCGGTACATTTAACGATACCGCATCCTCAATTTGACTAACTTAGCTAGCGCCGATCAATGCTGAGGTCACTCTACTGCCACGAAGCCTCCCGAAGAGGGCCAAATTAGGACATCTTCTGCCCGCGAGACCATGGCGCTGCCGTTTCTCGAATGTATCGATCCTTTCAAAGTTATGCCGCAGACCTAGCGAGATGGCGGCAGAGGCAGAGTGCTGTGGCCAATTTGAAGCACGCTCACTTCATGCACCTTGGAAAAGCCCATCTTTTCAGAAGTTCATACTTTCGTTGGATATAGAGCAATCTTCGTCATGAAGCAGTATGTTTTTCAAGTTAGTTTACGTTTTTATTGTAGGGAAAGGCATCCAAACATATGTCAGCAAGGAGGTAGTTTGTGTGGGCACCCTTTCTCTAGAAGACTTGAACGACTTCATGAATGCCATCCACTTCTTCAAAAATGGCACGTTCAATTCCAGCCTTCAATGTGATCGTTGCGCTGGGACAGCCGTTGCACGCTCCCAAGAATTTTAGCTTAGCCACTCCGTCCTTAACTTGAACTAATTCGGCATCTCCACCATCGCGCTTTAAAAAAGGACGCAATCTTCTCAATACATCATCTACATCTTCGAACAATTCCTGAGAATCTCCCACTTCATAACTCCTTTCATAAAGGTTGCGCTATCTAGCTTCACCGTTCGTATTTTCTTTGTTTCATCAATCATGTCCTGATAAAACTTAACTCTTCACCTGGCGTAACTTTCTAGAAATCGGAAGTACTGGTCTTGCTCCAGCATATGCAGCTTTCCGTACAGTACATAAAAACCCTGCTCTTTTGATGCTTGCAGCTAGGGTGAAGAAGAATGGCAATGATTTACTTGGCGATTTTAGCGAAGTATTCTAATGTTCTAACCAATTGCGCGGTGTAAGACATTTCATTATCGTACCAGGCTACGGTTTTCACCAGTTGCTGGTCGCCAACGGTTAGAACTTTGGTTTGAGTTGCATCAAAAAGAGACCCAAACGTCATTCCTCTAACATCGGAAGATACGATCTCGTCCTCAGTATATCCGTATGTTTCTGGATCTGATGCTTTTCTCATAACGGCATTAACTTCTTCAACCGTAACCTTCGTGTTTAAAACAGCTACGAGTTCCGTTACGGAGCCTGTTGCTACAGGTACACGCTGAGATGCACCATCAAGTTTACCCTTCAATTCAGGAAGAACAAGGCCTATGGCTTTAGCAGCACCGGTGGAGTAAGGAACAATGTTCTCGGCTGCAGCCCGTGCTGCGCGGAAGTTTCCTTTTGAATCTGGCGCATCAAGAGTATTCTGGTTGCCTGTATAGGCGTGAACGGTAGTCATCAACCCAGACTGAATTCCAAATGTATCGTTCAAAGCTTTAGCCATGGGAGCGAGACAGTTCGTTGTGCAAGAGGCACCGGAAATGACGGTTTCCGTTCCGTCCAGTGTTTCATGGTTTACGTTATATACGATGGTCTTCATGTCGCCTGTTGCCGGAGCGGAAATAACGACCTTCTTTGCTCCGCCTTTCAGGTGAAGCTCTGCCTTTTCTTTGGTGGTAAAGAAACCAGTACATTCGAGTACGATAGCTACGCCAAGCTCGCCCCAAGGGATTTCTTCAGGGTTGCGGTTAGCCAGCACTTTAATTTCTTGGCCGTTAACAGTAAGAGCTCCATCATGAACATCAATGTCACCATGGAAAGTGCCTTGTGTAGTATCATATTTGAGCAGATGCGCCAGCATTTTGGCATCAGTCAAATCGTTTATCGCTACAACTTCGATATTTTCCATTTCCTGAATACGACGGAAAGCGAGTCTTCCAATTCGCCCAAAACCATTAATGCCTACTTTTATTCTCATTAAATAGTCCTCCTGTTTCGTTCCAAATTCATTCCACATAAGTTTGTCCAGTAGAACTTAAAGGTAAACAATAGGCCGAAGCCAAACAAGATTGCCTTTGGAATGGGTTTGTTTTATAATAAATGATACCGATCGGTATCATTTATTATATCAGAATTTATAACTTTGGCAAGGTTTCGGCTGTAAATTTGATATAATGTTAGTTTAGAATAAGATCATTTGGAGGAAACTATGAAAAAAGGAGAACGAACAAGAGAGCATATTATTATGAAATCGGCAGCAATCTTTAATCAAAGAGGTTATGCTGGTACATCGTTAAACGATATTATTGCCGACACCGGGATTAAGAAGGGAGGCATCTATCGACATTTTACAAATAAAGATGAGATTGCGCTTGAAGCCTACAATTACGCTGCCAGTATAGTTATCAGCAAATTTGCTGAGGCGGTCGACCGGGAGCAGTCTGCATCAGGGAGATTACTTGCTTTTTTTCGTGTTTATGAAGATGTTGTTGGTAATCCACCATTTGTTGGCGGATGTCCTATGCAGAATACAGCAGTAGAAAGTGACGATACTCATGCGGAGCTTCGAGAACGGGCAAGACAAGGGCTGCATAACCATTTGGATATGATAAAGAGTATAATTCTTAACGGGATAAATAGTGGGGAGTTTAAGGAGGATTTGAATGCGGATGCACTTGCTACATTTGCCTTTTCCTTGCTCGAAGGAGGCATTTTACTCAGCAAGTTAGATGGGGATAATAAGCATATGCAAATGAATACAGCATCCTTTGCGTTCTATTTACAGAATTGTTGTTTGAAAAATAGTTAATCAGTTGTGCTTGGGAGCGTAGAGAGAATAAGATGCTTATATGATCTCTCTCAACATATTGGAGGTATATCGACATAAAAGTATTTGTTGCGACCAGAATGTTACTTCAGGTCGAGCAAATGAGGGTAGCGTTTTAAATCGGGCTTATATCCTGTTGTTTCGGAACATTGTAGAATTCTCCACAGTCGCCAAGAAGTCCGAGATGTAGCTGTCCCCCTGTTTTTTACCCCTTATGGGGAGCCCAAGGCAGGAGGCTGTTTTTTTGATTGTAGAATCTGATCATGAGAGTAAGCAAACGCTTGAATAAATGGTGGAGTGGTCAACCTTGTATACCCGCTACGCGTCATCCGCTGCTCCCCATCCTCGAAATTCCCTTCTACTGCTGGAAGGCAGCTTCCGCCAAAAACAAATGACTTATATACGGTGAATTTCCGCGCAACATCGACGTAGTGCATCTCCTTGGTAGGGAAGGAGGCTTTCTTCCGAAATCAGTATATTGAAGTAGGCTTTTTTATGAGGCCGCCACGTTTCGGGAGATTGCATGGGTACAAATACTTTTCCGAAGGAGGCGGCTTTTTTACTTTCCTGGCTAGCCAACAAGCTTGGCCCAATACAGCCCAGCTTTCCGCGATCCAGACATAGAAGATATCGCTAACCTATTTCTCTTCGGGGTTCTTCGCTTGGAACTCGCTGTTTAACACGTTGTGTTGAACAGGCAGCGTATTATTGGAAGACCATACACTGTGTCGTGGTTAATCTTCAGTTCTCGAGCGACGTCTGTCACCGGTTGGACGCTTCATTAATATGTTGTACTTTCTGACACCTGAAGGCCTCGTCATACATAGGTTTTATCATGGGGTACATTCATCTTCGTGACTTTTGTGCCACGAACCGATGCCACAGCGTATATAACAAGCGCTGTCCAAATGAGTGCAAAACCGACGAGAAGGGTAGACGAAACCGATTCCTCGAACACAAATACGCTCAGTAACAGCATGATTGTCGGCCCGATGTATTGTACGAATCCGAGTGTGGAAAACGCCATGCGGGCGGCTGCTCGTGCAAAGAAGAACAGCGGCAGTGCCGTTACTACGCCCGAAAGGAGTAGCCCGATGAACATAGACGGAGCCAGTGTCCATGTCATCGCCTTGCCCACGGAGGCCAAATAGACCCAGTAGCCGAGCGCAATGGGTAGAACTACAATTGTCTCCGACAACAAGCCCACAGAAGCGTTTAGCGCAATCTTCTTTTTCGCAAGGCCGTATAAGCCAAACGATGCAGCCAGCGAGATTGCGACCCACGGAAATCGCCCATAGTCGATTGCGATGATGAGCACCGCCGCGCCAGCGACGGCAATCGCGAGCCACTGGCCACGATTCGGCTTCTCGTGAAGGAAGACGATCGCTAGTAACACGTTCAGCAGCGGGTTTAAATAATAGCCGAGGCTTGTCTCAACGACATGGTTGTTGTTGACAGCCCAGATGAAGATGAGCCAATTAGCAGCGATCAATAGTCCGCTGGCGGTGAGCGATAGCAGGAGCGAACGGCTAGTCACAATCCGCTTCATATCACCCCAGCGGCGCTGGACGGTGACGAGAATACCCATGAAGACAAACGACCAGACAACCCGATGCGATAAAATTTCGCCTGCGGGCACATCATTAAACAGCTTCCAATAAAGTGGGAGAACTCCCCACATGATATAAGCGATAATAGCGTTGATTAACCCATTATTCATAATCAATTTCCTTCTTCCCGCTCCGACGTCTGAGTGCAATTTGCTCAGTCCCCCGTAGCGCCAATTAATTGTAACTCAATTTGTTTCATCTTATAAAAATAGCCTTTTTGCTTCATCAATTCGGAATACGAACCCGTTTCTACTACCCCTCCTTGCTCCATAACGACGATTCTATCCATTCCTTCCAAACCGTTGAGCCGGTGACAAATTAGCAGAAGCGTATCTGCGGACGCTTGCTCGTATAGGTACGTCAAAACACGTTGCTCTGTCACATAGTCCAGCGAAGACGTCGGCTCATCCAGCAGCCATAGCTTTCCCTTGCGAAGTATGGCCCGCGCCAGGGCCAAACGCTGTTTTTCGCCTTCCGATAAATTTGCTCCCTTTTCGTACACGGGGTCCGTTAACGAGATGGTTGGCAATTGTACTTTAGCGAGAATATTCAAAAGGTCGCCGTCAGAATAATGCTCACCATCCATGAGCAAATTATCCCGGATCGTTCCCCGGAAAAAATGGCTTTGCTGCAGCACGACATTAGCCGTTTTCCAGATGCTCGACTCCTCCAGTTCCTGTACTGATATGCCGCTCAGTCGCAAGTCCCCAGCCGTTGGTGTACGTAGCTTGAGCAACAACTCAATCAACGTGGACTTTCCCGAACCGCTAGGTCCGACAATCGCTGTTTTGGATCCTGGTGGAATTTGCAACGAAACGTTCTTCAATGCTGGCCTCCACTCGTCTTTATATTGAAATAAAACGCTAGATAGTTCAATAGAAACGGCATGGTCGGTATTTAACGTACGACTTGGCTGAACCGGCTGCACTGTAGGAGTCAATACTGCTTCCGTCAGCCGCTTGGCTGCATGTTCGCTATCTTGCTTATAGGCTGGCAAAGTGGCCATAGCCGCTGCTTCTTCAAATACAGTTAATGAGGCCATGACAAGCATAGCCAGATATACGCCAGCTAGCGTTCCATTTGATATCAGATAAGCACCAAGTGCCAACACTCCCCAGGAAATCAGATATGTGATAAAGACATGCATCGATTGTCCACGTAGCAGTTGCCCGGCCGCTTGCTGCTGCTCGGCTGCCAATGCAGCAGAAGCTTGGCGTAGTTGCTGTTCCCGCTGTGCAAGCTGCCCATAAACTTTGAGATCCCGGAAACCATACAATACCTCTGTTAGTTCCGTAGACAGCAAAGCCCGCTGATTGCGAACCTGCCCATTGATTTTCCGGTATCCTAGCAACACGATTCCCGGCACGAACCATACGGTTCCCAGCATACCGAGTAACATCAAGCAGGCCATCCAGAAAGAAAAGGAGGCGGCAGCCAGCATTGTTGTCAAGAACACCATGACAACAATAATCGGCGGATACGCGACACGTAAGAAGTAGTGCTGCAAACTTTCAACATCCCCAACGATTCGCGCAAGCAGATCCCCGCTTCGTTTATTGCTTAAAATGCCCGGCGTTAGAGGAATGAGCTTGGCAAAAAAGGATGTTCGCAATCGGCTAAGCATAGAGAACGTCGCTCTATGCGAATATAAGCGCTCGCCATAACGACTCATCGCTCGAATCAAACCGAGCAGTTTGACCAATGAAGTAAGTACAATCAGAGTATACAGCGGAGGTGCAAACACCGTTTGCGAAATTAGGTATCCGCTCGCAGAAAAGAGGATCACACCAGCAATACCGGCGACAAATCCACCTAAAATGGAAAGAATAATATCTTTGCGTTCCCTAATCATAGCTTGGAACAAAATAGCCAATTCGTTCATCTCGCCCCCCCTTTACGTTGGATATCGACCATCTCTGCGTACGCAGGTAGACATTTCATAAGCGCGTCGTGATGTCCCGAGCCTATTAGGACGCCATGGTCCATAAATAAAATGTTGTCCGCATTTCGAATGGTATACAGTCGGTGAGCAACCGTAATCATCGTCGCTGATTTTGCCAAGGTTGCAATCGAATGTTGCAGGATGCCCTCGGTGTGAAGGTCGAGTCCAACGGTCGGTTCATCGAACAAAATAATGGAAGGTCGCTTCAAAAAAGCCCGCGCTATGGCAAGCCGCTGCTTTTCCCCACCGGATAGTCCTCTACCGCCTTCACCGACGGGGGTATCAATTCCCTGCTCCAGTTGGGATACAACCTGTGAAAGACCCGCGTCCGCAGCCGCTGCCTCAATTTCAGCCCTGGAGACTTTCCGCCCGGCGCCAACTGCGATATTATCAGCGAAGGTACCTGCAAAAATGTAAGGATGCTGTGTAATGTAGCTAATATGTTCGAACCATCTCGTCTCATTCTGTTGAGTAAGCGGGATTCCACTCACCCAAATGGTCCCCGACACCGGTCTTAGTAAACCCGATATAAGATGGAGCAAGGTTGTTTTACCGGATCCGCTATGACCAACAAGGGCAATATGATCCCCTGGTCCAATTGTAATCGAACCTGTATTCAGCTCAAATGAGTCAGGTGCATACTGAAACCGGACATTGTCCAGTTCAATGGTGGGCGGCATTGGAACCAGCTTCTTCGGAAATGGCTGGAGCCCTATCGGCTGATCCTTCAGATTGTTTCCATCGTTCGTGTCCGCGAGCATGGTTTCGACCTTGCGAACCGCTCCCATACTGGTTCGCCCATTGTGAAAGGCTGTTCCTGAACTCTTTAATAAGCTGTAAAATTCGGGCACGAGCAGCAAAACAAAAAAGGCCGTGTGAAAAGACATCGATTTGAAAACAAGGAGCTGAATGGCCAGTTCGAGAGCAACAATCCCGATGCTCAGCATCACAATTGATTCCAGCATAAAGGTATTCGTAAACGCAATCTTCAAAATATCCATTGTGGCATCGCGGTATCTTAAGCTACTACGTTCGATTTCTTGCTGCTGATGGCGGGCTCGTCCGAATATTTTTAACGTAACGAGCCCTTGAAGGGAATCTAGAAATGTACCGGCAAATTCAGCCAACTGCGCATACTTTTCTTCTGATTTATTTTTTGTTTTCAGTCCTATCAAAATCATAAAAATCGGTATAAACGGTGCTGTAACCAGCATGATGATACCTGAATTGGCATGTTGGATAAACGTAACGACTATAATCAGAATGGGGATAATGGCCATTTCCACCATGCGCGGCATGTATTGACTGAAATAACTATCCGCCTCATCCACTGCATCCAGCGCAATGCTGACCTTTCCCCCCGTTTGCTCTTGAAGGGAGGAAGGCATGGAAGCATGCATGAAATTTTCAAGCACGGCTGCTCGCATGTTTGTTTTGGCGGTTGCTGCCATTTGCAAACCAACTGTGGCATTCCCTAATGACAACAGGGTACGTATCGTCATCACGACCAGTAGGATGCCAAGCAGTAGGGCAACTGATGATAAAGATGCTTTCTCTACAAAGATCTGCTGAACGGCTTCAGCCAGCAGTGCAGCCTGACTTACAACCGCGGCGCCTAGTGCGAGCGAGATGAATGACAGGTAAATGAGACGTTTGCGTTGCGCGGTTAACTGTATAGCCATCAAGCTTCTTTTCTCCTTCACCAAACTCAACTCCTTTTATGGTAATAGCCTGCGAGTAATCAGCCTACTTTTTCCCTTTCACGTAATCCGCATCAAATAGAAACAGCTTGAAAACCAAAATAAGAGAAGGAATTAATAGACACATACCCCCGATAAATACGACAACCAGCGCGAAGCCCATTGAGGATGAGGTAACGCTGCTTTGAATCGTAATGTAGGGATCAAGAATATAGGGATACTGCCCAATCCCGTAAGTGAAAAAGGCACAGAGAAATTGCAGCATGATGCAAACAAATGCTACCCCATAGCGGCGGCCGCGGTATAACAGCCACAACGCAATGATGAAAAAGGTAACAGAAAGTGCTAACAGCCACCATAAATCCATCATATTTTGATAGTGCCGCTCATTATGTTGCCCCAAATAGATAAAGGCCGTCAGGGCGATAATAATCGTCGGCGTGCTCCAGAACAACGCATAGGTCCGCATAAGCTTTAAGGCAGCTTTGTCCTCTGCTCGTGAAGCGTAAAACGTTAGAAAACAGGCACTAATAAACAAAACAGACACAATTGCCAATCCAACGATGCTCCACGATAATGGATTGGTTAATAAAGCCCAGTAATCCAGAGAAACCGTCTGACCCTGCTTCAAGATAAAGCTGCCTTCAGACAGGGTTAACGCCACGGACAATGAAGCTGGGATCAGCAAACCCGTTGCACCGTATAAAAACAGATAGACCATATTATTTTTGGACCCATAGTTTTCAAATGCATAGAACGAGCCACGAATAGCAAGCAGCACGATTGCAACACTCCCTGGAACAATAAGCGCCGAGCCATAATAATACGCTGTATCCGGAAAAAATCCGATCATGCCGATGTAGAAAAAGACAAAAAATACATTTGTGATCTCCCATACGGGTGACAAATAACGAGAAATCAGACGATTAATGAGGTGATCTTGCTTGGTCAGGCGGGCATAAAAGGCAAAGAAACCGGCTCCAAAGTCAATGGAGGCTATAATAAGATACCCGTACAAAAACAGCCAAAGTACTGAAATTCCAATCAAATCATAACTCATCAGGCATGCGCATCCTTCCCGGACCTCTTGTTACCCGCATGCTGCGCCCACTTCTCCATCTCAGTTTCTGCCGGATTATTGTGAAACAAGCGCCGAAGAACAAGAACACTAACCACGCCTAATACGATGTAAAGAAGAAGGAAGAGGAAGAAAAGAATTCTCACGCTGGGCGATGTCGTTGCCGCTTCTTCTACACGCATATATCCTCGTAAAATCCAGGGCTGCCGCCCCAACTCGGCGTAAAACCAGCCCAACTCGACTCCCAAAAATGCGAGCGGCGCACCTAGAGCAATAATGCGGAGCAGCCATTTGTTGTGCTCATTGCGTTTTTTCCAGAATGTAAATAGGAAATACAGAACGGATATACCCAATAACGCAAACCCTATGCCAGCCATCAAATCAAAAAAATAATGCACAAGGAGCGAAGGTTGTTCATCTGGAGAAAATTCATTCAGACCTGTTACTTTCGCATTAAAATTTCCAAAAGCCAGGAAGCTGAGAAACTTCGGTAGGTGAATTGCGCCAATCATTTTATGCTCGGCATTAAGCCACCCCAATAGAATCAAATCCGCGCCGCTCCCGGTCTCAAAATGCCATTCCGCAGCAGCCAGCTTTTCCGGTTGATGCTCGGCCAAGAACTTGGCAGATGTATCTCCAGCTACTGTGTTCAGCAGTCCGAATAACATGACAACGGCCATCATAAGCTTTAACGCTTTTTTGTGGTATCCAGTAACCCCTTTTCTAAGTATCGTAAAAGCCGCAATCCCTGCTAGCAGAGCTGCTCCTGTTAAGTAGGCTGAGCTTAATACATGGAACACTTTGGAGAACGTCGCCGTATTCAGCATCGCTTGCACTGGATTAACGGCTGTAAATTGTCCGCCTTGCATTGTGAATCCCCCAGGTTGGTTCATAAAACCATTCACAGTCGTAATAAAAACAGCAGACATGCCTGCCCCTGCGACAATGGGGAGTGTGAGCAGCCAATGAATATAGGGGTTCTTGAACCGATCCCACGTATACAGATAAATGCCTAGGAAGATAGCTTCAAAAAAGAATGCAAATACCTCCATGAATAACGGAAGTGCAATAACGTTCCCCGCCAACTTCATAAAATTCGGCCATACCAATGCCAATTGCAGTGAAATTGCCGTACCTGTTACGACACCAACTGCGACGGATATAACAAATCCCCGCGCCCACCTCTTAGCCATCAGTGTGTAATGAGAATCTTGCTTGCGGATGCCGATGAACTCAGCAATCGCGATCATGAGAGGGATACCGACACCAATCGTCGCGAATATCATATGGAACCCTAGTGTCATTCCTGTCACCAGCCTGCTCCATAGTACCGTATCAATTCCCATTCCTTACGACCTCCCTTCCAAAGTGATTTGTAATTTGAGTTGATTATATCTCTTTCCTTCAGCAATCTAATCGCGGTCCACATCTTCTCCCATATTCGTTCAGGAAGGATCAATTCTCTCTGACAACTTGATGAAACCAATAACGTTTCAGTTCAACTTGTTTGAGATGAAGAAAATTACACGGCACTTTGGCTAGTCGTCTCACGTGCATAAATGTACATAAATTTACCGAAACCGCTGCCATGGCTAGTCCCCAGAATAGTTTTGCAGGGGCTTGGCGGAGGATGCTATTGCACTGGACAAAATAGCAATGCTGAATATGCCGCTGATAAACTGCATCAGTTGAAACAATTCCGTGCTAGAACCAATTGAGAGGAAGGAGTGGGACACGTATTCATTCACTTAACAATTTCGTATGGAGTCGCGACACGTCGACAATCTGAACGTCCGCGACTCTTTTGGCCTCACACGTTCAGTAACTCTGTCAAGCCACCGGGTGTGAGTATATTGCCGACGTAAAACTGGCCGAATTCGCCGAAGCGTGCGCTAGTCTCGTCAAACCGCATCTCATAGACGAGCTTTTTAAACTGCAGCGGATCGTCGGCAAACAGTGTAACACCCCACTCCCAATCGTCGAAGCCGACCGAGCCGGTGATAATCTGCTTGACCTTGCCTGCATAAGTGCGGCCGATCATACCGTGACTGCGCATGAAGTTTTTGCGCTCCTCCAGAGAAAGCATGTACCAGTTATCGTTGAGCATGCGTCGCTTGTTCATAGGGTAAAAGCAGATATGTTTCGCCTTGGGTAAGATTGGCTTAAGGCGAGCCGCTACTTCGGGAACTTGCATCGGATCGGAGCCGGGAGCTGCTAAATAATTGCTCAGCTCGACGACACTGACGTACGAATAAACGGGTTTTACGAATTTGGCGAACCGAGAACGATTAAATGCGTTCTCCACTGAGTTCAACTCCTCGAGTGTCTCGCGTAGGTTTATAAACATAATGTCTGCCTTCTGGCCGACGATGGCGTACATTGCCAAGCTGCCTTCCATTCGGGATTCGACCGCCGACCATTCGTAGATTAGCGTCATCAAATCATGTTTTGCATACTCGCGTTCTTCTGCAGTTGCACTTTCCCAGGCAACCCAGTCAATGGTGCGGAAATCATGCAACGCGTACCAACCCTCTATTGTTTCTGCTGCCTCACTCATCTTACTTCAGCTCCCCTGATTGTTGTGGCTTATCCAATAGCTTTCTTTTTTGAATTTCATTTTCTTGATCTTAGAATAAAGAGTGATCTCATCCTGATAAGGAGTTGTCTGCGACCAATGTAACGGGACTATAGTCGAACTGTCGTGTTTTAAGAAATGATGATTTATCATCATACGCTTGATCGACCATGCAGTCTTTCTTCTCAAGATTTGATTTGAGAAGCATTTGAATGCGCCTATCCCGAGTAACAAATGAGAATTTTAGATCCGTTTTAAACAAATATATAATTACTTCCTTGTCCTGGCGCACACTACCTATTCATTATGTAACAACTCTTTAATTCGGCGGAAAATAAGGCGAGATCAGTCCATTACCTTTAAAATCTACTTTTCAGTCATTCTCAAATCCTCCTATAAGTTTTAGTTATTCCAAAGAGGCGAATACCTCTCATGAAATTAAAATGGCTTGGCGCTATTTCATTCTGGAACAGCTTGTTGTACAATAAAAGATACCGAAAGGTAGCTTTTATTGTATCATGATTCTAGTTAAAGGCAAGACCGGAATCGTATATTCGATTTTCTTGTAACGGGCGCGTAGCGCCATAACCGGATCAAAGGATTGCGTGAGGGCTTGCTCAGGCCGATGGTGGAGGTGGCTGCGGATCTCATGTGGGCATCTGCAAATGCTGCATCTCTACTATACGTCACAGCTCGGCTACGCAAAGCGGTGCCACCCACGTCATCCACTTCAGAAATCCTGGTGCAAATCCGTGAGGGTGCCATACGGTCCATCCTAAATCCTGAACAGAAAGGACGAACACAATGAAAATTCTTGTCACGGGAGGTACTGGTCTGGTAGGTGGTCGCCTAATCCCGAAGCTCATAGAGGACGGTCACGAGATTTTCGCACTTACGCGCTCCATATCATCTCACGCCAAACTCAAGTCCATGGGTGCTACGCCAGTCGATGCCGATCTCGAAAGCAGCACGCCACTCATATTACCGGTGATTGATGCGGTTGTACACGCGGCCGCCCTGTTCCGCTTTTCGGGATCTCGCGAACCCTTCTTCCGCACCAACGTTGATGGAACCATAGCCTTGTTGAAGGCAGCCGAGTCCGCCGGTGCGAAGACATTCGTCTACATCAGCGCAGCGGGAATTCTCATGGATAATGGCGGTACGCCAATCTGCAACGTTGATGAAAGCACGCCGATTTTCCCGAACCACTTCTCCGCCTACCTGGCGAGCAAGGCACGGGCCGAATCAATGGTTCTGGCAGCTAACAAACCGGGCTTTCGCACCATCGCGCTTCGCCCTCCGGCTATTTGGGGACCTGGTGATCCGTTTAGTCAAGGGCTTCCCGAAGCAGTCAGATCTGGACAGTTCGCCTTCATCAACCGCGGTGACTACGCTTTTTCAACCTGCCACGTGGACAATGTGGTAGAAGCCATACAATGCACTCTCAAACGCGGAGAAGGCGGTCATGCCTTCTTCATCAAAGACCAGGAAGGGCAGACTTTCCGTGAGTTCGTCACCTCGCTCGCAAACTTACAGGGCCTGTCCATCGATAAGCTGCGTTCGATGCCCTACTGGCTTGCCTCTGCCATTGGCCGGCTGCTCGACACGATCTGGGCCGTCACGCGGAAAGACGGAGATCCGCCGATCTCACGCTCGA
The DNA here is from genome assembly GCF_013393165.1 of Paenibacillus sp. 79R4. NCBI lineage: Bacteria > Bacillati > Bacillota > Bacilli > Caryophanales > Paenibacillaceae > Paenibacillus > Paenibacillus sp. 79R4. Next base: position 287,431 of record NZ_QJOT01000005.1, on the reverse strand, counting down.
TGATACGCATGATCGGGCGTGAGTTCACAGTCAACGATGCCGCTGCACGTCGAGAGTTGGGCTATGTCGGAAGAACTTTGCGCGACGCGGGCTTGCAAAGCTATGAGGAACCATCTACTCGACGATAGTGCTTTGGAGGGCGAACGCCGGCAAGCGCCGGTTATTCGTTCTCTGGACTTCCCCCTCGAATATTTCTCTAAAAATAATTTGGAATACAGTATGTAAAAACAAAGACAAGCCATGTGAAGCAAACTCCACATGGCTTGTCTTTGTATTATCTGTAACGACTAAGATCAAAACGACGAATTGCCAGGATAAAGGCAATTGCCAACTGTTGTTTGCAATCTGTATCAATGGTTCCATTTCGTTTAGCGTATTTATTAATAACTCGTTTTGTAGCTTCAAACATTTGCGCATAGTATGGACGGGAGACGTTTTTGCTTAGCGAAAGCTAGTTAACTTGAGCAAGCTAACGAAGGGAAGGCTATCATAAAAAACGTCTATACATCTTTTATAACACGTGTTATACTCTTGCCGAGGTGCTAATATGGGAAGAAAAAGAATTACCAGCCACGATGTGGCCCGGCTGGCCGGCGTATCTCGCAGCGTAGTATCCGCGGTGTTGAATGCGACGCCCGGGATCGGGGTCAGTGCGGAGACACGGGAGAAAGTGCTGGCTGCAATCCGCGAGCTGGACTATCATGTGGACGCCCAGGCGCGCAGCATGAAGACGGGACGCAGCATGACGCTGGCAGCCTTTGGCGACACCCGGCATCCGCTGTTCATCCGCCTGTTGGAGGGCATGCAGCGGGAATCCGAGGCCAGGGGATACCATATTCTGCTGTGTTCTCCAGGATACAGACAATCAGGAGAAGCGAGGAATGAGCTGCTGGATCTCTATCATCAGCGGAAGATCGACGGAATCGTTACGCTGGACAGCACAAGCTATCGGAGCAAGGAATGGGCTGCGAAAGTCCAAGCTGCAGGTGTACCCTACGTATCGGTTGAAGGTTATGCGGAGACATCCGGCGTATCTTCGGTGCTGGCTGATTACAAAGGCAGTGTAACGATGGCGCTGGACTATCTGTTGAAGCGCAACCCTGATATGAAAGGGGCTCCGTTATATGCAGAGGTCTATGGAGCACCTGCAGGTCGGGTAATCTGGGCGGAGAAGATGCGCAAAGCTGCTTATATGGAATGGTGCCGCAAGTATAACCTGAGTCCGAAGGTCTCCCGTCATGAAGAGAAGGAGGGCCAGGTCAATTGGTTGGAATGGCTGGAGGGTGTAGCCCAAGCGGGAGCCGGAGAAACGCTGCCTCCTGTGCTTGTCAATTGGTCCAATGCGGTTCCCGATCTTTACCGGGCGGCACACAGCCTGGGTTTGCCCATCGGGGAAGAACTGAAGATCATGGCTGCGGACAATATGATTCAGGGCCATCGTCTAAGCCTTCCTGCACTAAGCTGCGTAGAGATTCCCTATGTGAGCATGGGGGAGGAAGCAGTGCGCTGTGTACTGGGACAGATAGAGCTGGAGCGGGAGCTGCCGGAAAAGGTATGGCTGCCGGCCATTCTGAGACCGGGTGAAAGCGCGTAACAGGTAGTGCTGGTAAAGAAGAGGTCGAATGCCCACTAGTTCTTTTTTCACCAGGTGTAAAATGCGGTCCCACTTTGTGGGTAACCGCTTATTTCATAGCATATAACACGTGTTATAAACTAAAGGAGGAGAAGTGTATGTTTTGGACGGAAGAGAAGCTGGAAGCGCGTATTAAGGAGTTGGAGACCTATCGTTACCGAGAAGCTATGCAGTTGGTGGAGTGGAAGATACAGGAGGATGAGGAGGGAGCCAATGGAAAATATCCTTCACAGCCTGCCGGACAATCCGTTATCCGTTTGGGGGAGCACTGGACCGGCCGAGACCGTTATTTGTGGATGTACAAGCGGGTGGACGTGCCGACGGACTGGAAAGGCCGGCGTATTGTAGGCCGCTTTGATTTTGGACGGACAGGCGGAGGCAACAATAGCGGATTTGAAGCTCTGCTGTTTCTGAACGGGAAGCCGTATCAGGGCGTAGATTCCAATCACCAGGAGGTGTTTCTCGAGGAAGATGCTGCGGGGAGTACGCTCGATTTTGCCTTTCGTCTGTGGTCTGGTCTTGAAGGCGGCGGGAAGCCAACGCCACAGGAGCATCGCATTAAGCTGGCAGAGCTGGCTTGCTTGGATGAAGCGGCGGATAACCTATACTTCACCGGTCGGGCTGTACTTGCCGTCAGCAGGCAGCTGGCGGATAGCCAGCCGGAGAAGCAGGAGCTGATCACGGCGCTGAATCGTGCGTTTGCAGAACTGGATTGGTCGCGGCCCGGCAGCGAGGCTTTCTATGCCTCCGTCGCTGCGGGCAATGCCCTGCTGCAGACGAAGCTGGCGGCGATGCAGCGAGAGCATCCGGTTACGGTTACGGCAGTGGGCCATACCCATATCGATGTCGCCTGGCTGTGGCGGCTGACTCATACGCGGGAGAAAGCGGCGCGTTCCTTCTCCACCGTTCTGAGGTTGATGAAGCAGTATCCCGAGTATATCTTCCTGCAGACCCAGCCGCAGCTGTACGACTATATCAAGCAGGACTACCCGGAGATTTACGCCGAAATTGCCGATCGTATCAAGGAAGGACGTTGGGAGGCTGGCGGGGCGATGTGGCTGGAGGCGGACTGTAACCTGACGAGCGGAGAATCGCTGGTTCGTCAGATTCTGTACGGTACGAAGTTCTTCCGCGAGGAATTCGGCGCGGAATGCAAATATCTCTGGCTGCCAGATGTTTTTGGCTACAGCTGGGCGCTGCCGCAGATTTTACGCAAATCAGGCATCGACACCTTTATGACGACCAAAATCAGTTGGAGTCAATACAATCGTATGCCGCATGATACGTTCCGTTGGAGAGGCATGGACGGTACCGAGGTGCTGGCCCATTTCATTACGACACCGGAAGGGCCCGAGTCCAGCGCTTGGTATTATACATACAACGGGTTGATCGAGCCGTTCTCCGTGCAGGGCATCTGGGACCAGTACAGGGACAAGAATCTGAACAGGGAGCTGTTATTGTCTTACGGGTATGGCGATGGCGGCGGCGGAGTTAACCGTGAGATGCTGGAAATGCGCCGCAGACTGGATGAGATTCCAGGGGTTCCAAATGTGAAGACGGGGCGGGCTGATACGTATTTTGAACGGTTGCAGACAACGATTGAGAGCACGGATGAGTATGTCCACACATGGGATGGAGAGCTGTATCTGGAATTCCATAGAGGCACATATACGAGCCAGGCCTATAACAAACGGATGAACCGGAAGCTGGAGCTGCTGTATCGGGAATCCGAATGGCTGCAAGCGATACTGGCTGCGGAGACAGGGGATTTCTCCAGGTATCCGGCTCAGCAGCTATATGAGGGCTGGAAAATCATTTTGCGCAATCAGTTCCATGATATCATTCCTGGCTCTTCCATCCGCGAGGTATATGAGGATTCCCGGGCGGAGTATGCGGAAGCGCTTCGGATTGGTGAGGAAGCCGCCGCATCGGCCAAAGAGGGTCTAATGGCCTTAAACAGCGGAAGAGATGAAATAGAATATACAGTGTTTAATGGTGCCTTCTATAAGCGCAGCGATCTTGTCATTTTAACGGATGCGGAGGGCCAAGACAGGGAATGGAGAGACGGAAGCGGGCGCGTGCTGCGTTCACAAAGACAGGGGGACAAATGGCTGATCGAGGTTCCTGATCTTCCTATGATGGGAACTGCAATCCTTAAAGCCCGCCCGGCTGAACCAATCCAGCAGGATGTGCCATTCCACTGGGAAGCTTCCCGGCTGACCACTCCATTTTATGTTCTTGAGTGGAACGAGGCGGGGCAATTAACCCGCATTTACGATCGGGAAGCGGAGCGGGAAGTCCTCGCTGCGGGAGAGTGCGGCAATGTACTGCAGGTGTTCGAGGATAAGCCAAAAATGTATGAGGCATGGGATATTGATCTGTTCTATCAGGAGAAAATGCGGGAGATTACGGATTTGCAGTCCATGTCCTTGATTGAGAGCGGACCGTTAGCCGCTGTACTGGAATTGAAATGGAATTATATGGACTCAACCCTTACCCAGAAAGTTAAGGTGTACTCGGGAAGTCGGCGGATCGACTTTGAGACGCTGGTCGATTGGCACGAACGGCAGCAGTTATTGAAGGTTGCGTTCCCGGTTGCGGTAAGATCGACAGAAGCCACTTACGACATTCAATTTGGCAATGTGAAGCGGCCGACCCACTGGAATACGAGCTGGGATTATGCGCGTTTCGAAAGTGTGGGGCATCAATGGGCTGATTTGTCGGAGCGAGGGTATGGCGTGAGCTTGCTCAATGATTGCAAATATGGGTACGACATCAAGGATCATGTGATGAGGCTGTCATTGATTAAGTCGGCCACCGAGCCGGATTGGCAGGCAGACCAAGGCGAGCATCTCTTCACTTACGCTTTGCTGCCGCATCTGGGAGATTGGGCTGTCGGAAGAACGGTGGAGGAGGCATGGTCGCTGAATAACCTGCTGCAGGCGGTACAGGGAGGATATGCCGCCGGAGCCGGCAGGTCGCTGATCCGAACGGATGCCGACGGCATCGCGATTGATGCGGTGAAGCTGTCAGAGCAAGGCGACGGTCTGATCGTCCGACTACATGAATATCTGGGGGGACGTAGCGAGGTCACATTATCCAGCGATTACCCGGTTTACTCCTGGCAGGTGTGCGATCTGATGGAACGCCCTCTATCGGAAGCAGTGAACGGTCTCGAGATCCGCCATAGCTTCAAGCCTTATGAGATTAATACTTTTCTAGTGAAATTCTCTGGCCTATCCGGAGAAGGCCGCAAGTAGAACGATAGGCAATTGGAGCCTTGAAGCAGCAAAACTGTATTTTGGGAGAGAACTCAAATATGAAAATGGAACTATGGCCGGAAGGGGCCCCTTTGGCGTTCGGCAGTCAAGTAGAAGATCGTCCTGCCATAACCGCTTATCTCGCAGAGAATAAGGGGAATTTGCAATCGGCTGTTATTGTGCTCCCGGGAGGAGGCTACGAATCATTAGCTCATCATGAAGGTGAACCTATAGCCAGATGGCTAAATGGAATAGGGATTACTGCTTTTGTGCTTGAATACAGGGTAGCGCCATATAAGCATCCGGCTCAACTGCTGGATATTCAACGGGCGATCCGCTATGTCAGAGCGCACGCTGAATCATGGCAAATCGATCCGGCCAGATTAGGGCTGATAGGGTTCTCGGCAGGAGGCCATTTGGCCGCTACTGCGGGAACCCACTATGACGAAGGTGACCCTGCATCTCTCGATCCAATCGAACATTTTAGTTGCCGTCCTGACTTTTTAATGCTATGTTATCCGGTTATAAGCATGGGCGAATTTGGCCATGGGGGATCTCGCATTCACCTGCTGGGTGAACATCCATCGGCCGGAGAGCTTGAATATTTGTCAAATGAACTTAGAGTAACGGCTGATACGCCACCGACTTTCCTGTGGCATACTGCTGATGATCCAGTAGTTCCGGTTGAAAACACTTTGCTGTTCGCTCGGGCGCTAAGTCGCTGTAAAGTGCCGTTCGAGATACATTTGTATCAAAGCGGCAAACATGGCTTAGGTTTGGCAGAGGATCATCCGGAAGCCCGAACTTGGCCTGATCTGTGCGCACGCTGGTTGAGGCGTATCGGAATTTTGTAATAGATTTGACGAAAGGAGAGACAGCGATGTTAGTAGGCTATAACGAGAAGCTGATCATGATTGGCGACTCTGTGACAGATTGTGAGAGGGCTCGTCCTTATGGAGAAGGTCTATTTGGAGGAATTGGAAAAGGGTATGTCATGATGGCAGACGCTCTGATCCAGTCGGTATATCCTGAGCGGGGTATTCGTATCACGAATATGGGCGCGAGCGGCAATACGATTCGGGATTTGCAGCAGCGGTGGACAACAGACGTAATGGACTTGAAGCCAGATTGGCTGTCTATTATGATTGGGATCAATGATGTATGGAGACAATTTGATACTCCGCACATCACAGAGGGGCATGTATATCTTGGGGAATATGAGCTGACGCTTAGAAATTTGGTAGAATCGACGCTTCCCTCTTTGAAAGGACTTATCCTTATGACTCCCTATTATCTGGAGCCTAACCCTCATGATCTGATGAGAGCAGACATGGATCGGTATGGATCTGTCGTGAAGCGCGTTGCCGATGATTACGGCTGCTTGTTCGTTGATACCCAGCAAGCATTTGCCTCTGTGCTTGAGTCTATTTACCCGGCGACGATAGCATGGGATCGGGTTCATCCGAATGCTGCCGGTCATATGGTATTGGCCAAAGCCTTTCTAAATGTCATTGGCTTCGATTGGAGCAAAGCCTCGCATTAAGCGGGGCTTTTTTTTATTTGTGCGACATAGAATGAGGATTTCCCCCGGTAAAATCATTCTTCTCCCCGGTTTTCGCTTATATGGGATTGCGATATGTTTAGGGGGCAGTATGCTTCAAGTGCGTGTTCAAAAAGGCCGGTTTTCAGCAGCGAGAAGGTCGGATGAAGCCAGGAAAGAAAGGGGCGGAGCGTAGACAAAACCAACGTGAGCACCTGAGATGTTTTTGTAAGCATTGGCTTAGACCCGGCTGAACTCAAGGATTCGATGTCGAGTTACTTCTTGATTCACTTCGTGCTAGATATCGATTTTAATCCTTTATCAGCCAGGCTGATGAAATTCTATATTGCCAGAAAACCTTCATTCGGATCATGGTCGCGCATTCTGAATAACCTTGATCGGTTTTCTGATCGAAAGCGGACTTTTTGAACAACATCTTTGAAAGTATGTAAGCGAGTACAGGAGGGTTATACATGTCGATGAGGCAACACCACTTTCATTGGACTGACGGAGGCGATGGCGTTCAGTGGGAGATTACAACGGAGACTCCTGAAGCAGGAATAGAGCTGGTTCATATTCGAATCAGTCTGGAAAACCCAGACATACCACCGTGCATCCAATTGACTTGGGAGCATCCGGCAGCTGATATTCAAGGGGTCTGGCATCCGAACTGCGGAAGGAACCGGGGATTTGTGCCGGATTGGGGGGCTGGTTATACCAGCCGACTGACCAACTCTTCTCCCGTGGTATGTCTCTTTAGCGGAACTGGCCGAAACAAGCTGACATTTGCTTTCTCGGATGCGTTGAACCCGATTGTGATGAAGGCCGGTGTTCATGAGGAGACCGCGGAGTATCATTGTGCGGTGACTCTGTTTGACGAGCCGGTGGCACCGCTAAGCCATTATGAGGCGACGCTTAGGGTGGATTGCCGGGACTTATTTTATTACGAGGCATTGAATGAAGTTCAGAACTGGTGGAGCGGGTTGCCTGGTCTGACTCCTGCCCCGGTTCCGGACTCTGCCCGCGAGCCGATGTACTCAACCTGGTACAGCTATCACCAGCAACTGGTGCCGGAAGAGATTGAGGAACAATGCCGCCTGGCCAAGAAACTGGGTTGTGAATCCGTGATTGTGGACGACGGGTGGCAAACAGCGGACAATCTGCGCGGATATGCATACTGCGGCGATTGGAACGTGTGCCCGGACAAAATACCTAATATGAAAGAGCATGTAGAGCGGGTTCATCGCTTGGGAATGAAATATTTGCTCTGGTATTCCGTTCCTTTTGTTGGCATGCATAGCCGGGCCTGGAACCAATTTCAGGATAAAATGCTGTATACGATTGAAGAGCGAGGCTGGGGAATCGTAGATCCAAGGTATCCCGAGGTACGCGAATATTTAATCTTGATCTATGAAAAGGCGCTGATAGAATGGGACCTGGACGGTTTCAAGCTGGATTTTATGGATAGCTTCCTACCTCCAGGGGGAAGGAAGCCGGAGTACGGCAACGGGCGCGATTATGTGTCGGTATCGGAGGCAGTGGACCGGCTGATGACCGACATTATGCAGCGTCTGCGCAGGATTAAACCGAAGGTGATGATTGAGTTCCGTCAATCTTATATTGGGCCGCATATGCGCAAGTACGGCAATATGTTCCGAGCCTCGGATTGCCCCAATGATTCTATCGAGAATCGGGTGCGCACTTTGGATATTCGGCTTCTATGCGGCAATACGGCTGCACATGCTGATCCGATCATGTGGAGCATGGAAGAACCGGCAGAATCGGCAGCACTTCAGCTCATCAATGCATTGTTTGCCGTGCCGCAAATTTCGGTTAGATTGGATCAGCTCCCTGAACGACATCAAGATATGGCAGCGTTTTGGCTGAGCTTCTGGAGGGAACATCGGCAGGTTTTGCTGGATGGACCGCTTGAGCCTTATCATCCGGAGCTGCTGTATCCTGTAGTCATCGCTGCAGCAAAAGATATCCTAATCGCCGCTGCTTATGAGCGGACGGTAGTGCCCCTTAATCGCGAGCTGCCAAAGACCGTCGTGCTGATTAATGGCACGCGAGAAAATGGAATGATTGTGGAGTGGGCAGCCAACGCTGGTTCCAGAGCAGTTACGGTACAAGATACTACCGGGCGCGTAATGCAGGAGTACAACCTGGGTATAGAAGGGGTACAGCAAATTTCTGTTCCGCCCGCAGGTCTTGTTACACTTATAGCAGGCAAATAAGACTTTTATCCGGTATTATCGTCCTTTTCCCCGGTTTTCAGGGAAGGTATTTTTTATTAATTTTGACATGTGAACGCTTTCTTTTTAGTTTTAGGTCAGGTCGTTTTTAAGGGGAAACAGAGTACAAATTGAGGAGGTCTTTTCGTACATGGCAAAACTAAGAAACAGGTTGACTAGTAGTATGCTGGCTGTTGTTCTGGCAGGTACAGTAGCATTAACGGGATGTGGCAGCTCCGGAGAACCGTCCGCCTCGCCGTCTTCTTCACCGTCTGAAGGAAAGGAGACGAACGCTGCGGATCAGCCTTATAAGCTGAATTGGTTGAAAGGTCAGGATATATCGAAGCCGTATGATTATTCCAAGGATGTCGTGAAGCAGGCGATTGAGAAAAAGCTGAACATTGAGATTATTCCGGAAATGGTGGATGTCCAGCAGTACAAGACGAAGCTGAATCTGAAGATGACCAGCGGGGATATTCCCGATGTGGTTCGAATTGATTTCGCCGATGACTTTCAAAAGTATGCGCAGCAGGGCGCTTTTGTCGACCTGACCGATCTGATCAATGAGACAGACACACCAAACATTGTTAAGGAAGTGCCTGCGGATGTGTTCGAACAGGCTATGGTTAACGGTAAACTGTATGGAATCCCTTATCAGGGCGGTCCGGGAGCCGGCTACCGTTGGGATTTGGTAATGCGTACAGATCTTCTGGGCAGCACGCCGGCGCCAACGACGCTTGATGACTATTATAATCTGCTCAAGAAGATCAAGGCAGAGCATCCCGATGTCATTCCCCTCGGAGGTTATAACGCAGAGGTCGGTCAACAAAAATATGCCAACAATTCCTTTGATCATATTTTTGGCGCATTTGGGGTGACGCCAGGCTTCTTCACGGAAGCGGATGGCAAATTCAGCAATTATGATATCGATCCGAAAATGAGAGAGGCGCTTCTTTACCTGCAAAAGATGTATTCAGAAGGACTTATTGATAAGGAATTCGCCACGATCAAGGAAGAGCAGCTGCGGACCAAGCTGTATAGCGGCAAGCTGTTCTCCTGGATGGGCTGGTGGTCTACGGCTAACGATTATGATACACAAATCGAGACAAACCTGTTGAAGCAAAGCGGAGAGCTGGCATCGGATGGCAGTTTGCCTGACCAATCCAATTTGCCTTTCAAATATTTAACGTTGACGGGTTCCCTTGTCGGAGCCGATGGTACGGCAGTGGCTCCGGCAGGTGCCCCATTCAATCAAATGACGGCGATTAGCGTCAAGACGAAAGATCCTGCACGGGTATTGCAAATTATCGAGGATTCCTTGTCGCCTGAAAATCAAATGCTTACGGTGTGGGGAATCGAAGGCGAAGACTACAAGATTGAGAACGGTAAAATGTCGGTAGTAACGGATTTGGTAGATCCTAAAACGATGCAAGACAAGGACGGTAATTTCCGCAGTATCCAAAGCTATTTGTTTGCTCCCGGGCTGAAAGGCTGGCCGCGATATCTAGAATCGTTACCGCTTCGGCATTCCCAGGCGCTTGATGTAGCTATTACGAATAAATATCAAATCACAGATGCCTCCAACTTCTTGGATTCTCCAACCAAAATTGCCAAGCTGGTAGAGCTTAATACGATGCGCGACTCTGTATTTACTCAGATTATCATGGGCGGGGATATTAAGAAATTTGATGAATTCGTGGAAAAATGGAAGTCCCAAGGCGGATCGCAAATTTTAAGCGAGTTGGAAGCATCGTTCAAGAAAAAACAAGGCAAATAATCCCCTTTTAGGGTAAGGGAACTCATGAATGATTGAATGTACAATCAAGAACGGGAAAGGGGTCGCTCCATGGAGCAGCCTCTTCCCGTCTTTTTTTCTTCCTAACTTAAAACTCGACTTTTCCCCTGTAATACTTCGCTTCTGTCCGGTTTTCGGTTCAGGAGGGATTAGATATATTATTTATGAAAGCCCTTTCGAAACGGTTGTATATGGAACAAGGAGGCATAAAAAGAATGGGGAGCGAGTTGAAATCGGCGCAAATGATCGTAGGAACTGTGCCTGAATCAGGATGGAAGAAAGCGCTGGATCGGATCTGGAAGTATAAACTGTTGTATCTTCTTTTACTTCCGGGATTTTTGTGGGTATTCATTTTTGATTATCTCCCGGTTTTCGGGATCAGCGTAGCCTTTATGGATTACAATTTTATTCGCGGAATCAGTGGTAGTGAATGGGCAGGACTAAAATACTTTCATGCATTGTTTGAGTCTGACATGTTCTGGACGGCCTTTAAGAATACGCTGATCATTAATTTGTACAAGATGATAAGCGGCTTTATCTGTCCAATTCTATTAGCCCTTGCCTTAAATGAAATTCGCATCAAATGGTTCAAAAAGACGCTGCAAACGGCCGTGTACCTGCCAAGATTCGTCTCCTGGGTCGTATACGGGGGAATTATTACTCTACTGCTGTCTCCGGAAACCGGGATTGTTAATAAGGTGGTTGAGCTGCTGGGCGGAAGTCCTGCTTATTTGCTTGCCGATCATCATTACTTCCGCACGATCTTGGTGGTGACCGACGCGATGAAGGAGATGGGATGGGCAGCGATAATATATATCGCAGCCATCGCCGGCCTGAACCCGGAGGTTAATGAAGCGGCTGTTGTGGATGGAGCCACCCGCTTCCAGCGCATCATTTATATGACGCTGCCGGGGATATCGGGTACGATCGTAGTCATGTTTATTTTACGGGTCGGCTTCATAATGAGCGCGGGCCTTGATCAGGTGATCAATCTGTACAACCCTATGGTTCTGCAGGTTGGCGATATTTTGGATACGTATATTTACCGCGTTGGGGTGGAGCAATTCAATATTAGCGTGGCTGCTGCGGCAGATGTGATCAAAGGGATTATCGGATTAGCGATGGTGCTGACAGCCAATCATTTTGCCAAACGAATCAATGATTCGGGCATTTTCTAGAGAGGAGACCGAATCATGAAGCTTACCGCTACAGAAAAGTTATTTGTCGTCTCTAACTATATTCTTTTGTCACTTATGACAGTTGTTATTATTTTGCCCTTCTGGTATGTCATTACTGTATCCGTTACTCCTTATCATATATTCAGTGCCAAAAATGGCATGGTCTTGTTTCCAACTTCGTTTAGCCTGGAGTATTACAAGTATTTGCTGGAGAAGGGTTCACTGATCTATCAATCCTATGGGAATACGCTGAAGAACACAGCCGGGGGTGTAATCCTTGCTCTGATTCTGACCTCTGGCGCCGCTTATGCATTAGCTGAGAAAAAGCTGCCCGGACGTAGAATTCTGATTTTGTTTTTTGTATTTACGATGTTATTTAGGGGGGGAATGATCCCTACCTATATTACGATCAAGCAACTAGGGTTGCTGAACACTTCGTATGTTTTGATCCTGGTTATGGCGTTCAGCGCGTTCTATATGATCATTATGAAAACCTTCTTTGAGGGCATCCCGGAAAGCTTGAAGGAATCCGCTGCTATCGATGGAGCCTCGGAATTCCGCATCTTATGGCAAATTGTCTTGCCGCTGTCCATGCCGGTTTTAGCTTCTATCGGTTTAATGTATTTAGTAGTCTACTGGAATGATTTCTTTAATGCTATGCTATATGTGACGGATTGGAGTAAGGCGCCGGTGCAATTAGTGCTTCGAACCATTATAGCCAGTTCCAGCTTGCCTCCTGAGCTGTTAGAGGCGGCCGGAACTACACCTCCGCCAACGATCGGCATCCAAATGTCAGCCATCGTGATCGTGGCTTTGCCGATGCTGATTATCTATCCTTTCGTTCAAAAATATTTTGATCAGGGGATGATGGTAGGCTCAGTCAAGGGGTGATATTCCATGTGCAGGGGATGAGAAGATGGGACAGAATGCATCGCGTAAAACCTCACGCTTGTTCAACAAATTGAGCTTGCCGCTCTTGGGTTTGATTGTGGTATTTATCGTCCTGTCCACGACGGCCTCCAGCTATATTCTGATTCAGGTTCAGAACAACCATACGCTGAAAATGGCGGAGCAGTCGATGGAGTTCGTACATCGGAATGTCTGGTATCAGTTTGATACTATGAAAAATGTAAGTGCGTTCGTGCGATCCAATCAGTTTATTGATAACCTCATTGATCGTCAATATAAGCAGGATTATGAGTCGATCGGTGACTTTTTTGAGCTGGAGAAAAATTTGCAAAATCTATCTCTCTTGTCTCTGCTCCATAATGTCGCTTCAAATAATGCAGTTCAGACAACGTATAGCGTATCTATGTTATTGGAGCCCACCAGCAGTCTTTATAGCGTTTCACCCGCCCATTTTTTCGGGGGAACCGGAATCTATCAGGCTAATGACCTGATCGATGCGGAATGGTATCAACGCTTGAATCGTAATGAGAGCGAAGGCGTGTGGTGGGCTCAGCCTTTTGGAACGGGCAATGTCGTGTATTTGGCGAGTCGCAAGCTCAGCTATAAGGATGGACGGAATATAGGCACGGTGATGGTTGGTGCCGATACCCGAAGCATCCAGGGTGTGATTGGCAACGCACCTATTGATAAAGGTTACTATCTGCTGCTGGATGAGAAGAACCAGGTAATATATAGCGCCCGGCATTCATTTATGGATAATTTGAGCGGAACGCCCTATGTTCAATCGCTTCATGGCGCCAAAGGGACAGTTAAAGCCACTGTAGATAACGAATCATACAGAATTATGTACGATTCGTTCGATAATGGCTGGAAGCTGGTGGCCCTGGTTCCAGAGAGTCATTTTAGCCGCTATACCTTTATGATCTCGATGATCTGCGCAGTGATTGGCATTGTTGCGCTACTGGTATCCGGATTCTGGATGCATTCGATTGTTACCCGGGTGACAGTTCCCATATCCCGGTTAGTCTCGGCCATGCAGCGAAAGGATGTGCTGCAGCTGGAGCAGCCCCTGCCAAGCGATATTTCGGAAATTTATGAGATTAACGAGTTGAACCAACAGTTCTCAGCCATGCTGGTTATGATTCGGCAGCTGATTGAGAAGAGCTTCACTGAAGAAATCGAGCGGCGCCAACTGCAGTTGGAATTGTTACAGGCTCAAATCAATCCTCATTTTTTGTATAATACCTTGGATTTGATCAACTGTCGGGCATTGATATCCGGGGATATGGAGACCAGCATGATCGTTCGTTCGCTTGCCAATGTGTTCCGTTATGGGTTAAATAAAGGCAAGACCTGGATTCCTCTGAAGGATGAGGCTTGTCAGGTAGAAGCTTATTTAGACATTCAGAAGCAAATGCTGGATGACTTGACGATTGGCATAGATATTCCGGAGGAGTTGGCCGCGGTACAGGTGATCCACTTAATCTTGCAGCCGCTCGCGGAAAATTGCATTGTACATGGATTTGCCAATCAGACGAGCAATTGTCGAATCGCGATTTCAGCCAGAAGAGAACCTGAAAGCGTTATCCTTCGGGTGGAAGACAATGGAAGCGGAGTGGATTCGAACATGATGAACCAGCGTTTGGCCCGAGAGAGCAGCAAGGAGAAGAGCTCGGAAGGGGGCTATGGAACTTTAAATGTACATCGCCGAATTGTGCTGAACTGTAAGGAACGGAAGGGAGAATATGGGCTGCGGTATATCAGGGTTCCCAACGGAACCTGTGTCGAAGCGGTTATGCCATTTATCGCTGAGGCGGATGAAGCAATTAAGAATGAAGGCGGACTTAGTCCCAGCTTGTTCGGAAATCCTGCATCGGAAGAAAGAATGGAGGATGAATAATGTATAAGCTGCTGGTAGCTGAAGATGTAAGGACGGTTCGGGAAGCCATTGTTCGCTCCATAGATTGGCGTGCCCTAGATGTAGAGATCGTCGGAGCACTAAGTAACGGTGAGGAGGTTCTGGAACAGCTGGATGTCCTTGCTCCCCAAATTCTATTAACGGATATTAGTATGCCAAAGGTGAATGGCATCGAGTTGATCACAGGTGTGCTGCAGCGGTATCCGGACATGAAATGCATTATTCTCTCAGGTTTGAATGAATTTGAGTATGCCCGCAAGGCGATCTCATTACAAGTGCTGGATTACGTTCTGAAGCCGGTAGATCCGGAGCAGATTCAACGAGTGGTGGGACTTGCCGTTGCCCAGCTTCGCAAGGAAGAAGAGGAACGCAATGGGCTGGCCATGGCGGAGCAGTTGGTGAGAGAGCAGCTTCCCAATCTATCGGGTCAAATGCCGCTAAACAGCATAGGCGGAAATGTGAAAAAGAAAAAGCTGGTGGAGCAAGCTCTTGAATATGTTTTGGCTCATTACATGAAGCGAAGCTTGACCTTAAACGATATTGCTTCCCATGTTGGATTAAGTGAAAAATATTTGAACCAGGTGTTCAAAGAGGTAACCGGGACGACCTTAAACCATGCTATTATCCAGGTGCGGATGGAAGCGGCGGTTCAGCTCCTTAAGGACCCGACGATCAAAATTTATGAGATTTGCGATCAGATTGGCTATACGGATCAGGATCATTTCCGGGACAGCTTCAAAAGACATTATGGATTAACTCCAACCGATTATCGAAACAAGTTTCTTTAGTTCATTTCGTCAAAGGGCTTGCTGTTGTTATCTTAAGATTCGGAGGAAAGGATGAATGTTCATGAAGAACCTGCCTAAATTGTGGGAAAATCCAGGGAAACTGCACGAAAATCGAGAGCCGGCACGCGCTCATTATATTCCTTATGCGACGATGGAGCAGGCCAAGTCTCGGAAGCGGGGGCGTTCGCCATTTTATCAAACCTTGAATGGGAAATGGAAATTTCAATATTTCGCAAGTGTTGTTAATGCGCCTGATGGATTCTATACCGAAGAAAATGATGTGAGCAGTTGGGATGATCTCATCGTTCCATCTTGCTGGCAGGTCAACGGATTTGATCAGCTTCATTACACGAATGTAAGATATCCGTTTCCCGTAGATCCGCCTTATGTGCCTGATGATAATCCTGCAGGATTATATGTGCGCGATTTTCAGGTGCCGGTTGATTGGGCTGCAAAGGAGAAATATGTCATATTTGAAGGGGTGAACTCCTGCTTCTATCTTTGGGTTAATGGACAATACGTCGGCTACAGTCAAGGCAGCCGCAATCCGGCAGAATTTATGATAACCCCTTATCTCAAGGCGGGAGTCAACCGGATAGCTGTGCTGGTGCTCAAGTGGTGCGATGGTACCTATTTGGAGGATCAGGATTGCTGGCGGTATTCGGGGATTTTCCGCGATGTCTATCTTTTGGCCCGCGACAAGGAGCATATTCGCGACGTGTTTGCCCATCAGGAATTTGAGGCTGATTACGAAAAAGCCACATTGCAGGTTGAGGTGGATACAACGGGGCCGCTGCAGGTGCAGGTTGAGCTCCGGGATGCACAAGCATTGCTCGCAGGTTCGGCTGAAGGGTTCATCGACCATTCCTCCACGCTGGCTATTCAGGTGGAGCGTCCTGTGCTCTGGAATGCGGAGCAGCCGTATTTATATGATCTGTATGTACGAGCTGGGGAAGAGAGCTTAGCTATTCAAGTGGGATTCCGCCATGTGGAAGTAGTGGACGGTGTATTTAAGCTGAATGGTCAGGCCTTGAAGTTGAAGGGCGTTAATCGGCATGATTCACATCCACTGCTGGGACAGACGGTGCCGTTGAATCATATGAAGCATGATCTGCTGCTGATGAAGCAGCATAATATCAACACGGTGCGGACTTCCCATTACCCGAACGATCCTCGCTTCCTGGAGCTTTGCAACGAGCTGGGCTTCTATCTGGTCGATGAAGCGGATCTGGAATGCCATGGAATGAGCGTGGGGACCCCATGGACCTCTGCTCAGACGGATGTTCTTAGTGAGGACCCGGACTGGCGGGATGCTTATCTTGATCGTGCCAAGCGTTTGGTAGAACGGGATAAGAACCACCCTTCTGTACTGATCTGGTCGCTTGGCAATGAGTCAGGCTTTGGGGATAATCATATCGCTATGGCTGAATGGATCAAGCAGCGGGACCCCTCCCGTCTGGTCCATTACGAAGGGGCGCCTGGCTCCCAGTCTGAGCCTGAGCGTACCCGCAGCCTCGACGTTGATAGCTGGATGTATGGCTCTGTAGAGAGCTGCGCCGAATACGGACGCGACGAACAGAACAGGAAGCCGCTCTTTTTATGTGAATACAGTCATGCCATGGGCAATGGTCCGGGCGATCTGCGGGATTATTGGGAAGTGTTCGAGGCCTACCCCAAGCTGATGGGGGGATGTGTGTGGGAATGGGTGGATCATGGGATTCTGACCCATACAGAGGAGGGAACCCCTTATTATGCATATGGCGGAGACTTTGGAGATCAGCCGAATGACGGCAATTTCTGCATAGACGGACTGGTCTCCCCAGATCGTGTGCCTCATGCCGGACTGTTGGAGCTAAAGCAAGTGCTTGCACCGGTCCGGGTGGAGACGGTAGATCTTGCTGCCGGCCGGGTGCGAATCGGCAACCGCTATGATTTTACGGATCTTTCCCATATCGCCGCCTATTGGAGACTCCTGGAGGATAACGTGCTTATTGATCAAGGCAAATTACAGGAATTAAATGCGACCCCGCAGGAATGGGAGACCGTGATTCTGCCCTATACACTCCCTCCTAATCCCGGACGCCTGGTGCTCCAGCTCTCCTTCCGGCTTGATCGGGATATGGAGTGGGCGGAGCCGGGTTATGAATTGACATTTGCCGAATTGGAATTTCCTATCGAACAGGCGGGAGCCGCAAGGGAAGTCAGCGCAAGCCGGACATCGCCAGTTAAAGGGAGGCTTAGCGCTTTAGAAGCTGACGGCAAGCTGTTGCTGAACGGATTTGATTTCCGATATGAGTTTGATCTGCATCGAGGGGCTCTCACCAAGCTGGAACGGGATGGACTTGAGCGGCTGGCAGCCCCTGCAACGCTGAGCATCTGGCGTGCGCCTACAGATAATGATCGTAATATCCGGCAGGCATGGGAGCAGTTAGGCTATGACAAGGCGAAAATGAAGGTATATCGGTCTGAGTGGGAGGTAGACTCGAACGGGGGGATCCGCATAGGAATTGAATACTCGCTTGGAGCTTATATTCATGCGCCGTTTCTACGCGGACGGATGGAGTGGAAGGTGGCTCCGTCCGGAGAATTGACCTTGAAGACGACCGCGGCAGTGGGGGAGAAGCTGCCTTGGCTGCCGCGCTTTGGACTTGAGCTTGTATTAGCGCCTGGCAATGAGGAAGTGGAATACTCCGGGCTTGGGCCACACGAGAGCTATATCGACAAGCGCCTGAGCGTACGGCAAGGGGTCTATTTGACCAGCGTAGATCAAATGTTTGTCCCTTACATTGTGCCGCAGGAATTTGGCTCGCGATATGATACGAACTGGGCTATTGTTTCGAATGAGCAGGGAATGGGACTGCGTATTGATGCGCCACAGCCGTTCTCATTCCAGGCTGCCCATTATAAGGCGCAGGATCTCACCGAGGCCACTCATCTTCACCAGCTGAAGAGACGGCCCGAGGCCTATGTGCATCTGGATTATCGGATGAGCGGGGTCGGTTCGAATTCTTGCGGGCCGGAATTGGCCGAAAGGTATCGGATTGAAGAGAAACAGATTAACTTTGAGTTGACCCTGAAGCCGGTTAATAAGGAAGATGAATAATCATGACAGGCCGCTGCTTATCAGTTTAGGGGAATGTTGCCAAACATTCCCCTTTACGGGAGGGAGGCGAAAGATTACTGTTGGACTGCCCGCGCAAGCCCATTCAAATGATTTGCCCCCAAAGCTCTATTTTTCCTCGTAAGACTTCGGATGACTCCTGGCGGAAGAAGAGGCCCGTTTCTTTTGACGGGATCATTACGTGAGAATTAAGTCACATATACGGTTTTGCTTTATCTGTTATACATGAGTTATTCATTCTAAAAACAGATGCGCAAAGGGGAGAAGCTAAAATTTATCACGTTGTTGTAGCAGAGGACGAAATGTGGATTCGCAGCGCATTAGTCAAAATGATTGAAGGCTTGGGCAGCGGATTCAAGGTCGTAGGCGAGGCGTCAAGCGGGGAGGAAGCCTGGTATATGATACAGGAGCTCTGGCCGTCCATTCTGGTAACAGATATTATGATGCCGACCATGAACGGGCTGGATTTGGCCAAACATATTCATGCCTACAAGCTGCCGATCGTAACCGTTGTTATAAGCGGTTATGATGAATTTGAATATGCCCGTCAGGCTATACGCTATGATGTGTCCGATTATTTGTTGAAGCCCGTCAGCGGGGAGCAGGTGCAACAAGCGCTGCTGAACAGCAAGGAGCGCTTGTATTCGTTGCAGGATGAGCAAGCTTATATGTTTAAGGTTCGGGAATTTTTGGATCAGCTCTTCCTTGGCGATGGTGTTCAGCTGCTTAAGATGGTTACAGTACTCATCTCCTCGATTCTCAGGATGAAAGGGGCCCGGCCAGGTGTACGTCTCGGTTTTTTGCGTATTATAGCCGGACGATTGAACGAACTTATCGCAAGTCTGGATGAACGGTTTAGTGCTCCCCCCATGCCGGAGAATACAGAAGACAAAGTGATTATTCGGTATTTTGAAATGCTAGTTATTGCTTGGCTCGAACGCCGTCCGCTTTATGCCGGCGGGGAAGCGTCACATACGATTAAACAAGTGTATGCCTATCTGGAGAAGAACTATATGAATCATCTGACCTTATCAGCAGCAGCAGATCATGTTCATTTAAGCCCCAGTTATTTCAGTACCTTGTTTAAACAATATACCGGGGAAACATTCGTCAACTATTTAAATGGAATAAGGATTGCAAAAGCGAAGATATTGCTGGTGGATTTTGATATAAAAATTTATGAGGTTGCCGAGCTGGTAGGCTTTGCTTCTCTGCCTTATTTTAACCGGGTTTTTAAACAAGTTACTCAAATGACGCCAAAAGAATTCAGAAATCGGTTGATGTCATGATTGATTTTTTTACTTGGAAGAGACGGTTATCTGCTCAGAACCTGTCCATTAAATAAAAATGATCGCCGTTTTTTTGTCTATTAATATAGTAATAGTATCGGTTGTCATTATCACTGTTATATCCCAGTTATATTATACAAAGGAAGTAGAAAAAAACTTTTTTGCATTATCTTACGATGCGGTTTTCAGCAAAAAGCATCAGCTTGATTTATATTTTAAACAGGTCATTCAGTCTACTTCTTCCCTGCTTAATGATGATCTGGTACAGCGTTATTTGACTAATCCGGACAAGGTGAGCGCGGACGATATTAACGATCTTAGAAGAGCATTGAGCAGGTATGTAGCGCTTAATTACTCCGAGATAATTGACATGTTTTTAGTTCCCCGTCAAATGGAAAGTGTTGTTTCACTGAACGGCCCGGATTTAACAACAGAGCCATATAAGAACGAGCCCTGGTTTAACTGCCCTCCTCTATTAAAGCCGGCCATTCTGGCTACCCATCGTATCTCTTACGCTAACGGCGCAGGAACTTATGCGGTCTCCCTCGTCATGCCTATATTTAGTACAGATACAACGGAACATATTGGATATCTCGTTGTGGATCTATCCTTATCGCAAATTCAGGAAATGTTCGAAATGGACTCGGCGGAAGGAGAAGCTCCTGGTGTCTTCCTTGTAGTTGCAGCGGATGATACGGTTGTCTATCATCCAGAACGAAAATGGATGGGAGCGGCAAGAAAAAACACGGACTTGGTACAATTAAATATTAATTATGACAAGGCTTCATTGCGGCAATGGCAGGGAGAAAAGTGGCTGATCGCCTTAGAGCATTCAGAGCTTACTCAATGGACCATTGTTCTTGCATTGCCCTTTAGAGAAATGGCAGGGGGGCTCCAGGCTATACAGAGGGCGATTTTCATATCTTTTATTATTGTGACCTTATTGATTATGATCGTAATTCCCCTGCTTGCAAACAGCTTTATGAACCCCTTGTTGAAGCTTGCTAAGCTGATGAGGATTGTAGCAAAAAAGGGAAGGCATCTATACAGCTGTCAGCAGCTTTATTGTTCGGTCAAGTGGTTTGATTTCTTCAGTTTCATTTTTTGTAGTGTGCGTTATCTTCGGGTATGAAAGCGGTGATAATCCGGGACCCGATCCGGAGTCCACCTTTCGTTATTTGATCAGCGTTGTTCCGCTGATTCTGTTATCCATTTCCATCATTATTTCTTTTTTTGTGAAAATAGAGGACAGAATGTAATCATCCAGATCGAATCCACATCATCAAAAAGAGAAACCTTGGGTTTGAAAAGTCCAGGTTTCTCTATATTTGCGTCGTATTAAATGATATCGTGGCGCGATATCATTCTTTCACTAAGAACGAACAGGCATCAAGGTTTATCCGAATAAGACAATTACTGCGTCTTGATCGCTTTGCCTTTCCATATCATAAACATAACAAAAGCAGCGGACAGTACAACGGCGGCAAACATATATGGAAGATTGAGATTTACATCGAACAGGATACCGCCGATGGCAGGCCCGACAATAATGCCAAGGCTTGTATAGGTGGAATTCATCCCGGCGACAAAACCTTGATGCTCCCCTGCCATTTTAGATAGCAGTGTTGTTACGGCAGGACGAAGCAAATCACAAGCAAAAAATACAATACTTGTTACAGCCATAATGCTCCAATAGCTGTTCATGAAGATCGTAGCGAGAATAAACAGGGCGGCGATGAGCAGCATGGCATGAATCAATTTTTTCTCGCCAAATATGTTCACCAGCTTTTCGAAAAGTGCGATTTGAGCAACTACACCGAGAATGGAGCCGACGGTGATGATCACGGCAATATCTTTAGCCGTAAAACCGAACTTGGCATCCATAAAAAGGCTGAACATCATTTCATAGACGGCTAATCCAAAGGATAGCACGAAAACGATCAGAAACGGCGCGAAATAGGCGGAATGGACCGACTTTTTCAGTTCTCCAATAAGGTTGGCCTTCTTTTTTTCGCTCCGGTGCTTCATCAGTTGTTCCTTAGACATCGTTTCTTCTAACATAAATAATGAAAAGACAGCTGCGATGAAAGCGAATCCTGCGGCGAAAAAGAACGGGGCACGTATTCCGATTTCAGCGATAAAGCCGCCCAGTCCGGGACCGATGATGAAGCCGCCGCTGATTGCCGCCGCTTGGTAACCTAATACTTTGGCCCGGTTTTTCAATGAAGTTCGGTCTGCGATATACGTGATGACGGCCGGCATAATGAACGCATCGCTGACTCCCCCTAAGATTCTCGATAGAAACAGGACCCAGACCTGATTCCCGAACCCGAATAATAGCTCCGAGAACGAAAATAGAAACAGTCCGAGGACAATCATTCTCTTTCTACCGAGGGTATCGACCCAAACGCCGGTAATTGGTGACATGAGCAACTGAGCAAAAGCAAATGCGGAAATCAAGTATCCTACGGTCCCGCCGCTTAAATGCAATTCATGTGCAAATGACGGCATGACCGGGACTACAAGGCCAATCCCTACGTAGGCAATAAATAGATTGAATAAGACTAAACCTAAAGATATCTTTTCTTTGTTAAACTTACTCATGGAATAATCCTCACTAGATCTTAATATTCTAATTTTTTTGAATTTAGTTGCACGATCGGGGCTTTCAAAAGGTTTATCAAGCTTTATTATTGGACTGCTTGATCACCCGATTGATTTTTTTCATGGTTAGAAGTACTTGCTTCAGATCCTCTACCTCAATATGGGAGAAATATTGCTTCACAAAAGCTGCATCCGCCTCGCTGATCAAATGGGCATATTTTTTTCCTTCTTCCCCAAGAAGGATCAAGGTTTCCCGACGGTCATCAGGGTTGCTTTTCCGGCGTATAAATTTTCTGTCCTCTAAATGGGTAAGTACCTGGCTGACTGCGCTTTTTGTGATTGAAAAATTCTCGGCAATCTCATTTACAGTAATTCCCTCATTCTGAACTACATAAAGCAAAATATTTTCTTGTTGGACAGAAAGGTGATATTCATCAAGTTTTTTTGCTCCCTTGTTGTAAAATACATAGTATTCGTTCAATACCTCATTTAATTCGTTAACTAATTTTTGATATTCTTCAAGCATGATGTTCCTCCTTGAGTATAGACAAAACTTGAACATAATATTGGTCGTTTGCCATAAAGAGAAAAAATGAGAGACAGGCAACCAAATTAGGTTAGTTCACTTAACTAATCTATATTAGCTTTCTTTTATTGTCAACCCATGAGATCAGATTTTTTGGGAAACAAAATAATGGGATTTCTTGTCCCAAGCCAGGATCACCGAGATCACTGATCCTGGCTTGGTTGATTTTACTAAATGTACTGAACACAAAAAGGTCCAGCCGATGGGGTGACCCCCGGCCGGACCTTTCGGTTATTGAGTTGAGGATTACGGCTGCCAGTCGACTACAATCGTACCGACACCGCTGGTTGGTGTTATATAACTGTGATTGGCACCACCTTCCCAGCTGGCCGCCGTACCGTTCTTTTTAATGAATTTGAACTGCAGCTCTGTTCCCGCAGGCACGCTGACATCATAGTACCAGGACGGATAGGCAGCGATAATCTGATTAAATAAAGGGCCGATCGCCTTGTTCGGGTCCCAGTTGCCGAGCTCGGCAACATTGCCTGTCAGGTAGACATTTTCGCCGTACACGGTGCTGGCCTGGTTCACAATGAAGCGGACCGATACCTGCTGCCCTGTCAGCAGATTGAAGCTGGTGTAGCTATTGCTGTCCACAGAGCTGCCGCTGCGAACCGTCACGTCATGCTTGCCGGGGGCAGCTGCCGGAACGATGACCTGAATCTGCGAATCCTCCCATTGAAGGATCTGGCTGCCGGTGACCGCGGTTGTGCCAAAGAAGACGGTGCCCTTGGCAGCGCCAAAGCCGCGTCCGTCAATCGTCAGCGTTGAGCCGGCTGTCCCCAGGTCCGGTCCGATATTGCCAATAATCGGCGAAGTCTCGTCGGCAGCAAATTGCCATACGGCGGCAGCTCCAGCCGGCAGGCTAAAGGCAGCAACGGCGCCCGTGGCGTTAACCGTTATACTGCTGCCATCCAGCAGTCCTCCCAGCTCATCCGCATAGTTGCCGGCGGGAAGCGATGTTTGCAAACCGGTAATTGCTGCAGTGCCAGTCTCGCTGCGGTTAATGGCAATCAGTGCCGTGCTGCTGCCGAATTTCCGTTCGTATATATAAACATCATTATTGATCCAGCGTTCCTGCGTACTGCCGTAAGCAATGGCCGGATTGGACTTGCGAAGCGGCGCCAGCTTGCTAATGATTTGATAGGCGGTGCCCGCCGTTGAGAAGCTGTTCATGAAGGAGCGGTTTGCCGGATCTCCATTGCCGGCCATGTACTGCTCCGTACCGTAGTAGATAGCCGGAACGCCGCGCGAGGTAAGTGTAAAGGCCAGCGCTTGTTCCAGGCGGCGGTTATTATTTCCAAGCTTAAAACGATCCATGTCATGGTTGTCAATAAATGTAACCTGATCATGGATATGTGTATAATCGGCGGCGGTTTCGCTCAGCATGCTGTTCAAGCCGTACATATTATCGGTGTTGTCGCGAAATACGTCACGAACCTTCTGCCCGAAACGAAAATCGAGCAGACTCATGCCCGATTCATTGGCGAAGCGGGTGTTTTGCGGATCATTTTCCCCAACTCCAAGAAACCACTCGCCGAAAGTGAACACCGGCTTATATTCCGAGAGATAAGCCATCCAATTCTTCTGCCAGCCCTGCGGCATATGCTTCACCGCATCAACCCGGATGCCGTCGATCCCCATATCCAGCCAGAGCTTGATCGCTTCTTTGAAGTAGGCGTCCGTCTTATCGTTGTGGTGATTGATATCGGCCAGATCATACAGATTGCGATAAATACCATCCTCCAGCGATGAAAAATCAGTCCCCAGGTTATGATGGAAAATACCGTTCGTATCTCCGGAGTAGCCGGCGATCAGGCTGCCGTTATCGTATAGCCGTCCATTTTCTGCGAAGGAGGGTTCCGTCTCGGAAGCCGGCGAAGTATGATTCGGGGCAAAATCTATAATTATTTTGATGTTATGGGCATGAGCGGTGTTAACCAGCTCCTGAAAATCGGCCATGCTGCCAAACGCCGGGTTGGTCCGCTTGAAATCGCGGGCCCAATAACCGTGGTAGGCTGTGTTATTGACGCCGGAGTAGTTGATAATGCTGTATATATTCTCTACAGGCTGGGAGATCCACAGCGCGCTGATGCCCATTCCCGTAAAATAGCCATCGGTGATTTTATCGATGATTCCCTGCCAGTCTCCGCCGCAGTAAAGCTTAAGATTGGTGCATCCTGAAGAGAATGCCGCACCGGACGGGTTGTTGGAAGCATCCCCGTCTGCAAAGCGGTCGGTTACAATCTGATAGATAACATCGGTGGAGAACCCTTGCTTGTTCAGAACCGATGTATCAGGAGCGGCGCTTGCCGAAGGAACGGCAATAGTGGGAGCGAGCCATGCTGCAAAGAGAAAGGTGGTAGCAAGAAGTGTGATTATTGATTTTTTAATCATCCGTTTCATTAATCAAGCCGCCTTTCAAATTTTTAGTAAGGTTTCTGAATGTGTTTCCTTCCTTGTATACCAAGCCAAGCGCTGAATGAAGGCAGAATTCCTCCTTTCGCGCTGCTTACGCCAAATAACCCCGCAATCTTCGCAAGAAGATTACGGGGTTGTTCCTGGTTCGGATCATGATCAGGAAAGCAGCGCCCTCAAATTGTAAACCGGCATCCTTGCCCGGCAGTTACAAAATAAAAAACAAGAATGCGCTTTCATTCTAAACGAAGGCTCCATTTTTGTCAAATGATAACAATATAAGACGCACACTATAGGTCAGCCGCTTATGATACGGTTAGCTGGATGGCTTTGGTGAGGTGATCTGGAGAAGCTTGCAGGATGGCGTAGCCAAAGCCAGGGAGTGCGACTTCTATCGTACTCTCGGCTATCCCGATTGCAGCGTCGCTGCCTACATCCTGCCACAGCCCGTTCAGCCCGCTGCTTCGCACGGCAACTGTACATGCGGATTCGTCATTGTTCAGCAGCAGCAAGAAGCGGTCCCTCTCATCGTACCGTTCGTAGACGAGCAGCTGCGGAAGCCCGGGGATCGTTAGAAAGCGCAGGCCGCTGCCACGTAATGCCGGTTGCGCTTTGCGCAGGGCAATCAGGTGGCGGAAAAATGCCAGCAGCTCCCGATCCTGCTTCGCGGGGTCCCATTCCATGCATTTGCGATTATAGGGATCATGCTCTCCGTCGAGGCCGATCTCATCCCCGTAGTAGATGCAGGGGGCCCCTTGAAAGGTCAGCTGAAATATCACGGCCAGCTGCATCAGCCGTTTATTGCCGCCGCACAGCGTCAGCAGCCTGACGGTATCATGGCTGTCCAGCAGGTTGAATGCGGCTTCGGTGACCTGCTGCGGGAAGCTGGCTAACTGGGTGTTGATGCTCTGGGCAAACCGAGTGGCATCAATGTGTCTTCTGGCGAAGAAATCAAGCACGATGTTGGTAAACGGGTAATTCATCACCGCATCGAACTGGTCGCCCTGAAGCCACAACATCGCATCATGCATAATTTCCCCGAGCAGGTAGGCGTCCGGATTGGCTTTCTTGATCTCGCGCCGGAACTCGCGCCAGAATGCATGGTCCACCTCGTTGGCTACATCCAGCCGCCATCCATCCAGCCCCAGCTCGCTGATCCAATACCGGCCGACTTCCAGCAGATAGGCCTTGACCTCCTCGTTGCCCGTGTTAAGCTTTGGCATAATCGGCTCAAAGCCGAAGGTGGCATAGCTTGGAGTACCGTTCTCCACCTTGAGCGGCCACTCCTTAATATGGAACCAGTTGGCATAGCGGGAGGCGGGACCGTTCTGTTGTACATCAAGAAAGGGCGGAAACAGGTGTCCGCAATGATTGAATACACCGTCCAGCAGCACCCGAATTCCCCGGGCGTGACAGGCGTTGACCAGTTCCTTCAGCTTTTCGTTCGTGCCGAATTGCGGATCAACGAACATATAATCGCTTGTGTCATATTTGTGATTGGTTGTCGCAGCGAACAAGGGGTTGAAATAGACCGCATTGATCCCCAGCTCTACGAGATGGTCGAGGTGGTCAAGCACACCTTGCAGGTCGCCGCCAAAAAAATGGGTTGGACTCGGTTCGCCGCCCCATTCCAGCGCCCCCTCGGGATCGAGAGACGGGTCGCCCTTGGCAAAGCGCTCGGGGAAGATTTGATAGAAGACAGCTTCCTTCACCCACTCTGGCGGGGTGTGAACATCTTTAGGGTTCAGATAGGGGAAATCGAACAGCCCTTCATACAGAATCTTCGGTGTTGCATCAAAGAAGCCCTTTTCCAGAAAATAGACGGTCTCGCCAGCTTCTTCATACAGCGCAAAATAATAAACGACCCGCTGAAACCGCGGTGAGACGGCAGCTTGCCAGTAATCGAATAAGCCGTCTGCAGCAAACTGTTCCATGGCCATGGATTCGTTGTATTTATCCCAGTTGTATTTGTCGCCGCATACCAGCTGCACTTGTGCCACATTGCCGCGCTTGGTACGCAGGCGGATGTGGACGGTCGATTCGTTATAGGCATAGGACCAATTCAGTCCGATGCGATGGTATACCGCTTCCAGGATGATCATAATAATGGCCTCCTTCAGGCATGAGAAACGCAAAAAAGGTCCAACCTCTGAATAGACCGAGGTTGAACCCGAAAGTTTCATTGCCTTTAAATTTCCCCAATCTTAACACAGGTTTTCCAGGTTAGCAACCGCTTTTGATGAACCCGCTCGGGCGGACAAATATTTCCGGAAATAATAATTGAATTAGAAAGCAAAAACGAGATATTAGACCAAAACATATAAAAAGTTAAGGATTTTAATCTATTTCTTCGTTATTTATCCGAATTTCCGTAATTATCCTATTTGCAAACGTTTTCTTGTAAAGTTTATGATGGAGGTGTCTTAAGAGTTCTAGTGGAAATAACGACCGCTTGAAACAATTTAAAGGCGCTGCTACCCAAGGGTACAACCTCGACAATCGTGAGATTTGTAGAGAGTTGTACCCTTTTTTTTATAGTTAAAGGGAGCCTGGGGGTAGAGTCATTTTCCGCAAAAGGTGTAACGTTTGCACAAAAAATATGAAGTTAAGAAAGGGTGGACAACAAAGTGAAGTTGAAACAAAAAGCGAGTTTAAGACAATGGGTTATCGGTCTCGTTAGTGTAATGCTGGTTCTAAGTCTGGCGGCATGTGGGGGCGGCAACGGGGGAAACTCCAGCACAAACAGTTCCCAGCCACCTAACACATCCGAGGCACCCCCGGCTTCTTCTGAAAATAGTAACGAAGAGGAGTATTTACCGGAACCTGGAGCGAAGTTAACGGTATGGGAATCACAGGAGCAAATGGAGTATATGGAGAAAATTGCGGCCGAATTTGAGAAGCAGTATGGCGTGCCGGTTAAGCTGGAAGTTGTAGCCGGCGGGGATCAGGGCACCCGTCTGGCGACTGACGGACCATCGAAGCTTGCAGCGGATGTCCTGACCATGCCTCATGATCAGATCGCTCAAGCGGTTAAAGCGGGACTTCTGCTGCCTAACGATTTGTTCGAGGATGAGACTCGCGCTGTCATGGAAGAGTCCGCCATCAAAGCGGTAACTTATGATGGAGTTCTGTACGGCTATCCCAAATCGGTCGAGACCTATGCCATGTATTATAACAAAGACCTCTTCCCCGAAGCTCCGAAAACTTGGGATGAAATTAAGAGCTTCGCAGAGTCGTACACGGACACCAAGCAAAATAAATACGCCATTATGTGGGAGTTCGTCGGGTATTATACTTATCCATTCGTCAGCACGCTTGGAGGTTACTTCTTCGGTAAGGATAATACCGATCCGACGGATATCGGCTTGAATAACGAGGGGGCAGTCCAGGGGTTTGAACTGCTGAAGAGCCTGAAGGGAATTCTGCCTATGAACGCGGGAGACGTATCCTATGATGTGAAGACGCAATTGTTCCAGGAAGGCAAGCTGGCCTTGAATATCGACGGGCCATGGTCAATAGCGGCATTCAAAGATAAGGTCAACTTCGGTGTTGCTCCATTGCCGGCGATGTCCAACGGCGAAGTATCGCACTCGTTCTCTGGCGTGAAAGCTTATTTTGTTAACTCATACAGCGAATATCCGATTGCTGCTCGCCTTTTCTCCAACTTTGCGGCTAATAAGGAGAACCAATTGTTGAACTACCAGATGACGGGGGCCATTCCAGCGAATAAGGAAGCGGGAGAGGATCCAACAATTAAAAATGATCCGATTATCAGCGGGTTCTTCGAGCAGTTCTCTCATTCCACGCCGATGCCAACGATCGGGGAGATTAACGCGGTATGGGATCCGCTTCAAGCGGCGTTTAGAACCATTTGGGACGATCCAAAGGCGGATGTCAAGACCACGCTCGATACGATGGTCGATACAATCAAGACAAGTATTTCATCCAATTAGTTGCATCTTTCAGAGGGACTTCACCCGATCGTTCCGGCGGTCGGGTAAAGTCGGTCAAATCGCAAGAAAAGAGGTTGTTTAACACATGCAAAGAAAGACGATAAGTACCACCCTGTCGGTTCTTTTTATGGGTCTTGGACAATTGTACAACCGGCAATGGATGAAAGGGCTTTTGTTCTTGGCGACAGGCCTGGCAGCGATCTATCTATCTTCGGTGGTTGGACTTTCTTCTTACCTGAAGGGGCTTATTACATTGGGAGAGCAACCTAGCGGATTGGTGAAGATAGGTAAAATTACGAAGATGGTCGAAGGTGACCACTCGATATTTCTGATGATCAAAGGGTTAATGGCAGCCTTATCTTTAGTTCTCGTTGGCGTGTTATACACCCTGAATATCAGGGACGCCTACAAAGTGGGGAAGGAAAGGGATGCGGGCATTGCACCCAATAACTTCCGACAGTCGCTGCGGCTTATCAATCAGAATAACTTTGCTTATCTCGTATTAGCGCTGCCCACCGTCACGGTTCTATTTTTGACGATTCTTCCCTTGATATTCTCTATTTTGCTGGCCTTTACCAATTACGCCGATCCGATCCTCCCGCCCGCCAATCTGATTGATTGGGTTGGCTTCAGCAATTTTGTCAAGCTGGTCAGCCTGAAGGTGTGGAGCAATACGTTTTTCGGCGTCCTGCTATGGACGGTTATCTGGGCCATCCTGGCTACGGCGACGACGTATATTGGCGGCATTCTGATCGCAGTGCTGATTCAACAGCCCCGCATTCGCTTCAAAATGTTCTGGCGCACGGTTATGATCATCCCATTTGCGATTCCAAGCATGATCTCTTTGCTCGTGATGCGGAATATGTTTAACAATAAATTTGGTCCGATTAATGAAATCTTGCGCTGGATCGGTTTAGACGGAATACCATGGCTTACAGATCCGATCTGGGCCAGGGTCACACTCGTTCTTGTTAATATGTGGATCGGTATTCCGGTAACGATGATACTGGCTATTGGGGTGTTAACGACGATTCCGAGGGATCTGTACGAAGCGGCTGATGTGGATGGAGCGAACTCATTCCAGAAATTCCGCTCTATTACGATGCCGATGGTATTGTTCTCGACGGCGCCGATTCTGATCATGCAATTTGCTGGCAATATAAATAATTTCAACGTCGTCTATCTCATGACGGACGGCAACCCGGTCAATTCAAATTATCAATACGCCGGGCATACGGATTTGCTGGTGACCTGGCTCTATAAGCTGGCTTTAAATCAATCGCAATACAGCTTCGCGTCGGTGATCGGTATCATTATCTTCCTAATCATCGCTTCCTTATCAATTATTAGCTACCGCCGCACCAGATCCTATAAAGAGGAGGATATGATAGCATGAACAGCCGGTCCGCTCGGGTCAAGCTTGGGGTCAGCTATGTGCTGCTTATCCTTTTATCCTGCGCAAGCTTGTTTCCCGCCCTATGGATTATCATGTCTTCCCTCAAGGAAGGCAACAGTCTTTACAGCGATACATTAATTCCGCGCAGCTTTACGTTGGAGCATTATCGGGATCTGTTCGAGAAGACCAAATATCCGCTGTGGTTCTTGAATACGCTGAAGGTCGCAGTACTGTCGACCCTTTTCGGTACGTTCCTGCTGCTGCTGACTTCATACGCAATTTCAAGATTCCGCTTCGCGGGCCGTAAATTCGCACTGAACACTTTGCTTGTGCTTCAGATGTTTCCCGGGTTTATGGCCATGATCGCTATCTACGTTCTGCTGAATACGATGGGATTGCTCAATTCCCATTGGGCGCTGATTCTCGTTTACAGTTCGGGCGCGATTATCTCGAATGTATTCGTAGCCAAAGGTTTTTTTGATACGATCCCCAAAAGCCTGGAAGATGCGGCAAGAATCGATGGAGCCAGCCACCTGAAAGTGTTCTTTTCCATCATTATCCCGCTCGCCAAGCCGATGCTGACCTATGCGAGTCTTATGATCTTCAACGGCGCCTTCCTCGACTTCATCTTCGCCGATCTGGTGTTAAGGACGGAAGATCAGCGAACGTTGGCAGTTGGTCTGTACAGAATGGTGAGCCAGCGCAATTCGACCGAATTTACGATGTTCGCTGCCGGAGCCGTGATCGTTGCATTACCCATAACGATGTTATTCCTGCTGCTTCAGCGCAATCTGGTCGACGGACTGACTGCCGGAGCCTCCAAAGGTTAGAGGCAGCAAGAACATTGATGAATCAGGGATTAAATAAAAGAAAGAGAAAATGGTTTACCTCCGGCCGATTTTTTTATATTATAAACAGTAATACTAAATGCGATGAAGAGAAGAGTAGGTAAACCGGTTCTTTTCCAGAGAGCTCCACTACGCTGAAAAGGAGCAAAGAATCGCTTATTCGAAAAAAGACTCTGAGCAGCACTCCGAAACCTGAGAAAATCAGGGGATGGTGTGCCAGGAGCTCCTGTTACAGAGCTAAAGTATATGCGCCTTTTGCTGTACTTGAAGAGGCTGATATGGCGACATATCGGTAAATTTAGGGTGGTACCGCGAGAGAATTCAAATCTCGTCCCTGAGACTGCAGTCTTGGGGGTGAGATTTTTTTGTATAATAAAGCTGTGGTACCTGTTGCAAAGGATTCGCATAAGTATCTATTAATAGTACGTGTCTAAAAAGTCAGGCTTATTAAGCAATTGCTAAAGTGATGTGATTTACCGTTTGGAATAGGCCGGCGGATGTAATAATCAAAATATTGAGCTAATAAGGAAAGGAATGGAGATATCATGGCAGAAAGGCTTAAAGTAGGGATTATCGGAGGAACGGGCATGGTTGGGCAGCGTTTTGTGCAGCTGCTGGATGGTCATCCATGGTTTGAGGTGGTTAGTATTGCAGCTAGCGGCAGATCAGCGGGCAAAACTTACGAAGAGTCTGTTCAGGATCGGTGGAAGATGGCCGGACCCATTCCGGAACAAGTGAAAAATATTATCGTACAGGATGCGGCAAAGGTAGAGGAAGTTGCGGCGGACGTGGATTTTGTATTTTGTGCCGTAGATATGAAAAAAGATGAGATTCTTGCTTTGGAAGAAGCGTATGCCAAGACCGGCACGCCTGTCATCTCCAACAACTCAGCGCATCGCTGGACGCCGGACGTTCCGATGGTAATTCCGGAAATTAACCCGGAGCATATCGAGGTCATTGCTGCTCAAAGAAAGCGCCTTGGCACAAAAACCGGCTTTATCGCCGTGAAGCCGAACTGCTCGATCCAAAGCTATGTCCCTGCGTTAAATGCTCTGCTTGATTTTAAGCCAACCCAAGTGGTTGCCTCCACCTATCAAGCTATCTCGGGAGCAGGTAAGAACTTCACAGACTGGCCGGATATGCTGGATAATGTGATCCCGTATATCGGTGGAGAGGAAGAGAAGAGCGAGCAGGAGCCGCTGCGAATTTGGGGGCATGTCTCCGGCGGAGAAATCGTTAAGGCCAGTTCGCCGCTTATTACAACGCAATGCATTCGCGTTCCTGTAACAGATGGCCACCTGGCTGCGGTGTTTGTCTCGTTTGAGAATAAACCTGCGAAGGAAGAGATCATTAAGCGCTGGAGCCAATTTGCCGGACGTCCGCAGGAGCTTGGTCTGCCAAGTGCGCCGAAGCAGTTCATTACGTACTTTGAAGAAGAGAACAGACCGCAGACGAAGCTGGATCGTGATATTGAGCGTGGTATGGGCGTATCGGTAGGCCGTTTGCGCGAGGATTCGTTATACGATTTTAAATTCGTCGGCTTGTCGCACAACACCCTGCGCGGTGCCGCTGGCGGTGCCGTCCTGATTGCGGAGCTGCTGAAAGCGGAAGGATATATCCAGCCTAAATAAAGCGGGGAATCGCATATATCATGGTTAAGTCCGTTTCTACTCTAATGAATTAGAGAGAGACGGGCTTTTTTTATGGGAGAGGGAAGTCCCAAATAAATATGAACGAATCAAAAAAGATACGTCGTTGTTGGGGGTATAGATCGATTCTATAATTTGAGGTGTACAACACAACAGAAGTGATTGCGGGGGGAATTTCAATGAAAAGATCTTGGTGGCCAGAAGTATCTGCCGGAGTCGTCGGACAGGACGATGCAATTTTTTTGGAGTGCCTTGTATAACTCATATCAATGGAGTGAGCTTGGTATGGTGCATTTTTCGGTGGGCTTGAGGCGTTCTTCCAAACAGCTTCTTAAACGATTTATAGAAATGTCCCAGATTTCCGTATCCGGCCTCTAACGAGATGTCCAGTATGCTCCAGTCGGAATGGAGCAATAAATTTTCCGCATATTGCAATTTAATCCGGTTCAAATATTGCAGAGGCGTCTCATGCTCCCATTCCTTGAACATACGGCACAGGTGGGCATGAGATTTGCCGGATAACCGAATCATCGCCGGAACACCTTCAATAAAGTGCTCCGGCTTTTTCATTTCTTTGCAAAGATCGAGAAACCATGCGGGTTTTTCGCTAACTCCCGGAATAACGGAATGCATCAAGTAATGACAGTAGACTTCCGCTAAAAGAGCTCGAAGCTCGGCCCGATACCACTGCTTCTCATGCTGGGGAATCCGGTAGAGCTTTTCCATGCGATGCTGTAGCAGCCGCTTTTCTTGTTGGGATAGCTGGATGACGATGGGAAAAGCCGCACTAAGGAACGATTCCTTGGGAAATCCCGGCCCGAGATAGGCAAGCAAATCCAGCTGTGTCTTTTCATAAAATGACAGGTTAATCAGCCGACAATCGGTGCCGGGCAATGGTTCATAATAGTGGACATCCTGTGGACGCATGAACACAAGTGCGCCTTCATTCAGCAGTTCTCTTTTACCATTAATGCAATGATAGGCCGCTCCTTCAATGATGACGAAAAACTCGAAAAAATCATGGGTGTGGGGGCCTGATGTATTTTCAATCCCCGTTATATCCCTGTAATGTCCCTCTGACTCGGCGTCAATTCCGCCCTCCGCGGTCAGCCTCTGAATCTGATTGTTCATCCTTCGGCTCCCTCCTTATCTAACATCAAAATAGCATATTCTAATTAATAATGTATAGATTATTTGGATTATATAAAGCTTGAATTGTTGGTGCATTATTCAAAAGATGCCTGAGTGAATGTGAAAATAGCGTAGTCTGTGGCTAAATATAAGTAAGATTCCGGTGCTGGTCCATGATAAACTAATCGACAAGTCACGAAGACAAACGGAGGGATAATGGTCAATGAATTTGATAGAGCGGCGAGAGCATTTTGAGATGAATAAGTCTATTTATGAAAGGGAAAAGCTCACATTTTATGGAGTAGAGGGCTACGATGTATATAATGTTTCTATTCCGTTCCAGTGGAAAGGGCGGGAATATATTTTTGGGCGAATAGAAAGACGCAGCGAATGGGCCCGTTCCTGGGTACGGCTGTTTGAAAAGACTGGCAAGGACCAATGGACACTGGTTCCTGATTCTATGATCTATCCGTTGGAAGATCCGTATATCAGCCTGATCGGCGATACCCTGGTTATGGGCGGAACCCATGTGCGTTACCAGCAAAATAGCGTCGATACGTATTTCGGATATTTTTACAAAGGTACGGAAATCGACGATTTGCATTATTTCACCACGGGACCCGAGTATATGAAGGATATACGTTTGGTTGAAATGGATGGGGGGAGGATCGGGGTATTCTCCAGACCGCGGAGCGAGGAGATCCGCAGAACATTCGGCAGTGAATCGATGATCGGCTTCACCGTCATTAACAGTCTTGACGAGCTCACGATGGAGGTAGTCGAGAACGCGCCTTACATCTATGGCTTATTTGAGCAAAATGAGTGGGGGGGCTGTAACCAGGCCTATTATTTGGACAGCGGGAATATTGGCGTTATTGGTCATATCTGTTACAAGACTACTGGGGAAGACGGCGGGATGAAGCAGGTCTATATGAATTTTTCATTTGTTCTCGATGTGGATCGTCATGTTGCTATGGATCAGAAAATCATTGGCACCCGAACCTGCTATCCCGATGGTCCGGCCAAAAAGCCGGAATTGACGGACTGTGCTTTCTCATCAGGCATCGTGATGCGCGAGGACGGAAAATGCGACCTTTATAGCGGAATAGGGGACACAGAGGCAGGAAGAATTGTGATCGACTACCCTTTTGCCGGTTACGGAAACATCATTTCAAAGTAATTTTGCGGTATGAATTTAAATCGACCAGCTATCCGGGCCCGGATACGAATCAAGGGAAACATGGCATTTACAGGTGTGGTATAATTAACCTCATTAATTACCATCAATATGGAAGCGCTTTATATTGACTGTGGCAGGTAACAACACAAGGGGGACTGGGATGAGGTATATCAGAGAGAAAATCCGTTTGAGGTCGCTGTTTGTCAAGTTCTTTTTTTCTTTCGTTGTGCTGCTTGCCGCTGTTACTTTAACTATGACCGTCCTGCTGTATCATGCTTTCTCCAAGAGTTCGACGGAACAGATTAATGAAATCTCGCAAAAACGGCTGGAGCAAAGCTCAAGCATGTTCGAGTTCATTATCGATCAGGCCAGACTGATTACG
Organism: Paenibacillus sp. 79R4; assembly: GCF_013393165.1. Classification (NCBI taxonomy): domain Bacteria; kingdom Bacillati; phylum Bacillota; class Bacilli; order Caryophanales; family Paenibacillaceae; genus Paenibacillus; species Paenibacillus sp. 79R4. Next base: position 251,619 of record NZ_QJOT01000005.1, on the reverse strand, counting down.
CTGCAATTATCTGTGGATAATGACATTATAAGATCCATCAACGGCCGTGAAGCGGCGGGCGACTATTATTTGAACAATGCATCCTTGAGAAAAATCAATGACCTGATGCTGACCAATAAAAATATTTTTTCTATCACGTTATATAACGGACAAAGCCAAACACTGATCGGGACGGATCGCGATAAAGCGCATGCCGAAGCCGCAACGATCGAGTGGCTGAGAGAGGCTCCCGTCCAGAGTCTGGGCCGCGCGGTTCCCCGCAAACTGTCTATCGGGGGAGCGACGCGATCTGTTCAGAATGTATATACTATTTTCTACTATGATAAAAATCTGGAAACCAATGATATTACCAGTGCTATTATAGTCAATTTGACCATAGACAGCTTTGTTAATCATCAAGAGGATGAGACGAAAAGCAAAGATGGTCTTATGATCCTGGATCAGGAAGGTCATATCGTGTTTGGCTTCGAGGAGAGCGGGTTCCTTGCTGATATTTCCCAGCGGAATTATGTACAGCGTATTATAAAAACAAATCAAAATGAAAGCTTTACAGATAAGACAGATCAGACCCTGTCCATGGTGTCTTCTCTTTATTCGGAGCAGCTTGGATGGTATTTTGTCTCTGTCATTCCATACGATACGGCTACGGCGCAGATCTCGGCCATTCGACAGGTGGCGATTATAACCTGCCTGGTGCTGCTTGTTCTGGCTATGGGTGTGTCAGCGCTTCTCAGCGGGCTGCTGTCTTCACCGCTATCCAGGCTTGCCCGCAATACGCTTCGTTTCCAGGCCTATACGGGGGAGCTGCCGGAAGGAAAACTTAGCGAAATGGAGATATTGACCCGGTTTTATTCCAATATTGCTACACAATTTGAACAATTGGAAGCTTCTAGCCGAAAATCGCGAGTATCATTAAAGGCCGAATACCTTAAGGAGCTGCTGCATGGGGTACGGAATCCGGAGCCGGAGGATATAGAGGAGTATAAGCTGCGTGTCGATCTACTGAAAAACGCCGCTTTGTATGTGGCTGTTCTGAAGCTGGATAACATTCGTGAACTGGCCGAACGAAAGGAAGAGATTGACCATACCATCAGCACGGTCCTGTATAGCTTCACCGAGCAGTTTATGCTATCCCGCGTTCTCAGTGAAACGGTTAAGGTAGACCATGAAATCGTGCTTATATTCAGCGGAGAAGAAGCGGCTCTGCCTGATGCTGTGATGAACGCGATGCTGGAGCTTCAGCAGGAGGTTGCGCGGACTTATGGGATCACGGTAACCATCGGTATTGGACGCGCTGCTCTGAGCGCTCAAGAGATTAGCGACTCCTATTTAAGTGCGAAAGAAGCTTCCCTTTACCGAATTGTTCGCGGAGCGGGCAGCATGATTGCTTACGAAGATGCGATATCACGGCTGAATAACGATTTTGACTATCCAAATGCCAAACAGAAAACACTTCTTGAGATCATCAAGGCAGGCCGGGAAGATAAGGTTGAAGCGGCTATAGCAGATATTTTTGCTTCCTTGCGGCTCGCGCCATACCATAAGATACGGCTTTCGGTGCATCATTTGTTATTTTCCGTGATTACAGCTACCTCTGCTAATCCCTCGGTTTCGACAACCTCCTCCAATTTTATTGAGATGCTGGGGAGCCTGGAGCGAAAGGAATCTTTGCAGCAAATCGAGGATTGGTTTGTGGAGTTTATTAGGACGGCCATTTGCCGCTCAAAGGAAAACAAAAAGCAGCAGAAGTCGGATTTAGCGGAGAAGATTGCCGCTTTTCTTGAGGAGCAGTATGGTAATCCCGAGCTATCTATTGAAATGGTTGCCGAACGCTTCCACTACAACGGCATTTATTTCGGCAGGTTGTTCAAGGAATTGTTTAACTGTCTGTTTCTCGAGTATGTTACGGAGCTGCGAATACGGAAGGCGAATCAATATTTGGAGGACTCTAAGCTAACGGTCAAGGAAATTGGGGAAAAAGTAGGGTTCCTGAATTCCTCCTATTTTGTAACCTGGTATAAAAAGCATACGGGTTTGGCTCCAACCGAATACCGGAAAAAACACTAGCTTATGAGTTTGAGACGTTCCCCAGGAACGTCTTTTTATATGGCAATTTTCTGGAAGATACTGAGAATACTTACACAGATTGAGGTTTGAAATACATAGATCGGCCTTAGGTATGTTTTTTACCGGGTCCAACCTACATTATTCAAAGGAATATTTAGTTTTTAAACTTGTGATTCAATATTGAAAGCGCTATATTTTGGCCCTGAGGCAAGAGAATCGACATAGAGAAAATGAGGTGTACAAAATGAGGAGAGTCCTGCATGTAAGGTTTACCGATTTAGTCAAGAACAGATTTCTATATTTGTTGGTATTACCCGGATTAATCTACTTCCTATTATTCAGTTATTTGCCCATGGCTGGTATTGTCATAGCTTTTAAGGAATACCGCATGGATCTGGGGATTTTCGGAAGTCCGTTTAATGGACTGAACAATTTTAAATTTCTAAGCGTAGATACGATTTCCGTATTGAGGGTTGTTTTCAACACTCTATTCCTGAATGTTTTATTTATTGGTATAGGTACTGCATTAGCCGTAACGACCGCAGTTCTGATTAATGAGATCCGCCTGGTCTGGTTCAAGAAAATCTCCCAATCGCTCGTAATCCTCCCCAATTTTATTTCATGGGTGATTGTTGCTGTATTTGCGTACAACTTCCTGAATACGGATTTCGGCATCGTGAACAATTGGTTAAAGAGCTTGGGCCTGGAAGGGATCAGTTGGTACAACCAGGCCGGGTATTGGCCGGCCATTCTCGTGCTGCTGTACTCCTGGAAATCGGTTGGCTTCAACAGCATTATTTACCTTGCCGCTATCACAGGAATTGATCAGGAGCAGTATGAATCTGCTGCGCTTGACGGTGCCAACAAGTTCCGGCAGATCTGGCATATTACCATACCCGGTATTTCCAAGACGATCATTATTTTGCTTCTGCTGGCTATAGGCCGGATCTTTTATGGCGACTTCGGCATGATCTATGGTTTGGTTGGCGATAACAGCCTGCTGTTTCCTACGACGGATGTTATTGATACTTATGTGTTCCGGGCGCTTCGAACCTTGAATGACGTAGGGATGTCCTCGGCCATCGGACTGCTGCAATCCGTGATTGGCTTCCTGTTTGTCTATACGGCCAATGCCGTAGTAAGAAAGTATGACAAGGATGCCGCGCTATTTTAAAAGATAAATCCAGATAGGTGTGATAATGAATGAAAACCAAGTCTGCCAGTGATAAGATCATTTCCGCTTTTGCCTATATTTATATGATTTTGTTTGTTATCGTCGCTATTATTCCATTCATGACCATTATTTCCACATCGATTACAGATGAGCAATATATTCGTGCGAACGGCTTCGATATATTCCCGCATAAAGTAACTTGGTCGGCATACAAATATGTGCTTGGAAGAGGCTCCACCATTCTGGACGCTTACCAAGTCACGACTTTTGTTACGGTGGTTGGAACGCTGTTCAGCATGCTGATTACCACCATGATGGCATTTGCCTTGTCGAGAAAAGAATGGAAGATGGCGGTGCCGATCTCGTTTCTTGTCTATTTCACCATGCTGTTTAATGGCGGTCTTGTTCCATGGTACATCATAACGACGAAGTATCTGGGCCTGCATGATAGTTTGCTTGCCTTGATTATTCCTTACACCATTAACGCTTTTAATCTGCTTGTACTGAGAAGCTTCATATCCGGCATTGACAATTCAATCTTTGAAGCCGCGAAAATAGATGGAGCAAATGAATTTCAGCTATTATTTCGGATTGCATTACCGCTGGCATTGCCCGGGCTGGCCACTATCTGCCTGTTTTATGCCATCAGCTATTGGAATGATTGGTGGCTCGGGCTTATGCTGATCAACGAAAGGGAGCTTTACCCGCTGCAACTGCTGATTCGGGCGATTACCTCCAATATTTCTTATGCGACCTCAAGCGGAGCCAATTCATCGATCGCCGCTGCATCTATTCCGGAGGAGGGCGTCAAGATGGCAACCACAGTTCTGACCATCGGGCCCATCATCTTGCTGTATCCGTTCTTGCAGCGCTATTTTGTCAAAGGTCTGACTATTGGAAGTGTAAAAGGCTGAATATGGGGTTAACCTGCGCATGTTTCTTTGTATACATCCCGAAAGGGTTTGTATAGATAGCACTCATCATAAACAGGAGGTCTGGTCATGAAGAAATTATTCGGTAAAACGTTTGGGGTTTTTCTGGCAAGTGTACTGCTGATAGCTGCTTTGGCCGCTTGCTCGTCCAATGGAGGAAATGGAGCGGCAACAAACGCTGGCAAAGAGAATGGATCAGCTCAGAGCAGCGGCACGGAGTCTTTGCCGAAAGTGACTCTGAACATCGTATATCCGGGCGATCCGCAGCCGGATCAGGATACGGTAACAGCGGCCTTGGAGAAGAAGCTGGCCGAGGACGGCATTAACGTGAAATTGAAGTATCAATACATTCCTTGGGGGGATTACTATCAAAAATTACCAATTATGCTGGCCACGGGAAATCAAGTAGATATTATGTGGACGGACCCGGGCCTACTGGGTACATTCGCCAAATCCAACTCGCTTGCCTCGCTGGATGAGCCTCTCTTCAAATATGGCCAAGCTATCATGGATGCGCTTGACAGCAAATACTGGCCTCCGGTGACGATTAACGGTCAGAAGTACGGCGTGCCGGCAGGGGCATTAGGTACGACCAAGGGCTACTATACGGCGACAATCCGCAAAGACTTGCGTGAAAAGTACGGCCTGCCTGAGATCAAGACCATGGATGATCTGTTAGCCTATGCCGAAGCGGTGAAGAAGAATAATCCGGAAATGATCGTATTTAACGAACCGCCTGCCCAATACCAGACAGGGGAAGTGTTGCAAAGCACAGTTTCTGACGGCATTTTATTTAACTTCAAGACGCTGAAAGCGGTAGCTAAATACGACCTTCCGGGCACTTTGGAGGATGCGAAATATTTGCGGATGCTTTATGAAAAAGGATTTATCGATAAGGACGTCATGGTTGGTCGTGACATCCGGGCAGATTTCAACTCAGGAAAAGCAGCGATAGGCGGCGGGGATGTATATGAATATAACAATTATTATCGGAATATTTCCGTACCTGGAGCCGAGGTCGAGTTCGTAAAAATATTGTTGACTGATGAGCCTTATATGCCAACGACCACTTGGAACTTCCAAAGCATTGCCGCAACCTCGAAAAATATCGATAGAGCCGTTATGTTTCTAAACTGGATTCAGGAGAACGAAGAAAATTACGATATGATGACCAATGGGTTGAAGGGCACTCACTTTGATATTAAGGACGGCAAGATTGTTACTCCTGATAGCGTAGATGTTTCGACGATTGGATATGCACCGCCGGAGTGGATGTGGCAAAATCCGAAGTTCCTGAAGCCAAAGGCTACCGATGCGCCGGACTTTATGGAGCAATTGCTGGACTTCGATAAGAATACCAAGCTGCTGAGTCCGATTATGGGCTTCAACTTCGATCAAACACCGGTTAAGACCGAACTGGCTGCTCTTAGTACGATAGAGAATAAATACAAATACGGAATTGCAGCGGGCGTATTGGAGCCGGAGAAGGCGATTGCCCAATACAGCGCTGAGCTCAAAAAGGCCGGACTGGACAAGGTAATTGCGGAATATCAGCAGCAGGTCGATGCCTTCCTGTCTGCCGCCAAAGAATAGATAGAGAAAAATAGAGTTATGAGGGAGAAACCGTGCTGATTCAATCCGAAAGGGAGGATTAGCTGATATGAGGAAAGGGAGAAAGCGAGGAAAAGCTCTGCTTGCAAACTCATTGATCCTTTTGATTTTATCCGCCTTCGTGCCTGCAGCTTACGCGAATGGCAATTTCAGCGCCCAGTATGTTCAAGAGAGCGCTTCGTCCATTACTGTACATCCAGGCGAGACGGGGGAGTTTTGGGTTGATCTCAAAAATAACGGCAGCGAGCCATGGTTATTCGGATGGCCAAGCAATGAAGTCGTCTTGGCCAATACGGACGCCAGTTATTCATATGAGACAAGCTCTATATTTACCGGCTACAATAATTGGCTTACGTTCAGCAGACCGGCTGCACCAGACTATTCCGGGATTGAAACCGGAGGTACAGGAAGGTTTATGTTCAGCTTTACAGGTCAGGAGGAGCTTGGGACAAGCAGAATCTACCTGCGTCCTATTAAGGCGGATGGCACCTTTTTGCCGGATCTGGGGATATGGTTTGATATTAATGTGGTTCCTTACCCTGAATTTCCCCTGTCTGCGGGTGCTCCCGCTTCCAGCCAAGCCACGATTAACTGGGTGAAGTATGAGGGGGACGATTTCGGGGCTTATAAAATCTATAAGTTCCCCAAGACATATCCGGGCCTTAGATATTACACGGGGGGAGATTGGAACAAAAACTTTCAATATCTGCCCCAAATGCATCCTTATTACCTTGATGCCACAATTACAGATGTAAATACGTTGTCCTACGTAAGTTCTCTTGAAGCAGAAAAAACATATGTCTACCTTGTTGATGTCTGCGATTCAAACGGGGACACCCTCGCGCGGTCGAATCAGGCGGAGGTCAGGAATGTAGCCAGCTATGCCGTCAAGCCTCAGGAGAGGGGGCAGAGAATTTATTATGATCCTCAATTAGGAGACTACAGAAATACGGAAACCAGAGGTTATATTGAGAGCAGTATGAGATGGAGTACGGATTCCTCCGAGATATTGCTGAGCTTGCAGACCTTGCCCGAAACCTATGCACAGGATACGGCGCAAAATCTGGTTGATTTCGTGAAGGAGAGCATGCCAAGAGGCCTGCCAACTCACAGATGGGCTGATTTCAGGTACGGACAGGGTCCAAGTGTGTTTGTGGATCCGCAGCTAAAGTTTGATAACGGTCTGTATTTTGTAACGGGGGATCTATCTGTTCCTCGATTAACGTTTGCGGAGAGTACTTATGGTTCCGGTCCGTTGGGAGCCCTTCGCTTTGCTTATGGCTATGATGGTTTGACTCCCGTGGAAATTGCCAATCCGACGACCCGATCGGTTGCCTTTGATGAAGATACCAATACAATGGTCGTGGAGTTCACTAAAGATGAAAACAATGTCCATGTGTATTTTAAGGTCCGCATTCATGGAGGTGTGGCCGAGATTGAGGGCTCCATTACGCCTACTGGCGGTTCAATAAGCAATCCGCGCTTGATTGTAAAAGCATTGAGCGACGACGGCATCGGGGACGCCGAATTTTTTGGCTCTGTCAAGCAGTGGGGAAGCGATGCCTGGCTGCTCTATGATGACGGAAAAGGCTTTGTGAGGGGAGAAGACCTTGCGAAGAACAATCCGGACCGATTCGAGGGGATTTTGCAGTCCAACGGCAGTTCTTACTTTAAATACAACGGAACGATTGCTGAGGGTGAGACCTGGAGCGAATATCTTGAAAAAATAAGATTTGGTTCTCATATGCTGGGAGGAACCGCTGACAGCTATGAACCGACAGCATATAATTCAACCAAGTATGATAATTACTTGTTTGGCAGGCTTATGAATTACGGCTACCCGATCATGGGCTTGGCCTCATGGTGCAGCAGCCATCCAGCGGATAACGATGCAAGGGAAGTATTAAATCAGGCGTTCGGTATTTATTATCGGAATTTAATGAATTACGGGGAACATAACTGGACGTCCTATGAAGACAAGTCGAACGGTTCGTTATATTGGGGCGAGCTGGGGCCGCTTCTTTATGGATTATCCGTTATGGCCGATCTGGACAATACAACAACTATAGAAGGAAAAACTTATGCGCAGATCGCTCAATATGTATATGACCTGCTGCCTGCGGAAGCTTCCGGATTGTTTGCTAATGACAATGATGGGCTGGGGAATGCGATTTTTGGCATAAGGAAATTCAAAGGAATGGACGATCCCAAAGCGGCGAACTATGAGTCTCATTTGCAGGACATAAATGCCAATAATAATAAGGGCTACTACACTACCAAAACTTATTTGGGATATAGCGACAAGCAGAGCCCAAACGCGCTAAGCGCCTTGAGTTATTTCTTGCAGCTTCCGCAATGGGATACAGAGGATGCGCTCGTTATCCGAAATGAGCTGGGTTATGCCGGTATGGGCGAATCCCAGGCTTGGGGGCAAATCCTGTTCAACCAGCTGGAGGAGAGTTATGGGGGAGTCTACCCGATTCTAATAGGAACGGACACCAGACATTCCTATCAGAATATTAACCTTAAGTCCATGCATTGGGACGCCGGCTCCAAGACACTTAATATGAGCTTTGATCATCCTTTTGAGGAATTGGACGTATACACGGGGCTCTCTGATTTATCGGATGTGAAGTTGAACGGAGTTTCTTTGATTCCGGGAGCGGACTATACTTTTGATACTACTACACATATATTAAGAATCATGAAGACGGGCACCGCAGGAAATAACTTTAATGTATCCGTCGTCACGGTTCTGTAGCGAGGAGAATCGCTATTGCCGATTGTTGATATGCCTTTAGAGCAACTGAAAACCGGTACAGAAATCAAATTAAGCATGGGCGCTTGTAGAGTTGAACCAACAACTCTACAAGCCTTTTTTATGGGGATCATGGTAGAGAAGCAGCTAGACACGAGGCATGCTGCGATATTGTGAGGGAGGCATTCCCCGTTTGCTCCGGAAGATGCGGCTCAAGTAGAAGCCGTTCTCATATCCGCAGAGCTGCGCGATTTTGTCGATGCTAAGCTCTGTTTCTAACAGTAATTTACTGGCTCTGTCCAGCCGGAGCCGGGTTGTATATTCAGAGGGAGTCATTCCGTAAGCTGCGCGAAAGCGTCTGGTCAACTGTACCGGGGTAAGCTGCAGCGAGAGCGCCAGACTCTTTAAATCGATCGGGCCAAATGCATTGTTGATGATAAATTGGGCAGCCGTTCGCATCTCCACATCTGCCAGCATGCCATTTAACCCTATTTCCCGTGGCATATTCGTCTCCAGTTCGTATAAACGCCATATATCGCTTACCAGATGCTGTTTTCGCTCCATAGCGGTTTTATCCTGTTCCAATGCCAGCATCCGCAGGTAGAGATAATTGGAACGCAGCCGCTCGATGTCGGTGATTTTCAGAGCACCGCTTAACGACTGTATTTCTTCCAGAGAGGGCTCTGTATTCCATGCGAAATGAATAAAGTGAAAGCTTAAGGGTTCAAGGGTTTTTCTATGAAACCAGGTGTTCGGAGGGCAGGCCACCAGGCTGCCAAGTCCGGCTTCGCCCTGCCGATCTCCTATGCGGTAAATAAACCTGCCGTCTTCCACCGCAAATATCGTCCAGTAAGAATAGATATCCCGTTCGAGAGCAAATGCTTCTTTTTTAATCCAATACAGATGCGTTACCAGGCGGATCGTAAAGTCACTTCTCATTTCATCACCATTCTATGTGAAATAAAGTATATATTTAATCGTAACATGATGCATGTATTTAAGGAAGTGTTCATTATAAGATGAAATCAAGGATATTGAATACGACCTTAAGGAGAGGTTCAATCATGAGAAAGGAAGTTATCAAGTCGGATATTACAGTGATTGGCGGCGGCCTGGCCGGAGTGAGCGCTGCTGTTGCCGCAGCCCGTTTGGGCAGGACGGTGTCATTGATTCAGAATCGTCCGGTACTAGGCGGAAATTCAAGCAGCGAGGTACGAGTCTGGGTGTGCGGAGCTACCGCTCACGGAACAAATCGTTATGCACGAGAGACCGGCATCATGGGCGAGCTGTTCCTTGAGAACCAATATCGGAATATCGATGGGAACCCGTATATTTGGGATATGATTGTGCTGGAAACGGTACGTGCGGAGCCTAATATCCGCTTATTTTTGAATACCGATGTCCATGAAGTGGAGGCCGAAGGTGATGCGGACAGCAGGATTATCCGTTCTGTAACCGGTTGGATGATGGGCTCTGAGCGTCGTATTCGTTTTGAAAGCGGTATGTTCCTGGATTGTACGGGCGATGGGCTGATCGGTTTCCTGGCCGGGGCCAAGTATCGCATTGGCTGTGAGGCGAAGGAGGAGTATAACGAGGCTTGGGCACCGCAGGTTGCAGATGACATCACGCTGGGAAGTACGATGTTCTTCTATACGAAGGATGCGGGACAACCGGTAAAGTTTATACCGCCAAGCTTTGCAAAGGATATCACGAAGACGACCATTCCATTGAAGCGTGTTATTCGCAGCGGCGATAACGGATGCGCTTATTGGTGGATCGAGTGGGGCGGGGAAATGGATACGGTTCACGATAATGAGCGGATTCGCGACGAATTGTGGGCGGTGATTTATGGCATCTGGGACTATATTAAAAATTCCGGCAAATTTGATGCCAACAATATGACGCTGGAGTGGGTAGGCTCGATTCCGGGCAAACGGGAGTACCGCCGTTTCCTTGGCGATTATGTGCTTAACCAAAACGATATTGTGGATCAGCGCCAGTTCGAAGATGGCGTTGCCTTCGGCGGATGGTCAATTGATTTGCATCCTCCGCAAGGGATGTATTCCACGGAAAGCGGCTCGAAGCATTTGCATGCGGATGGGGTCTATTCTATTCCGTTCCGTTCCCTGTACTCCGCCAATGTGAACAACTTGATGATGGCCGGACGTGACATCAGCGCATCGCATGTGGCGTTTGGGACGACCCGTGTCATGGCGACATGCGCCGTAATTGGTGAAGCCGCCGGCACCGGGGCAGCTTTATGTGCGGCTAAGGGAATCTTACCGCGCGAGCTCTACCAAACGCATATGCGGGAACTTCAGCAAACCCTGCTTCGCCAGGGGGCGTCCATCATCGGTTTCCGCAATGAGGATCCTGGCGATTTGGCACGGAACGCAAAAACAACGGCTTCCAGCACGTTGACGCAGCTAGCTGTGCAAAAGTCGGTTGAATCCTGTCGATTAGCTTCCGATATCGGCTTGCTCTTGCCTGTCGATCCAGAGCTGACGGGGCTTGAATTACTCATCGATGCGGCGGAGGACACAAGGCTGGAGGTGGAGCTATGGGATACCGGACGCGGTGAGAACTATGTCCCGCATACCCTGCGGACGGCGGCTTCGATTCCGATCAGCAAGGGAGTGGGGCAGTGGGCTAAGCTGCTTTTACAATGGAAGCCGGACGCTCCACAGAACGCTTTTCTTATCATTAAAGCAAATGAGCGGATTGCCTTGCATCTGTCTGATGAGCCGCAATCCGGGGTGCTTGTGTTCGAGAAAGGCCCGCAGCCTATCGTTTCTCCGGAATTTGGCGATCAACAGCCAGCTCAGCCCGTTGTGCAGTGGAATATGCGCCCGTTTGTCCGCAAGTCCATCTGCTTCCGTCTGCTCTCGCCGACACATGCTTTTGCGCCCGATAAGGTGATCGACGGTTATCATCGGCCCTATGCGGGGACGCATCTGTGGTCATCCGCCTCGCTGCGGGAAGACTCGCCGGAGTGGCTGGAGTTAAGCTGGCCAGCCTCGGTCAGCATTCGCACGGTACATCTTACCTTTAACGATGATGTGAATGAGGATCTGATCAATCTGCATCATCACCGCACACCGTTTGAGGCGATTCCGGAATTGGTCAAGGATTATCGATTGCAGAGCTATATAAATGGGGAGTGGGTCACCATCGCCGAAGGCCGAAATAACCGGAAGCGTAGAGCAGTGCATACACTGGATCGATCGCTTTCCTCGGAACGGCTCCGCTTGGTGGTGGATGCAACCAACGGTTGCCCCCGGGCAGAGATTATAGAGATACGGGTGTACGAATAGAGTCATTTAAGACTTATGAACAAACCTGTTGAGAGGTTTGTTCATAAGTCTGCTGCTGGTAAAGAATCGTTATATTGAAGATTCCCCATGCGATCAGCGGAGGGGCTATGCTATACTGTTGCTTGTAATAGGATCCGTTTCATATAAGGGAGGATTGTCCTTACATGTATTGCATCGCATTCATACGTATTCGTTAATGAAGGTACAGAACATCTAAATCCAGGCATTTTCTTATGAAATGCGCAGGATTATTTGTGCTGTGCCTTTTTCATTACTATACGAATGAATGAGGTGCTTTTTGGTGTCCAAAAATAATGAAAATTATTGTAGTAAGTGGAAGAAAGAATCCAACTTTTCCGCACAACATCTATTAATCAGCAAACGGCTGATTCATGATATGATCACATTGGCCCGGATTCGCCCTACCGATACCGTGCTTGATATCGGGGCGGGGACGGGAGCATTAACCTATCCGCTTGCAGAGAAAGCGGCACATGTACTCGCCATCGAGACAGATCCAGCGTTAATTGACAGACTCTTCAGCAAGATGCAGGATAGAAGCAACATTCGTATCAAGCAATCTGATTTTCTGAAGGTCTCTCTCCCAGGAAGTCCTTTTACTGTCGTCGCCAATATCCCTTATTCAATAACTACTCCGATTATGGGGAGGTTATTGGATCAACCCGCCGTTCCGCTGCAGCGAGCCGTACTGCTTGTGGAGAAGGGGGCAGCCCAACGATTTACAGCAATCCCTGTTACAGATCCGCGCATTTTGAGCTGGAGGATGCAATATGATATCCGACTTGTGCGGACGGTTTCGCCTCATCATTTTGCACCGCCCCCGCAAGTGGATTCCGCCATCCTGCTCATCGAGCGAAGGGAGGAGCCTATTGTTCTTACACAGCATCAGCCGAAGTTTACATCGTTGGCAGCATATGGACTGCGAGATCCGCGGTTACCGTTATTTGCCGCTCTATCAGGTGTGTTTACCCCTCCCCAGATTGCGAAGCTGGCCAGAGAATTGAGGGTGAGTCGGGAATATCCCATCGGTAGACTGAATGAAGAGCAGTGGGGAAGGGTGTTCCATACGATGCTTCAGCATGTGCCGCCGTATCGCTGGCCCCAATGGGGGAAAAGCCCAAAGGGAAGATCGCGGACAAGAAGATAACCATAATTTATTTCTAATAATAGAAATTTAAAATAGTCAAAATCCCCTTGACCTTGACACTACTGTCAGGGTTTACAATGAAATCGAATCGTTCATCTAGGAGGCCAGATAGCATGAAAATCGGAGAACTTGCAGCCCGTACCGGTGTCAGCGTCCGTTCACTGCGATATTATGAGCAGCAAGGATTGCTTAAGCCTGCTCGAGACGAGAGCGGCTACCGGGATTATTCCATATTCGCAGAAGAACAGGTGCGCACGATCCAGTTATATCTAAATCTTGGATTGACGACCGAGCAGATTGCAGGTTTCCTGCATTGCGTCATGAAAAATAAAGAGGCGTTTTGCACAGAGGTTTTTCCGATCTTCCGCCAAAAAATCGCAGAGATTGATGCGCGAATAAACCAACTGAATCATATCAAGATGAATCTGGAGGAGCGCATGCAATCGATTCTGGATGAACGACAACGGGATGAAATGGAGGAATGAAGATGAGTTTACAACGGATAGATGGAGCAAGCTTCCAAAATGCGATTAAACAGGATGGAGTCACGCTTGTTGAATTTGGAGCCAGCTGGTGTCCACCCTGCAAAGCACTGCTGCCCATTTTGGAGGAGCTAAGTCAAGAGGAAGCGGGGTACCTGGATATTTATCAGGTAGATTGTGACGAATCGCCGGAGCTTGCTGCTCAGTTTGGGATCATGTCCATGCCGACGGTGATCATGTTTCATAACGGTGAACCTATGGATAAACTGATTGGACTGCGGCCAAAGAGTACGTATCAAGCAGCGCTGGCCCGCTATGTATCATAAAGCTTATAAATAAAGAAATCGCTTCTGATGTTTTGATAACACAGGGGCGTTTTCTTTTTTTGCGAAGGTCATTAAGAGGCAAGTATAGAAGTCTAATATATCGAAATCGAATCGCAAAAGCTGCTTAAAGGAGATTCTTTTATGAAATCAAGCAGGAAAACAGTTTCACTTATTGCCATCATTATCCTAAGCTGTCTTGCCATGAGTTTGGTAGATGCTGTAATCCGTCCGGATTACGCAGTCAAATCAGTCATCAAAATCATCCTTTTTCTGACACTGCCGATTAGCTACGCCAGGATAGCTGGAGGGGTACCGTTCCGAAGGTTGTTCGCCTTTGAAAAAAAGGGGTTCCTGAAGTCTCTTTTACTGGGATTCGGCGTATTTACCTTTATACTCAGCGGATATTTTCTAGTGGGTCCTTTATTTGACTTCACCCACGTAACGGGGGCCTTGCAGAAGAATATGGGGGTGAATGCAAGTAATTTTGTGTTTGTAGCCCTGTACATATCGATCGTGAATTCACTGCTGGAGGAGTTTTTCTTTCGCGGCTTTGCCTTTTTCACGCTGAAGGAGCTGGCAGGACGGAGGTTTGCTTATCTGTTCAGTGCGGGAGCTTTTGCTGTATATCATATTGCAATTATGACAAGCTGGTTTTCGATGGGGCTGTTCCTTTTGTTAATTGTATCCCTGGTAATAGCGGGCTTATTGTTTAACTGGCTGAATGAGCGTAATGGCAACATTTATACCTCTTGGATGGTCCATATGTTTGCTAATCTTGCGATTAATACCATAGGATTTATACTGTTTGGAATCATCTGATTTTTCAAGCTGTCTCCGCTAAGAATTGTTATATAAAACAATAAGTTTTATTTCTATTAGCTTCGTTTTTATGCGTGATATAATCGGTTGAATAAAGAACCAAAGCTGTTATGCTTTAGGCAAAAAAACCTCTGTTCAAGAGGTTTTTTTGCCTACTCAAAGAACCGGCCAATTCTTTTGGATTGAACCGTATGTTTGCCTTCATTGTTTTTGTGCCTTAAGAACATTTAACCTACGTTTTGGGGGGGCTCCTGCATGATGCTTAACTGGCGTAATTTGCTTCCGAACACCTTGAAACACAGGCTTATCATGGCTTATATCGTCCTTCTAATGATTCCTTTGTGTATTGCCATTTATTATTTGTTCCAGCATTTTGAATCGATTCGTCAGAAGGATATGATGGATCGGATGTCTGAGCGTATGCAGCAGGTTCATATGTCGTTGAGTGATATGATGGCTTTTGCTTACAAGGCGAATATTATGCTGAGTCAAGATGAGAGTCTGGTTCAGATTATGCACGAGCCGGACAAGTATGATCCTCTTGAACGAAAAAAAGTGATCGAGAGCAAAATGTCCGGAATCAACAACAGCTTTTTCTTCCATCAGACGGAGCTGTATTTTCGATTCATCGATCTTAAGGGCAACGTATACACCTCATATGCTCCCAATAGTCAGTTGACTAATGATTTGGACGATTTGCAGAGTTGGCAGAGTATGCTGCAAACCAGCACTCATCCCTACCGCTGGGTGGCGGATGATTTGAACGATGTAAGGGGCAGCCAGGGAAGCAAGCTATTGAGTATTTACACTATTCTGGATGACCCATTGAGAGGAAACTTCGGGCTGGCCCGGATCAGCATAAACATACAGGAATGGTTTCGCAGCACCTTGAGAGACAGCCCGGTGAATCAGGATTTGACCATTTTTACCGGGCAAGGAGAGACCATTCTGCAAAGCGAAAAAACAGCTTTCAGTACGGATATGATGCATAGAATTATGTCTTTGCAAGCACAGGAAGGGCACTATGAGGATAAAACCTCCTTGTCCTTGGTCAATTACAGCTATCTGGAGGATCTGGATTGGTATGTGGTCAGCCAAATGCCGCTAAGCGAGGTGCAGCAGGAGATTCGGCAATTAAGATTTATTGTTTTTGTATTCTTGACCATACTGGTTTTCGCTTTCGTGTTGGTAACGATCATTTTGTCCGCCCGTATGACAGAGCCGCTAAATGTGCTGAAACGGAGTATGGAGGAAGCGTCGGACAAGAGGCTGAATGTTAAAATTTCCATCGGCAGGGGAGCAGCAGATGAGGTGCGCTTCCTTGGCGAAAGCTTCAACCGAATGATTGACGATGTCCTGGCGCTTATAAATAAGCTCAAGCTGGAGGAACGGCAGAAGCAGGCTGTTCGCTTCCAGATGCTACTCTCGCAAATGAACCCGCATTTTCTGTTGAATACCTTGAATACCGTCAAATGGATTGCCAGAAGGGAGCAGCAGGAAGCAATCGCAGGCATCTGTACGTCTTTAGGGTTAATACTGGAAGCAAGTCTCAACTCGGAAATCGAGCTGATCCCTCTGAATAAGGAAATAAAGCTGCTGCGTTCCTATGAATCTATTCAAGCCTTTCGCTTTCGGGACCACTTCACCATTTTATATGAAATGGATGAATCAGTTGAGCACGCTTTGGTTCCCAAGCTAAGCCTTCAGCCTCTAGTGGAGAATTCCATTGCTCATGGCTTTGATGGGGCCGGAGGTTGCGGCACGATCTGGGTAAGGGTTCGAGCAGAGCGAGATGATCTGGTTCTTGAGGTAGAGGATAATGGCATCGGCATGGAGGCAGCTGCGCTTAGGGCGGGAAGACGAAGCGACCACGGCATCGGTTTGAGCAATTTGAAAGAAAGGCTGCAATTGCTTTTTAAGCGGGAGGGTTCTATGGAATTTATAACTGGGGCGGAAGGGACCCTGGTTCGACTCCGGCTGCCTTTGCTGATTGCTACGCCTTATACACAGGAAGGAGGCAATGAGCATGTGGACGATTTTACTGGTGGAAGATGAGGTGTTTGTCCGCGAGGCGATTCGGGATATGGTGGACTGGGCACGCCATGGATTTAGCGTTGTAGGAGAGGCAGGGAACGGCAAGGAAGCCTTGGCGGCTATTCTGAAGCTTAAGCCTGATGTTGTGATTGCGGATATTGCTATGCCGGGGATGGACGGGATTGAATTATTGAAGGAAACGAGGAAGGCGGGAATTCGCAGCCGATTTATTATGCTGACGGCATTAAGCCACTTTGATTATGCCCGGGATGCCCTTCAATATGGAGCTTTCAACTATCTGTTGAAGTTGTCCTTAAATGATGATGTTCTGTTGGAGAATCTGGCGCGGATCAAGAGAGAATTGCTTGAGGAATTTACGATCGCTGGAGAGGCGCTGTATCCTTATTATCACCGCATCTGGTCAGGCATTTGTGGGACAGCTGCATCTGACGGCAATGATCAAGTGGGGGCGATTGCGGCAACGGAGAAATTCCGCAGTTTAACCCTGGATATTTTTACTGTGTTGAGCGGAGCAGCTCCAGCTAATGAGGATCTGGCTAGTATCCAGACAGAGGAGTATCTTCTGGTTCAATCCTTCTATGAGAGGGGGCAGACGACTTTCTTCTGCTGGCGCTCTCCGAAGAGGACAGAGCATGTAAGCAGAGAGGAGCAGAATTGCTCCATAGGGATGGTGACCGGCAGCAGCTTAACCGGGCTGTCCCAGGATTGGCGTTCAGCATTGAATCAATTGAATGCAGACTGGTACGGGGGGAAGACGGGTGCGGTAAAGGTACGGCACGAGCTGCCTGCTATTGCAGAGCTGGAAGCTGAGCTGATCCGCTGCTTTGAAGAACGCGACGCACACAAATGCGCCGAGGTTATAGCTCTGATGTGGGGCAGTATGGAAATCTCGGCTTTTTCTCATGTGGAAGTAAAAATGCTGGCTTCGCATCTCCTTCATATGCTTGCCATGCTGGCAGGACGGAAATCGGAGGACAGAGGGGAAGTCAACTCCGCCGCCAGCCATGATTCGCTGCTTATCTATATACAACAGGCAATACACAAGCAGATTCGCCAGATGAAGGAGGAAAAGATTAGTTATACAGACCATCCGGAGGTAAATCGGGTGATTCAATATATGCTGGAGCATTTCAGAGAGAATATCAAGGTCGCCGATTTAGCCAGGCTGGTATCCATAAACGTAGATTATTTGAGCACCGTGTTTGGCAAAAAGACCGGACTGACGCCAATCGCCTATCTGCAAAACATCCGAATTGAGCAGGCAAAGCGATTGCTGTTGCATTCCAAGCTAAATGTGGAGGAGATCGCCTATCAAACGGGATTTTCGGATAACGCCTATTTTATTAAGGTATTCAAGCGCGTGGTTGGGCAAACGCCCAGCTCCTTCAGGCGGGAGAATAACTTCTAAGTTTTGTACTATTCATCTGCAAGTTTCAACCCTTATGAGATCATGGGCAGCTTGGTATAGTTGGGGTGAATCAAACATCCGATTTAAGGGAGGTTGCAGGTAAGATGAGAAACAGAAGATGGATGATTGCTGGGCTGGCGCTGCTTGTAGCATTGCCGCTGGCACTTGCTGGCTGTGGTGGAAAAGGGGACAGCAATCAAAAGGAGGGAACGACTTCCCCTGGGGCAAGTACGGCTAATAGTGACCCGATTAAGCTTACTTTGTGGGGCGCGGTACCATCCGAGAATGGGCCTCAGGAGGTTGTAGACAACTGGAATAAGCAAAATCCGGACATTCAGGTAGAGTATGTGCGGTTTGTCAATGATGATGCGGGTAACCTGAAGCTGGATACGGCGCTCATCTCTAGCCAGCCGGTGGACATGTACGTGAACTATGACTACAGCCTTTATGAAAAGCGGATTAAAGCGGGCAATGCCCTTGATCTGAGCCAATTCTCCGACTATGACGTGGACGCAAAAATGGGGGAAGGCGCTGCGCTATGGAAGGTGGATGACAAGTATTACGGTCTGCCTACCCAGAAAGGCTTGTCTTTTGTATGGCTGAACAAGGATATGCTCGATGCCAAGGGGCTGTCGATTCCGACAGAGTGGGGGCTGGATGAGTTCAGAGATTATGCAGCCAAGCTCAAGTCTGACCATGTCTGGGGATTGGCGCAAAGTGATTATTACTTCAATGTGCCTATCAACGGCTCCCTGCAGAAGCAAAGCTTGCAGCTGACAAAGGCCGATGGAACTTCCGCTTTTGACAACCCGATGACGGTCAAGACGCTTCAGATTTATTCGGACATGATGTTTACCGATAAGAGCTTGATGCCTCATACGGAGCAGATCACATCAAAACCTGCTTTGGACCAAATGTTTGTAAAGGGAGAAGCGGCGATGCTATTCTCTACAAACCAAATCTTTCGGACGACGAATAATATTCAAGAATTTCCGCGGACAAAGTAGCGGCTGCCCCGGCTCCCAAAGTAAATAAGGATCAGGCGGACTATATTAACGCCGGTGGCTTGGGCGATGTGATTTCAATTAATCCTAGCACCAAGCATCAGGAAGCTGCCTGGAAATTTATTAAATGGTATGCGGATGAGGGCATGCTGCCGATGGCGGCAGGCGGAAGAGTACCATCCTCCAAGGACTTTCCTGTCGATGAGGCTGTTGCCCTTATGTTCAAGGGCGTGGAGGATACTTATGACCTGGACTCCATTAAGCGGGTCATGTTCGGGGATTTGCCGCTTGGCCTGAGTCGTCTTGACCGGAAGACAGGAACCGAGCAGCAGGCCATCTATGATAAGGTATTCACCCAGAAGCTGACGCCAGAGGAAGGTGCGAAGGAATTAGCACGGGTGCATAACGAGAATTTGAAAGCGCTATCTAAATAGCGCTGCCAGGATAGAGAGGGGTGGTAGATTTGATGCCGCACCTCTCTGTGGCCGCAAACTGCAAGATACATGAATAGAGAGAAAGGCGGTGACTGATCGTGAGCTGGATGAAGCGGCAGAGGCTAGTAGGCTATGTGTTTATCGCGCCTAATTTAATAGGAATGACGGTGTTTATGCTCGTTCCGGCCCTGTTCTCCTTTTATTTAATGTTTACGGATTGGATATTCGCTAGCGGGCAACCCCCGCGCTTTATTGGATTGGATAATTTCAGAATGATGGTGAGAGATGATTTGTTTGCTGTCTCGGTCAAGAACACCTTGCTGGTGTTAATCCCTGTACCGATTTCTATTATGCTTGGATTTTTGATTGCCGTCATGCTCAATAATCGCACCTATTTCCAGAAGACATTGCGGGCTTTCTTTTTTGCTCCGTATTTCACCAGCGGTATAGCTATTGCATTTGTCTGGATGGTGCTATTCCAGCCTACTAATGGTCCGGTCAATGCTTTCCTTCGATCCATTGGCATATCCGAGCCTCCGCTTTGGTTCGCTTCCCCGGATACGGCAATGTACGCGGTGTTGATCATGATGACTGCGGGCGGCATTGGCTACAATATGATCATTTATTTGGCCGCCCTGCAAGAATTATCATCCGAACAGCTGGAAGCTGCCAGGATGGATGGAGCAACATTTGGGCAACTGCTGCGCTTAATTATATTTCCATTGGTAAGTCCGACGACCTTTTTCTTGATGATCACCGGTTTTATCGGCTCCATCAAAAGTTTTGGCATGATCTATGCGATTACCCAAGGAGGACCAGGCAATAGTACAACGGTGTTCTCTATTTTCGCCTATAAAAAAGCCTTCAACTTTTATGAGATGGGCTATGCGTCGGCAGTCTCGTGGACCATGTTCCTGATCATCCTTTGTATTACGCTGATTCAGTGGGTTGGTCAGAAAAAATGGGTCCATTATTAACAGAGGAGAAGACGCGCTATGGATACGAGAAGTAAGAGAATGATCAGAGAACGGTTGCTTAAGAGCTTCAATACGATCATCATGGCATTGGCCAGTTTGCTGCTGCTATCGCCAATGATCTGGATGATCAGCACCTCGTTCAAGAAGCCAAAGGATGTCTTCACTTATCCAATTCAGTGGGTCCCGCTCGATCCTGTATGGACCAACCACTTCAAGGTATGGATGACCGGAGACGGATTTGCCCTTTTTTATTTCAATTCCCTGAAGATATCTTTGATTTTGCTAATTGGTGCACCTTTGCTGGCTGCTTTTGCAGCCTATGGCTTTAGCCGTATTCCGTTTAAGGGAAGGGACAGCATCTTTTTGCTCTATCTATGTTTGATGATGATACCGCCGCAAGTCCTTTTTGTACCGAAATTTATTATGTTTGATTGGATGAAAATTTACAATACCCATTGGGCGCTTATTCTTCCAGGTTTGTTCACCGTGTTCGGCGTTTTCATGATCCGGCAATTTTTCATGAGCATTCCGCATGAGATTTCTGAAGCGGCTTTCATCGATGGAGCCGGTCACTTCCGGATTTTCTTTCAATTATTCCTGCCGCTCTCCAAACCGGTGCTGGCGACCTTCGCTATTATTGATTTCACCTGGACCTGGAACGATTATGAGAACGCGCTGATATTTTTGCTAGATAAGAAACTTTATACGGTTCCGCTCGGTATGCAGAACTTCATGCTGGAAGCCGGTGTGGATTACAATCTGATGATGGCCGCCGCTACAGCGGGAGTCGTACCACTATTAATCGTCTTCTTCCTCGGTCAAAAGTATATTATTCAAGGTTTTGCAAGCTCTGCCGTCAAAGGATGAACAGCTGCTGATGAACTCAATTACTCAGACCTATTATGAAAAATATGAAATAGAGGAGGAGTTTCATCTATATGAAGAGGATATCGTTCGTTATCGTATTGCTTTTAGTGACCCAAATGTCTTTGCTCAACGGTCCTGTCCAGGCTTTTTCGGAGGAGATGGCGGGAAAAATGGCTTTTGCAGCAGATGATCTTAACTACTTAATCAGTGACTTTGAACAAGAGAGTGATAACTGGCTCTTTGCTTACGGTGATGCACCTGAAGTAAAAGGGAGCTTCAATGTAGTCGAATCAGCCGAGAGCTATGCAGGAAACTATATGGGACAAATAAAAGCAGATTTCAGTCAAAGGCCCACGGGTTCACCATATGCTTCTATAAAAAAAGAAGTGGATGAGCTAGACATTGAACAATTGAAATTCTGGGTTAAGACCTCGGATCTGAAATCATTGCGCATACGAACGACAGATTCGACAGGGCAGACGTTCCAGCAGCGGATTGAATTGCAAAATACAGCGGATTGGCAGCAGGTGGCTGTCAGTGAAATGGGATCAAAATCATTTACTTACTGGAACGGCGCCAATGACGGGGTATGGCAAAAACCAGCAATGGCTATAACGATACTTTTTGATCGTTTTGATATTAAGAATACTTCATTAACGGCGACTTTACTGGTAGACCAGATGACGGCTCAAATCGGAGACTGGCTGCCGGATTTGAAAATTCAGCAAACAGCACTTGGCAATATATTTCTGGATCATGAACCAAACGATTTTGTTATAAGAACAAGCAGGCCGGCAGTAAATTGGGTCGCATATGATATTTATGGTGCGCAGGTTGCTTCGGGAAGTAAGGCTACGAACGCAGGGGAAGCCCGCATAACGGTACCTTTCAGCAAGCTGGGTTACTTTACTCTTGAAGTCTCTGCTGAACAGCCAGGCAGTAGACCTCTGGTCCGACGAACATCCTATGCGACCATATCTTCGGCTTTGCCGCCGGGCAATGGCGAGTCGCCGTTTGGTGTCAGCACGCATTTGAACCGGACGGCTTTCGGATGGAGCAAAGAACTGAGCAAGCTGGTCCGCTATATGGGCGCGTCCTTCGTCCGGGATGGTGTGGAATGGAGCAGTATAGAGAAGCAAAAAGGAGTCTATACTTTTGCTCCTTCACCAGATGACTATATGCAGAAGCTTGCGGAGAATGATCTTAAGCTGCTCTTTGTAGCGGCATTCAATAACCCATTTTATGATAATAACGGCACACCTTACACGGATGCGGGGAGAAAGGGACTTGCTGAATATGCCAAGGCTTACGTGGAGAAGTACAAGGATCAGCTTATCGGTTTTAACGTCTACAATGAATTTAATGGTGGATTCGGCAAAAGGGGCAATAGTCCTGCTAATTCGCAGCCAGATTATTATTTCAAGCTGCTGAAGGAGACCTATAATCGGGTAAAACCCGCCTATCCGGATGTGCCGGTAGTCGGAATCGTCTCAGGTGGCATCGACTTGGACTGGATTGAAGGGGTACTAAAAGGCGTAGGTGAGGGTGAGGACAAAAACGCTGGTTTGAAATACCTGGATGCCGTGTCCATTCAAAACTATATGGACCCGAATGATCCTGATAATGTATTCGTTAAATTGGAAGGCCTGAAAACCTTAATTAAGCAATACAATGATGGCAAGCTTGTACCGATATGGGTAACGGAATTTGGTTCGCCAACTCACCAATCCGCTAAAGGCGTCGATGAGAAGACACAGGCTAATTATTTACCTCGTGGCTTTGTGACGGGATTGGGCCTCGGAGTAGAGCGAATGTCCTGGTATGATTTTATGAACGATGGGATTAGAGCAGATTACAATGAAGATAATTTCGGTTTAGTCCGGTATAAGGATGACCCGATGGGAGCTTATACACCGAAGCCAGCTTATGTGAGCTATGCGGCAATGAGCAGACAGCTTGCTGGCGCGACCTTCGAGGAGTCAGAGCAATTCGGTTACCCGATTAAAAGTAATTTGTTTACGAAAGGCGGCGAAGCTCTCAGAGTCGTCTGGGCGCAGAGTGAAGTGCAAGCTGTAATTAAAACGGAGAGCAACTTGGAAATTACAGACTTTATGGGTAACACGGAAATTTACACCCCGCATAACGGCAAGATCTATATGACGATAACCGGCGAACCTTTTTACATTAAAGGAAATATCACTCGAATTGTGAAAGATAACACTTTTGCAGTTGCCGGAGAGCAAACGGCAATAGGCGACCCGCATACGTTCACGGTAACGGTGAAAAATGATAGTCTTCCTCAGCTTGCTTTATCCGCGAAGATGGAGGGGAACAGCTATTCGATTGTAGCTGAGCAGGGGCAGCCGGAAGTGCTCTCTCTAACCGTGGATGAAATACGGGAAGGTTTCCGCGCGGTATCGATTCATTTGTTGGATGAAGCAGGCAACAGGATAGGCAAGCTGCAGCATGAGGTCTTAACCGGAGTGCCGCAAAAGGTTACAGTCAGACCCGCGATGCAGCAAAATGATGGGCAATACAGTCAAATGCTAAATGTAGATGTGGAAAACTTCAGGCAAGCTACAGATCTTACTGTTAGCCGTGTAACCTGGCGGGTAGGAGAACAGTCCGGTCAAGAGCATGTCAATATGATCGTACAGTCGGGCAGTAAGCAGCAATTCAGCATTCCGCTCAGCAGGGTCGCGCTAGGAGAGGACCTGTCTGCATCGATCCGCGTCGAGTTTGCAGAGCAGGAGCCATATGTGTATGACGGAAATTTCAGTTTTAATCCGGTTACCCGGGGGACGATTGCGATTAATGACCACATCGAATCGGAAATCGAAGCTTTAGCGCCTACAATCGATTTGTCACAGGGCAAGCCAGTTCTACTTTCCGGTCATAGCGGCACAATTGATGTGAGCGGGGAAGCCTGGATTCACTATGATCAGGATCATTTGTACCTTACTGCAAAAATTAAGGACAATGTCCATGCGGCAGCAGCTTCTGGAGCTGAGATTTGGAATAATGACAGCATTCAGTTTGCCTTGTCTCCAGGAATCTCGGGCGAGAGCGGGGGCTGGTATGAATATGGCATTTCAGATTCCCCTCATGGTCCGCAAGTTTATCGCTGGACGGCGATGGAAGGATTGCCGGCAGGCCTCGTGCACAATGCTGATGCAGCGGTAACAAGGGATGAAGGACAAAAGCTAACGATCTATAAGCTTGCGATTCCATGGTCGGAGCTAACGCCAATTCAGCCTAAAAACGGAGATGTGATGAGCTTCTCGTTGCTTGTGAATGAGAATGACGGCAAGGGGAGAAGAGGCTGGATCGAATGGGGAGGCGGAATCGGTACCGAGAAGCGGCCGAGTTTGTTCCGTTCCATGCAGTGGATATGCCCTTAAGCCTTTGATCCAGATCGAAGCCATCGCGGAAGGCAAGTCTATACAGATGAAGTGACACCTGCCGTTCGCCTTCTAGATGAATCGGGAAAATGGAAGATTACACGGATGGAGCTGGATGGAGAAGCGTGGACAACGGGAGCAGCCGTGACGGAGAAAGGAAATCATTCGTTTAGCGTCTGGGCCGAGAACGCTTACGGTCAACTTATGAGTGAAACCGTTTCGTTCCAGTTGTTTCATAGCACGAATGTCGAAGTAAGAGACAATTCGGGAGCATATGGCAATGAAGTCCAGTTGGAAGCCAAACTGATGGATGTGAACGGTCAATCGGTGATCGGTGGACAGGTCGAATTCGAAGTAAATGGCCTTCCAGTGGGGACGGCGATGACGGATGCAAATGGAAAAGATTCATTGCCATGCACGATCGAAATCGGCACAACCGATGAGACGGATAGCCGATTAATTGAAGTTAAGGCGATTTATGAAGGAAATGAAGAGACCTACTACGGGAACAGAAGCAAAGGGTAAACTGACTGTAACGAAAGCAGAGGTCGCTATTCAATAGGGCAACCTTGTAGCCCGCACAGATGAGAGCCCGGTATTGTCGGCACAAGTTATGGGTGCCGACCTGAAGGGAAGTTACCAGATCAAGTGACTTATGCCAGACCGGAATTCGATTCTACGATTGACGAAACACCATGATCGAAAGAAAGAATTCAAATCTCCCGTTACCGGTCATTCTGGGAACGGGAGGTTCGTCGTTGGCATGTGGACCGTCGGCTTTACAGCCTTATCGGGCAAGCCGATGCTGTGACTGATATCGTAAGATTAGTAGGAAGAGGAGAATAGATATGCCAATGATCGATATGCCACTGGAGCAATTAAAAACCTATCAAGGAACCAATCCACGTCCGGCAGATTTTGATGAATACTGGGAGCGAGCCTTGGCGGCGATGCGTGCGGTGGATCCGCAAATTGAGATTGTACCTAGCAGATTTCAAGTACCGAATGCAGAATGCTTTGACCTTTATTTCACTGGTGTGAAGGGAGCGAGAATTCACGCGAAGTATGTGCGGCCTAAGCAAGCAAAAGAGCCTCATCCTGCGGTAGTCATGTTCCATGGCTATTCTGGCCATGCCGGAGATTGGAGCGATAAGCTGGCTTATGCTTCGATAGGTTTCTCTGTACTTGCCATGGATTGCCGCGGTCAAGGGGGAAGCTCTGAGGATGTTGGCAGGGTGAAGGGGAATACGCATCATGGACATATTATCCGCGGTTTGGAGGATCATCCGGATGAGCTGCTATTCCGCCACATTTTTTTGGACACAGCACAGCTTGCTGGGATAGCGATGAAGCTGCCTGAAGTTGACCCGGATCGGGTTTACGCAGCGGGCGGATCTCAGGGGGGCGGACTTACGATAGCATGCGCTGCTTTGGAGCCAAGGGTGAAGAAGCTAGCGCCGATCTACCCGTTTCTTAGTGATTACAAGCGGACCTGGGACATGGATCTGGATCAGGAAGCTTACGGTGAACTGCGAACGTATTTCCGCTATTATGATACACTGCATGAACGTGAGCACGAAGTATTTGAGAAGCTCGGCTATATAGATATTCAATTCCTGGCTGAACGTATAAAAGGTGAGGTATTGATGAGCGTGGGGTTAATAGATACCATCTGCCCGCCATCCACTCAATTTGCAGCCTACAATAAGATGAGCACGAAGAAGAGACTTGTTATTTATCCCGACTTCAAACATGAGTATTTGCCGGAGTCGTCGGATCGAACAATGCAGTTTTTTCTGGAGTAAAGCCATGAAGCTTGTAAAGTTGAACATTCAGCTTTGCAGGCTTTTTCCTGCTTTTGACCTATATGCTATAATGAAAATGAAACAGGAAAGTGATGAAAATTGAATAAGGATGGGATTGCAGAAAACATGGTATCTATTAAAGATGTAGCCAAGCATGCTAATGTTTCCATCTCGGCGGTCTCCAAGACCTTGAACGGGTACAGCGATGTAAGTGAAACAACCAGGCAGAGGATTCTCAAAGCAGCGCAGGAGCTGAACTATTCTCCCAACATGTTGGCGAAAAATCTCAAGCATAAAGTCACGAAGACAATCGCACTGATCATATCCAATTTCGAGCAGACCAGCGGTAAGGACGGCGTTATGTTCCAGATTATGAGCGGAGTGTATGCCGCCGCTACTCAATACGGGTATGAGGTCGTCATCTATACCCGCAGCCTTTCAGAGCAGCAGGATCGTTCCTATTGGCAATTCTGCAAGGATCACAAAATAGCCGGGGTCGTCATTTCAGGTCTGCGGACGACGGACCCGTATTTTGAAGAACTGGTCAAGAGCGATATTCCTTGTACCGTCGTCGATGCTCATACAGTAGGGCCGCATACGGGCTCCGTCATCACGGACAATCTGCTGGCGTCAAGGCGGGCTGTACAATACCTGATCAGCAAAGGGCATCGCGAGATTGGTCTGGTGAATGGGCATAAATATGCAACGGTTAGTATACAGCGCGAGCAGGGATATCGTGAGGCATTGGAAGGCGCAGGACTCCCGTTTATTGATTCGCGTGTGATCGAGGCTGACTTCAGCGAAGAGAAGGCTTACCAGCTGACGGAAGAATATATTAATAACAACCCGCAATTAACAGCGGTATTCGTAGCCAGTGATCTGATGGCAATCGGGATGATCAATCGCTGCAAAGAGATTGGACTGCGCATTCCAGAGGATATTTCGATTATGGGCTTCGATGATATCGTGCTCTCCAGCTATACGACCCCCAAGCTATCGACGATTAGCCAGGACTTTGCCGGCATCGGTTTTGCCGCATTGGAGCTGGTAGTAAAGATGCTAGAGAATAGCTTGCCGGGCTATCACAAAATTCTTCCCTTCAAAATAGTTGACAGAGAATCCATAAAGACTTTATAATAAGTTCGAAAACGTTTTCGAAAACCTTTGCAAAAAGTTTAACAGGTGTAAAAGTTTTCGGAATCGGGATCGAATTTTTTTTCAAGTTCGAAAACGATTTCGGTAACGCTTACAGAATAATGTGGATTTTTTGCAGAAAATTAAAGATATTGAATCAGGAGTAGAAAGGAAATTTAAGCCATGCTAAATTACAACAAGAAACTGCCGGACGGAGCGTCGGATTGGGTAGTATCGGAGGAGAACTTCCAGACTCTTGCGCTCGGAAAGTGCGAAGCTGTAATGGCTTTAGGCAACGGCTATATGGGACTTCGTTCCGCTGCTGAAGAATCCTATGTTGGAGAGAAGCGCAATTTGTTCGTGAACGGCACCTTTAACCGTTTTGATGAATTTGAAGTGAGTGAACTGCCGAATGCGGCCGATGTTACCGGTCTGGATATCCGAGTTGACGGCAAGAGATTCACATTGGAGCAAGGAGAAGTAACGGAGTACAGCCGCAGCTTGAATTTGCGTGAGGCGGAGCTGGTTCGTACCTTCATCTGGACCAATGCCGAGGGCAAGAAGCTGGAATTTACTTTCCACAGATTCGTATCCCTGAATCGCTTGCATCTGATCGGAATGAAGCTGGAGATCAAATCATTGAACGGTCCGGTTAAATTGTCGATCGCATCAGGGATCAATGCACAGGTGAGCAATAGCGGAAGCCAGCATTTCCATGAAGGTGAGAAACGGATTTATGATAAGAAGTATCTGGAGCTGATTCAGACGACGACGGAATCCAAGGTTGATTTTGTCATCGGAGCTGCACATCGCTTAAAATTGGATGGCCAAGAGATCGAGATCAGCCCGGCAATGGAGATCGACCGCCGCAAAGTGGCAGTCGCATACAGCGTGGAGCTTCAGGAAGGACAAAACCTCAGCTTCGAGAAGGTAGCAACGGTTCATACAAGCCGCGACCAAGCCTACGCACAAGACTACAGCTTGCCGGCGATGAGAGAGCATGCTCTTAGCGACTTGAAGAGCGTATATGCCGCAGGATATGATGTACTGTTCCAGGATCATACTGCCGCTTGGGCGAAGGTATGGAATGAATACGGAATCAACATCGTATCTAAGAATTCCTTTGATCTATTGGCACTGCGTTTTGCTCTGTATCATCTCGTAGTTATGACTCCGGCGCATGATCGGAGAATGGGTATTGGGGCGAAAGGTCTTAGCGGCGAAGGCTACAAAGGCCACTCCTTCTGGGATACAGAAATTTTCATCCTGCCTTTCTATATTTACAGCAATCCGAAAACAGCACGCTCGCTGTTGGAATACCGTTATCTGGGCCTCGAAGGCGCACGCCGCAAAGCGAAGGAAAACGGTTATGCCGGAGCGATGTATCCGTGGGAAGCCGCATGGCCTTCCGATGGTGAAGTAACGCCGGTATGGGGCGCAGTTGATATTGTGACAGGCGAGCAGACAAAGATCTGGTCCGGATTTATCGAACAGCATATTACATCCGACATCGTTTATGCCGTATGGCATTACTACCGGGCTACCGGAGATGAAGACTTCATGGAGCGTTACGGCTACGAGATGATCTTCGATACGGCGATATTCTGGGCAAGCCGCCTGGAATGGGACGAAGCGGAAGGACGTTATGAAATTAACGAAGTTGTTGGTCCGGATGAATACAAAGAGCATGTAGACAACAACGCCTTTACGAATTATATGGCTCATTTCAATATCGAACTGGCTTTGCAGTATTACAGCAGGCTGGAGATGGAGCAGCCTGAACTGTTCAAGCATTATGATGAATTGCTGAACTTGCAGGAAGCACGGAAGGTATGGGAGAGCAAGCTGGATTTGATCTACCTGCCGCAGCCCAACGAGCAACTGATTATTCCTCAGGATGATACTTATTTGCAAAAAGAAATAATTGATCTGACGCCTTACAAGGATCAGGAAAAAGTGGGCAGTATATTTAATGACTACAACCTGGATCAGGTTGGCAACATGCAAATTTCGAAGCAAGCGGACATTATGATGCTGTTCTTCTTGCTGGAAAATAAATTCACACCTGAAGTGAAGCTGGCGAATTACGAATATTACGAAGAGAAGACGCTGCATGATTCATCGCTGTCGCTCTCGACTCATTCGATTCTGGCCAGTGACTTCGGCGACAAGGAACTCGCTTATCATCTCTTTAAGAGAGCGGCCGAGATTGATCTGGGGCCGAAGATTCATTCGTCGGATGCCGGTATCCATGCCGCCTCGCTCGGCGGAATCTGGGAATGTGTTGTCATGGGCTTTGCCGGAATAAGAATGCTGGATGGTCAGCTGCATTTGGCACCTAAGCTTCCAGAGCACTGGGAGAAGTTAAGCTTCCCATTGCATTGGCAAGGCAAACTGCTGGAGATCAGCATCACACCTCAGCAGATCTCGATCACAAACACTGCAAGCGAGCCGGTACAATTGTTTGTTAACGGGGAACTGCAGGTCGTCCAAGGTAATGTTGTTTTTTAATAATCATAAAGTCAAATATTTAGGGAGGTCATTGAAATGAAAAAGAAATTGTCGATTACCCTTGCAGCAGTGCTAAGTTCCGTTCTGCTCCTATCCGCTTGCTCCACTGGCGGCAACACAGCAAATTCGGGCAACAGCTCTGCTGGTAATAGCGGCAGCAAAGAGAAAGTACAGCTTACATTTACGACTTGGGGCGATGTAAGCAGCAGCTCCAGCGAGCAGAAGCTGGCTGATGAATTTAATGCTTCTCATCCTAATATTGAAGTTAAATTTGAGCCTGTACCTGGCGATGGTTATGCAACGAAGCTGACGACTTCGCTGGCTAGTGGTACTGCTCCTGACGTATTCCTGATTGGTGAAGGCGATTTCTATGCTTATGTAGATAAAGGTGTAGTTGAGCCGCTTGATGATTATGTTGCTAAGGACAGCTCCTTCGATCTGAATATGTATCAGCAGGACCTGATCGACATGGAACGCATCAACGACAAGCTTTACTACCTGCCTAAAGACTTCAACCCATTGGCACTCTGGTTTAACAAACGCATCTTTGATGAAGCCGGCATTGCTTACCCTAGCGATGAATGGACTTGGGATGATTTGATCGCGACAGCACAGAAGCTGACCAAGCAAGAGAACGGCAAGTATACGCAATTCGGCTATAATGCAGGAACCTGGGAATACCCGATCTACACTTATCTGTGGGCCTATGGCACTGACATTGCCAACGAAGAAGGCACTAAAGCTGAAGGCTTCATGAACAGTGAAAAAACAGTAAATGCTATCCAGAAATATGTAGACCTGTCGACAGGTCCGAACAGAGTTTCCCCAACACCGCAAGACACGGAAACAATGGGTGGAGACTCCTCGATGTTCATGACCGACAAGCTGGCTATGATGGTTACAGGACGTTGGATCAAAGCCGACTTGGATAAATCGAATGTTGAATACGGTTCCGCTCTGATTCCAAAAGGTCCGAACGGCGACCGCGCAAGCATTATCGCTGCTGCAGGTTGGGCAATGAACTCCAAGACGAAGCATAAAGAAGAAGCTTTCGAACTGATGAAATGGTTGTCAGGTACCGATGCTCAGAAGCTTCGTTCCATAGACGGCCGAGTATTGCCGGCAACTACAGCAGAACTTGAAGAAGTTAAGGCTACTGAAGAGAAGGATAAGCCGGTTATTGAAATGATGAGCTTTGCTCGTAAGCCAGTAACCATGCGCTCTGCTAACGGTCCAATCTTCAAAGATGCATTCACTCAAGCCCTTGAGAAAATTCTTGTTGGCAAGGTAGATGTGAAGAGCGCGCTTGATGAAGCGGCGAAAACTGCGGATTCTAAACTTAAGTAAAAATCGCTGCGGGTGAGGTGTCGATAAGGCGCCTCGCCCGCTTCCATCAAGGAGGATGTCATGAATAATACCAAATCGGATCGGGCGGGGTACTTGTTTATTCTTCCGTGGCTAGTGGGACTTATCATCTTCACGCTTGGGCCGATGATCTTTTCGCTGATCCTATCCTTCAGCAAGTGGGATGTTATCACCGGCGTTGAATCCATTCAATATGTGGGACTGGACAATTTTAAAGCGATTTTCCATGATCCGCTGTTCTATCAGTCTCTGAAGGTTACTTTTATTTTTGCATTGGTATCGGTACCGTTATTCCAGGTCGCTTCGATTCTGATTGCCGTACTGCTCAATATGCGTTCACGCGGAATGAAGTTCTTCCGCCTTATTTACTTTATGCCGTCTGTAATTCCAGCTGTTGCCACTTCGATGATGTGGGTTATGATCTTCAACCCGGAATACGGAATTCTGAACGAGGCCTTAGGTTGGTTCGGCATTCAAGGTCCGGCTTGGCTGCAAGATCCGAGCTATGCGCTTGGTGCGCTGATTGTTATGGGTCTGTGGGGAATCGGCAACACAATCATTATTTATCTATCGGGTCTTCAAGGGGTGCCCGAGGACTTGTATGAGGCCGGAGAGCTTGATGGGGCCGGTATTTTCCGCCGTTTCTTCAGCATCACTATGCCGATGATTACCCCGACTATATTCTTCAATTTGATTATGGGGATTATCGGTGGATTCCAGTACTTTACCCAGGCGTTCGTTATGACAAATGGCGGTCCGCTCAATTCAACCTTGTTCTACAATCTGTATTTGTATAACAAAGCGTTCATCGAATTCGACATGGGCTATGCGTCCGCACTCTCCTGGATATTGTTCATCATCATTTTAATATTCACGCTTCTGGTTATCCGCAGCTCGTCCTTCTGGGTGTATTACCAGGGCGATGATCGAGACTAAAAGGAAGGGGGAGGCCTACTATGCAAACTTCACTCAGAAAAATTAATCTATCCCAGTGGCTCGCTCTTCTTATTCTGATCGCGGGCTCGGCCATTGTACTGGTACCGCTGCTGTGGACCGTATCTACATCATTGAAGACACCGGCTGAAGTATTCGGCAACTCATTCTTTCCACAGAAATGGATCTGGTCCAACTATTCGAATGCAGTTACAGCAATTCCGTTCTTTTTATTTTTACGCAATACGCTGATTATTCTCGTTCCTACGATGATAGGGACCGTCTTTACAGGCGCTCTCAGCGCCTATGGATTCGCGCGCTTTAATTTCCGTGGCAAACAGACCTTGTTCCTGATCCTGTTGGCTACAATGATGCTGCCAAGCCAGGTCACATTGATCCCGACGTTTTTGCTCTTCAAGCAAGTAGGGTTGACCAATTCCTTCTTGCCGTTGATCCTGCCCGCATTCTTCGGTGGTGGGGCGTTTAACATTTTCCTGATTCGTCAGTTCATGCGCGGTATTCCACGCGAACTCGATGAGTCGGCATTTGTAGACGGGGCGAGCCGCTGGCAAATTTTCGTTTGGATCATGGCTCCACTCTCGAAGGCTCCGTTAATCGCGGTATCGATCTTCACCTTTATGGGCGTATGGAACGACTTCCAAGGACCATTGATTTATCTGAACTCCAATGAAAAGTATACGCTGGCCCTTGGCTTGTCCATGTTCAAAGGGATGTATAATGTCGAGTGGAACATGCTGATGGCTGCGACGATTCTCATTATGCTGCCGGCATTGATCCTGTTCTTTATAGCGCAAAAATATTTCATTGAAGGTATTTCGATATCCTCGGCTGTAAAAGGCTGATGGGCTGAATGCATTCATGTTCTTATAATGAGAGATCAAAGAGGGCTTTTTGAATTACCTCATAAAATAAGGTTCAAAAAGTCCGGTTTTCAGCACCGAGAAGATTGGATGAAGCTAGGGTATGAGGAGCGGAGCGTACGTAGTTTGTACGTGAGCACCGGAGGACCCGGCTGAATTCAAGATTCGATGCCGAAAACCCTTTCAGGTTTGCTTCGTGATCAAAAGAGGACTTTTTGAATTACCTCATAAAATAAGGTTCAAAAAGTCCGGTTTTCAGCACCGAGAAGATTGGATGAAGCTAGGGTATGAGGAGCGGAGCGTACGTAGTTTGTACGTGAGCACCGGAAGACCCGGCTGAATTCAAGATTCGATGCCGAAAACCCTTTCAGGTTTGCTTCGTGATCAAAAGAGGAATTACCGCTTATTAGATGGAGGAGATGAAGGTGAAGATAGCTGGCATCAATAGCAAACATCCATTCAACTTATATTATAACGGCGGAGAATACGTCAAGATTTGTGGAACACAGGACGGGTACTTTCCCGATTTCGGCCATCATATAGCTAATGAAATGGGCGGGGTCTGGCTGCATCCGGTTAAACTGCTTGACGGCTTCTGGCTGAAGCTGACTGATACGAAACGGAATATCTCCGTCTGGTCCCGGGCTGACGGGTTTACAAGCGAGCCCTGGGGCAGTCGCTTCCATTACGATCATGGCCTTAGCTATATCCCTGTAGCTATGCAGCGCACGCAGTTTGCGCCTGAACAAGTTAAAGGCATGACGGCGGGATATGAGCTTCGTCATTATGGCGAAGGAGAGCTTCATCTGCAGGTAGAACTGCTCGCGCGCACCGATCTGCGGCCGGTCTGGTACTCGGATGAGGTCGGTATCCATAAGGGAGCCGGAGATCAAGCTTCCGTATTGAATCCGCGGGAGGTGCTTGTTCGCGACCCAGAAAATAACTGGTTCGTGCAAGTGGGTTCGGATTTGCCGGGGGATCAATTGGAGGTTGGAGCCGAGCTGTACGGTCCGGAATTCACGGCCGGAGCAGGCTGCGGGATTGCCTTCCGAACCGAACTGACGATCCCGGCTGGCGAGAGCCGCCGCTTCAATCTGTTTGTGGCTGGTTCCTATCTATCCGCAGAAGAATGTACGGATTCATATCGTCAGATCGCTGAGCATCATCAAGAGCTTCTTGCTGAGAAGCAAGCGGTATACAATGCTGTGGCAGATCGGGCCAAGCTTACGATCGAGGGGGAAACGGACTGGAATGAAGTCTTTGCCTGGGCCAAGTGGAATAACCAATGGCTGATCCAGAAGGTGGATGGGACCGGACGTGCGCTGACTGCCGGCGGACCAACCTATCCTTGGTGGTTTGGCTGTGACAATACCTATTCCTTGCAGGGTGTGCTAGCGATTGGCGATCCGCAGCTTGCCAAGGACACGCTGAATTTGCTGCTGCAGAAATCCGAGGAGGTTAACGGCAATGGTCGCTTCATCCATGAGGTGACGACACTTGGCGCTGTATCCAACCCGGGCAATACGCAGGAGACAGCGCATTATATCGCCTTTGTCTGGGATTTATTCCGCTGGACAGGGGATGAAGAACTACTGCGCCGTCATTATGCTTATTGTGTAAAAGGCATCGATTGGCTGTTGGAGGAGATGGACCCGGATCATGATCTATTCCCTTCGGGTTACGGCATTATTGAAATCGCTGGCCTGAATATGGAGCTTATCGACAGCGCTGTCTATACGGCAAAAGCACTGCAAGCTATGGCTGACATGAGCGCATATTTACAAGACGCTGCGGCAGAGAGCAAATACAGTGAACTAGCAACGCGCTGCATAGATGCGATCAATCGCTCATTTTGGCAGGAGGATGAAGGCCTGTATGCCGATGCAGTTGCACCGGCTCGCGATGTAGCACCGAAGGTTGATTATCTTGTCTCGCTTGCCGAAGGGCAGGGGGTGACCGACTATCGCGAGTATGTAGAAGGTCTGTTGGCCAAAGCCGCCAATAGCGGAACTGCTGATGCGGATCACGGTTGGCTGCTGAACAAGAACTGGGTTATTGTCACTCCGATGGAAGCGGGAATTGCCGATCCTGCTAAGGCGCGCAGAGCGCTGGATAATATGCGTAACGATACATTTATCGGTGAATACGGTACGTACTTATCCGGAACATTCCAGCAAGGCACGATGACGATCTCTACCGGGGCACATGCAGTAGCTGAGGCAGCTAACGGAAATGCCGATGCCGCGCTTGATCTTTTGAACCGGATGCGCCGCAGCTTCTCACGCGCCCTCCCAGGTTCCTTTTCGGAGATGTCGCCGGATTACGGCTGTGTTGTCCAGGCCTGGACAATCTATGCGCTGGCCGTTCCGTTTATACGGCATTTCTTTGGTGTAGCCCCGTTCGCTGCCCGTCAACAATTGACATTGCGACCACAGCTGCCTTCAGCCTGGAGCGGCAAAGCATGCACGCTGGAGCGTCTGGTTATCGCCGATGCTGAATTTGACCTGTCTCTGACAGAACAAGACGGCGTTCTAACTGGACAAATCCGTAATGATGCCGGTTGGACTGTCACTGTAGAATGGAATGGACAGACGGTCACAAGTACAGAGAAACTCATTGAACTTAGCCTGTAAATCCCTTAAGGTTATAAATAAACAAGAGGAGTTGGAGTGAGAGCATGAAGCTGGAAGCAGTTATTTTCGATCTTGACGGTGTCATTACCGATACTGCGGAATACCATTATGTAGCTTGGAAGCAGTTGGGTGAATCGATCGGAATTCCGTTCGACCGTGAATTTAACGAGACGTTAAAGGGAATAAGCCGCGGCGAATCACTGGAGCGAATCTTGCGACTAGGTGGCAAGGAGAACGATTATACAGAGGAGGAGAAGGCGGAGCTGGCTCGGCAAAAAAATGAACATTATGTCTCATTGCTGGTTAATCTTACTCCGGCCGATACCTATCCTGGGATCGTCTCATTGCTGACTGAGTTGAAGGCCCAAGGCATTCCGGCCGTCATCGCTTCGGCAAGCAAAAATGCGCCGCAAATATTGCGTTCCCTGGAGATCGACAAGCTGTTTCGTTATGTCGTTCATCCGGATTCTGTGAAGCGCGGCAAACCAGCGCCAGATCTGTTCCTGCGCGGCGCCGAGGAGGTTGGAGTGAGTCCGGAGCATTGCGTGGGTATCGAGGATGCAACAGCCGGAGTTGAAGCCATCAAAGCAGCCGGAATGAAGGCGGTTGGCATCAGTGAAGCCGAAGCCTTGCAAGCAGCTGGCGCCGATATTGTACTCCCGAACACATCGGGATTGAATGTGGACCTGTTGAACTCTTTATTGTAAAAGCAGGAGACACCAGGAGACAGGATGAACCTGAATATCCATCAGGCTGTGAAGTGAAGTCAGCCTGATTATAGTGGCTGAGGAGGCCGAGAGCGTCAGACAGCTCAGTATTAAGTACAACTGAGCTGTCCGGCTGCTTCGGAATCCTCAGCTTTTGCTGATTTCAGAGCTAAAAATTCCTGTCTGACCATAATCACAGTCCATAACACGATGATAGTATCAATGCCTAGCGAGCCGTAATAGATACCGGATACGCCTAATACTCTGGGAAGCAGCAGCATGACTGGAACATAGAACACCAATTGTCTGGCAATCCCGATGAGCACGGCCGGCCTTCCTTTATTAATAGAAGGGAAGAAGGTCATTGCCATGAAGATCGAAGATAAAAGGGGCAAAATCGCCATATAAATTCGGAAATGCAGCAATTGGGCTCCTGTGAAGGCTTGATCGGGCAGCATTATTCCCAGAAGGAGCTGCGGAGCGGTCATCGAAAGGATCCAGAATGGCAAGGTCAGCAGCATTGAAGCCAAGGTGAAAACTTTATACGAGCTGATGACCCGGTCATACTGTCTGGCACCGTAGTTTATTCCGATCACAGGCTGAAGCGCGCGCATTAGGCCGAAAATAGGCGTGAGCAGGAAGGTAAATATTCGGTATACCACCCCGTAGAAAGCGATATCGAGCATCGTACCGTATTTGGCGAGTGCGTTGAATACAATGACGGCTTGCACTAAGTTCATAATGTTCATGATCAGCGAGGACATACCCAGATTTGTGATCGATTTTAGGATAGAGCCATTCCAATAAAAAGCGAACGTGCTTGTCTTAAAGGAGGAGAATCCGCCCTTAAAATAAATCCAGCCCAGCAGCGTATATACAATCATGCCGATGTTCGTGGCCCACGCTGCTCCCTCTACCCCCAGATCGAGAAGAACGACAAGAATATAATGGAACGCGATGTCAGCTGCAAGACCGATCGCCATTAGCAAAGCCGCGGATTTCATTTTGCCTTCTGCCCGTATGATCATGTTGGCAGCCAGCCCATAGATCCAGAAGAAGGAGCAGAGGACTGTGATGCGAAAATACTGATCGCCGAAAAATAATGCTTCGCCTTCTCCACCCATCATTTTGATCCATTGAGTAGAGAAGACCAGACCAAGGATCATATAGATGGCTGTGACAATTAGGGCGAGGCAATTTACATTCCCAAGCAGTCGCTTCTGGGTGCTCTTGTCCTGGCGACCGATGGCAATGCTTAATACGGATCCTGCTCCGACCCCGATAAGAGAGCCTAGTCCTGCACTGATCTGGCTTAACGGGTAGGCGACCGAGACGCCGGCCAATGCGTTCTCGCCAACATATCTGCCAACAAAAAAGGCTGAAATAACGGCATTTAAGCCATATAAGACCATAGCGATGATAGCTGGCCAGGATAATCTGATCATGACTTTGTACAGCTTCTCATTTAATATGAGCTTCGTTTGCTCATCCTTCTCTAATGTGTTTTCTTCATTCAAGGTGAACCCTCCCGCAACATTGATTTATAGAAGAATGTAATTTAAAATCAATTAAATGATATTGATAATCATTATCATATAATTTGTTTTTTTTAGCGTCAATACGTGGAGAGCAACTATGGTTTTTAGGGGAAAAGCTTAGGCTTCCAGCAGTAAATACGGGGGGATGAGCCTTGGAGAACATATTGGATAAGCTGTTTCTGCCCTATTTGTCCGGGATCGGGCTGATCCCCGTGGAGAGAGGGGATAACTTCAAACGCAGCGGTTATTGCTATTGCCTTGCCTCGACAGAAGGAAGAGGGTACTACTGGATTTATCCCATAGATCGCTGGCACGCGATTGCTGTATGCGACCTTGTATTTTATCGTGATATATCCTTTCAATGCGAACATCCGGCCTCTTTAAGTCTAGGGTATTACGAATCACCGTTAGCCCGACTGATTTGCAGCAGAAAGGCCTCCCGGACAGAGAATCTGATCGCGTGCATGGGGAATAAGAGTACACATAGAGAGACTTTTCAGAAGAATATGCCTGTGCGGGGCGTTAGCATAAATTGGCTTCCGGAGTTCTATCAAGAGATTCTGCCGGCAAAATATTCGGAGGATTTCAGGGCTTTGCCTACGATCTGCACCAGGCTTGACGGCACCGGTACGATCCCGGAGGTGGAACAGATATTGAAGCAAATTCGCGCGTCCAAGCCAACCGACCATTTCGCGCGAATGTACTATGAAGGCAAGGTTCTGGAGATTATTTCACTGGTGATGCAGTGGGGAACGAATGAGCTTATGGTTCATGCTGCTCATGAAATTCCCGTTAAGGATTTGGAGGCCTTGGCTAAGGTAAAGAGCTATGTGGAACGGCATTATGCCGAACAGATCCCGTTGGCAGAACTCACAAAAATCGCTTGTATGAGCTCAAGCAAATTAACCAGTGATTTCAAACGGGCATATGGATTAACGATTACCGAATATATACAGATAATCCGAATGAATCGAGCGAAGCGAATGCTGCTGGATTCAGCGAAGGGAGTTGGCGAGATTGCCTGCGCTGTAGGGTACCAGAGGCATGCCAGCTTCTCCGAAGTGTTCAAACGGATAACCGGACTGACGCCAATTGAATTTAGAAGACGCAGCAAGCTGTAAGCTTGTCGGCAGGGCTTGATTTGGATAAACTTCCGATAGAAGTGGCTATGGTTATTTGTCTGTGAGCATGATAGGTTGAAGGAAAAGATCCGAGGATTAGTCCACCCTTTTATAGGTGAGACGAGGCAGGGGGTATCAAATCCAATGAGTATAAGCATACGTGAGGTATTGGAGCTGTTGGCAGACTCTGGCGGCGGCTCTACGGAGAACGGTGTCGACGGGCTGGAGTATGGGGACCCGGATACGGCAGTGAAGGGAATCGCCACGGCTTTCATAGCCAGCCAGCCTGTCATTGCAAGGGCGAAGTCCCTCGGGGTCAATTTGCTGATTACCCATGAAGGTTTATTTTATAGTCATTTTCCGCCAGGGGAGCAGATTGCGGAAACAGTTGTAGTACATGAGAAGAAAAGACGGATCGAGCAAAGCGGAATTGCCGTCTATCGCTATCATGACGGGATACATCGCTCCCGGCCGGATGGCATCACCTCTGGCTTGGTACGGGAATTGGGCTGGTTGGATAAACTGGAGGGATATCGTTCCTTTGCCGCGATAATCAGACTGCCGCGGATGACGGTTGCGGAAATAGCAGCCCATGTTAAGAGCCAGCTGGACTTGAGACAAGTGCAAATCGTTGGCGATCGCACGATGTCTTGCGAAAGAATCGGAGTTCTGGTCGGCTACAGAGGCGGGGGAAATCCGGCAATTCCCCTATTTGAACAGGAAAATCTCGATTTAATTCTATATGGCGAGGGGCCGGAATGGGAAACGCCGGAATATGTTAAGGATTCGCTCTCGCAAAATAAACCGAGGGCACTCTTGATCCTGGGACATGCGGCGAGTGAGGCGCCGGGGATGAAATACTTAGCTGAATCGCTCCAGACGAAGCTGCCTGACCTGCCTGTTCATTTTATTTCCGAGGAGCCGTTATTTGATAGTTTATAATTAAGTGACAGTTCAAAGCGGACCTTCTTAACAACCGCATTAAATAAAGAACCCTTGAATCTGCCATAATGGATTATGGCCTGGATTCGAGGGTTCTTTTCCCGTTTGCTGGGAGATTATAGGGTTTGCGGCTTATTTTGCCGCGTTGTATTTATCGAGGTATTCCTTCACCTTGGCCGGATCAGCCGTCAGCTCGTTGCCGGTCTTGACGATCGGACTAACGGTCGATACTGCCTTGATCTTCTTGTTGTTATAGAATTGCAGGAACTCATCCTGATTGATCGAGTAGAGCACGGCTTTTCTCAGATCATCGCTCTTGGCTACATCACGATTGCTCGTATTAAACAGCAGATAAGATACAGCATTGCTCTCAATACTTTGCAGCTTCAGCTTGCTATCGCTCTCTATCGTATCAAATTTCGTCTCCGGCACACCGTAGTAGAGGTGGATCTCACCGCTGCGCAGCGCGGACAGAGCGCTATCGGTATCGGCGATAAAACGGACTTTTACAGTTGAGATTTTAGGTTCGGACTCTGTACCTTTCCGATAGCCAGGATTCTTGTAGAAGATGCCTTCATAGTCATTTTTGTAAGACAAAATATAGGGTCCGCTGGCATACAGAGTGTTGTTGTATTTGCTTCCTTCGGTCACTGTGTTTTGATCCCCGTAAGGAATATCCTTATTCACATCGAACTTGGCTACATCATAAGTATTGATGCTCTCCACCTGCTTCTTGGAGACGATCCCGGCAGACTGGTGCGCCAGGTAATTCAGCACTTGCGGGAAAGGCTCGGTTGTTGTCAGCTTCACAACCTGGTATTTACCTGCTTTGTTGTCGGCTTGATTCTTGTCAGCTACAAGCTCTTTGATCTTCGTATCGAGTCCCGCTTCCAGCGCTTCCTTGATTGTACCGCTGCCTGAAGATTGCTTGACATTGTCCAGCGCGGTCAGATCCGTCACGGTCTCAATGGTTTTGATATGCTCATGCAAGCTGTATGTCCGGTGATCAGGTACCGAGTTTTTGTCCTTGGCCCGGTCGAGGGAGAAGATGACGTCATCCGCACCTACGCGCTCACCGGTGTCGGCAGCTTTTTTGTTATCGATCTTGGCAAAGTTAATATCGTCCCTAAGGAGGAAGTAGTATTCCGTATTGCCTTCTGCGATGCTGTGATTATAGGATAGAGAGCCGTCAGACGTAATTTTGTCATCATCCGTCAGGTTGATCAGGCGTACATACATATTCGTATTAAGCTGGTTAATCGACCCGTCATTGCCTTTGATCGGGTCCAAGGATGTCAGGACTGAAGCAGATTGCGTCAGAATAAGCGGCTCCTTGTCCCGTTTGGATGTATCGTTGAAATCGATGCTCTCCCAAGCCAGGGCACGGGATTTCGAGAGTCGAACGGTATCCGGGTTCAGCACATCCTTGTTCACAGCCTGGCTCTTCAGGGAAATATAGAGCGGAGCAATATAAGCTTTGTCAAATACGAGACGCTGTTCTAATTGTTTGTAGGTCTCTGTGTATTGATCCGGCGTCTGGGTGGCGGCTTCATCGATCAGCTTGTCCAGCTCCGGATCAGAGATAATGCTGTAGTCGCCGCCGGTCTTGAACAGCGATCTAACCGCATAATCGGGATTTCCGGTTACGGTTGTCCAGCTGGACAGGGCGATATCGAAGTTACCCGCATCCTCCTGTGCCTTGAAGCTGCCATAGTCGGGTTGAATGTTCAGCTTCACATTGAAGCCGTTTTTCGTTAACTGGTCGCGAATAATATTGATATCTGATTCATTTGAACTCATGCTCAGTACTTCAATATCTACCGGGGTATTGTTCTGGACAGGCGTTGTTCCAGAGTTATCCGGGTTGCTTGCTGCATCTGTCTTGGTTTTTACGGAGCAACCGCTCGCCACCAGCACAAACGTAAGCAGCAGTGCAAGCAAAGAAGATTTTTTCATGAATAGTTCCCTCCTGAATTGTTATTTGTTATATATATTGATTCATTCCCATGCGACAAATGAGAGGCATGCTCCGCATAGCTGATGAAAATGAAGGCCAACCGAAAATAGTAAACAGTACATACCAGATAAATATGACGCTAGCTTAATTTAGGATCCAGTGCATCGCGAAGCCCGTCTCCAAGAAAGTTAAAAGAGAGAACGAGAGCGATGATGGCCAGCCCGGGATAAATTGCCAAGTAGGAATTTGTCTCCAAGTAAGTGCTGCCCAGCTTCAGAATATTTCCCCATTCCGGGATATGCGGCTCTACACCGAGACCGAGGAAGCTGAGACTGCTTGTAGAGATTACCGCCGCGCCAATCGTTAAGGTCGCCTTAACAATCATTGGTGCGAGAGAATTCGGAACGATATGCTTGAAGATTATGGCGGTATCTTTGGATCCGAAAGCTCGGGCAGCATCCACATATTCGAAGGTAGAGACTAACAGTACATTGGCCCGCATCGTCCTGGCATAGGTAGGAATGGAGCCGATGCTTAACGCCAGGATCAGGTTGATGGTGTTGGCGCCAAAAGCGGCTATAATCGCAATCGCCAGCAGCACCCCGGGAATTGCATATAGAATATCAAGCAGCCGCATGATGATATTGTCGGTGCGCCGCCCATAATAGCCGGATACCGCTCCAAGGATACCGCCAATCACGAGAGGGATCGCTGTGGAGATCAGTCCAACAATCAGGGAAGTACGTGCACCAAATATGATGCGCGAGAACAGACATCTGCCGAAATTGTCCGTGCCAAGCGGATAAGCGAGACTCGGATGCTGCAATATCGCGCTGTAGTTATTCTCGGTTGCCATCGCGTAATCGAAGGTGAACAGGCTGCAGATCGATATCGAGAACAGGAAGATGATAAAGAACAAGCCGATCATCGCTGCTGTATTTCTCGTAATTTTCTCCCAGATGTCCTCCCACTTTGCTGAGGCGGGATTCCCTTGATTGCGGATCTTCAGCAGCAGATTAATGCCAAGCAGCAGGGCAAACAGATTGCCGGTAGCAGAGGTCAGAATCAGCAGACAAGCTACGACTGACATCCACGAAGCGATGGTTTGGCGGCCGCGTACATACTTCGCCACAAGCAGTAATGCAATGAGATGAAATAGGCTGACAATGACCAAAAGGAACATTGCCGGCAGAAATGTATCGGATACATACGGCTTGAACA
This sequence comes from Paenibacillus sp. 79R4, assembly GCF_013393165.1. Taxonomy (NCBI): domain Bacteria; kingdom Bacillati; phylum Bacillota; class Bacilli; order Caryophanales; family Paenibacillaceae; genus Paenibacillus; species Paenibacillus sp. 79R4. Next base: position 208,074 of record NZ_QJOT01000005.1, on the reverse strand, counting down.
GATTTAACGCCGATATCGCAATAACGAAGATCCCGGTAAGCAAGGTATACACGGCCAGAGCATATTCCGGGGTCCTCTGCTTTTTGATGAGATAAAAGGCGGAAGTGACCGTGAATAGATTCCCTGTCACAATACTAGCCAGTTGTACATAGCCGAGTGCGCGCGTGAAGCTTCTAATCTCTCCGTATCGGAGAATATCCTTCCTGATTAGCAGGGTAATGGCTAACTGAATGATCGTGAATAACGCATACGCCACAAAAGCAGCAAAGACATAGGGCTTAACGGTCTGTGCTGAGAAATCGTAGCTGTTCAGCAGCAGCAGTACGGATAAGGCAAGGGAGACCACCAGAGCGAAGATCGCTTTGCTGTATTCCTCGGAAGTTTTCAAGTTCGTCTTGATCATATCTACACCTGCTTTAATATTGTTTCATTCTGGTTCGGATTCTTGGATCGAAAAAGGCATACAAAATATCGATAATGACGTTGATCAGCGAGATCGTAATTGCGGTATAGACAACCCCGCCCATAATGCTCGGGATATCCGGGATAAATTGCTTATCTACGATATAGCTGCCGATCCCGCTAATATTAAATACTTTCTCGGTGACCGCTGATCCGCCCAGCATCCCGCCGAATTGCAAGCCGATGACGGTAATGATCGGGATCATCGCATTGCGGACCGCATGTTTCCAGAGCACCTGACGCTTGCTCAGCCCTTTGGCTTTGGCCGTAATCATGTAATCTTCGTTAATGACCTCCAGGGTGGAAGAACGGGTCATTCTGGCAACGGAGGCAGTAAGCCCGGTTCCCAGCACGATTGTCGGCATGATGATCGACAGCCAGTTCTGCGGGTTATACGTGGCCGGCAGCCAGTGCAGCTTGATCGAGAAATTCAATATAAAGATGAGCCCCTGCCAGAAGCTTGGAATGGACAAGCCGATCAGGGCAATGAACATAAACGTATAATCCCAGAAGGAATTGCGCTTCATCGCGGATATAATCCCCACGGGGATGGCGATGATCATGGACATGAGCAGGGAGATCATCGTCAGCGTAAAGGTGATAGGAAACTTCCTGGCGATTGTCGCGGTCACCTGCTCATTGCCGGCGAACGATTTGCCCAGATCGAAGGTGGCGATTCCCTTGATGTTGTTCCATAGCTGGGATAGGTAAGACTGATCCAATCCATAGATTCTATTAAAGTTAGCGATTTGATCTTCCGTAGCCGTCTCGCCGAGAATATTCGCTGCCGGATTCATCGGTGACAAATGCAAAATCGTAAAGACAAGCACCGATACGCCCATTATGACGAACAGACTCATTAGCAATCTCTCAAACACATATTTCATATAAGGACTGCTATATAGGAGGATCAGCAGATACATAAAAATCCCGGGAATGAACGAGAGAAGCAAAAAGGCCCGGCTCTGAATGCATGAGGCAAATGTCTCGGCATAGCTCAATCTCTGCTGTCCGTTAAGCAGCAGCTTGCGATTCGTGCTTTCGGTCAGCTCCTCCTGAAATCTGGCCTTGGCTATTTTATGGGCCTCGCGTTCCGTCTGCTCCGCGCTTGCGTTCTGTCTGAAGAATTGCTGTTTTTTCAGCAACTGCTCCCGCGTCTCTTCTACCAGTTGTCCCATATAGCCGGATTCAAGCAATTCGAGACGAGTCTCCTCAAGTAGAGTGTGATAGATATCATTCTTGCGGCGAGAGATATGAAATAGCAGAACAGCGATATTAACGGGTGCTCCCAGAATGAGTAAAAAATATTTATAGGAAGGATTCCGCAGCATTTTGGCATAGGTGTTACTTATGTAGCGGATAAAATGCGATTCTCTGGTTTGCTCTTTGGTTGCTCTGGCAACTTCCACAATAGTTCCCCTCCTGATGTGCAAATTTGCATTATTCCGATGGATATAGTATATATTATGGTAGGTTGTTTTTTATGTCAACACTAGAAATGATAGATTTAACGATATTACATACTAGACAGGTGTGATTAATGTGGAAACTATATTACAAGTGAAGGATTTAACGGTTTCCTTTCAAACCCGTGAACAGGAAGTTGAGGCGGTTCGCGGGGTCAGCTTCGAGGTTAAAAAGGGAGAGACCCTGGGAATTGTAGGGGAATCTGGCAGCGGGAAGAGCGTAACGGCTCGTTCAATTATGCGTTTATTGCCTTCGCCCCCTTCATATATGAAAGCTGGAGAAATTTCTTTTCTGGGCAAAAATCTGGCCGATTATTCGGAGAAAGAGATGGAGAGCCTTCGCGGCCGTGATATCGGCATGATCTTTCAAGATCCTATGACCTCCTTAAATCCGACCATCAAAATCGGAAAACAGATCTCGGAGAGTCTGATCAAGCATCAGCAGCTATCAAAGAAGGAAGCGAAGCAGCAGGCTTTGGAAATGCTCAAGCTGGTCGGGATCCGCAATAGCGAGGTCAGGTATAATCAATATCCGCATGAGTTCTCCGGCGGGATGCGTCAGCGGGTGATGATCGCGATTGCCTTGGCCTGCCGTCCTGCTCTGCTGATTGCTGATGAGCCAACAACGGCGCTGGATGTGACGATTCAGGCGCAAATTTTGAGCCTGATGAAGAATATTCAGGAGAAATTCGGTACATCGATCATTTTAATTACACATGACCTTGGGGTGGTCGCAGGAATGTGCGATCGGGTCGTCGTTATGAAGGAAGGGTCCATTGTAGAGAGCGGCACGACCGAGGAAATCTTCGAGAAGCCCTCGCACCCGTATACGTTGAAACTGCTAAATGCACTGCCCAGACTGGACGAGAAGAAGAAGGCGAAGCCGTCGCCTCTGATCATGACGAACTCGGATAGTGCCCGTCCGCTGCTGGAAGTTAGATCGCTAAGACAGCATTTTGATCTGGGCAAGGGCAATATATTGAAGGCCGTCGATGATATCAGCTTCACTATCCGCGAAGGAGAGACGCTGGGCCTTGTCGGCGAGTCAGGCAGCGGCAAATCGACGACCGGGCGGGCAATTCTTCGCCTGCATCAGCCAACAGGGGGAGAGGTATTATATCAAGGGATGGCGGTGAACCGTCTAACTTCAGCGGAAATGAAGACGTTGCGTCGCTATATGCAGATGATCTTCCAGGACCCCTACGCTTCGTTGAATCCTCGCTTTAAGGTGCTTGATATTATCGGAGAAGCGCTCGATGTCCATCGCCTTGTCGGCAGCAAGGAGGAACGAAAGAAGCGAGTTGAGGAGCTGCTTGATATGGTAGGACTGGATCCTTCCTTCGCCATGCGATATCCTCACGAGTTCTCGGGGGGACAGCGCCAGAGGATTGGGATTGCCCGCGCGCTTGCGGTCGAACCGAAGTTCATCGTCTGCGATGAGCCGCTCTCTGCGCTTGATGTATCGATCCAGTCACAGGTCGTCAGGCTGCTTGATGAGCTGCAGCAGCGGCTTGGTTTGACCTATCTGTTCATCGCTCATGATCTTTCTATGGTGAAGCATATCAGCGATCGAGTAGCTGTGATGTATATGGGCAAGATCGTGGAGCTCGCCGAGAGTGAGGAGCTCTATGCCAATCCGCAGCATGAATATACCAAGTCGTTATTCAAAGCAATCCCGGTACCTGATCCGAGGATCGAAGCGAAGAAGACGAGATCGGCCCTCCATGATTATTCCGATGTGGACAAGTATCAGCTGGAGCATTCCAGATTAGTAGAGGTCTCTCAAGGACATTGGGTGGCTATGGCAGGGGCATAATCATTGATTATTCCCCTTTCTCTTTTATATCTATTTTTCCTTGCTATACCAAGGCGGATGTGCTATTATCTTCTTTGTCAGGTTTTTTACTTCGGGACGTAGCTCAGCTTGGTAGAGCACCTGGTTTGGGACCAGGGGGTCGCATGTTCGAATCGTGTCGTCCCGATCAAGAACAGTCATTTGCGAATGGCTGTTTTTTTGCGTTTACAGACGAGTGTACAGCTTGCAACGCCGTATATTTCCTGATTCTATCGGTCACAATATTAGTGCATGATCAAAAAGGTCGATAGAAGGGGATCATCGTGAATATATTCCGTACAAAAAAGCAATGGAGAAGACGCTGGAAAAGATGGAGACGTGCGATTTGGACCTTTAGTGCCTGCGCTGTGGTTGCGGCAATGGCATGGATGGGATTACAGCTGTCCGGTCAGCTTGAGAAGCTGATGACCGGTGAGCCGCTTGCGCTTGAGACGCTAGGCAAGCTGCGCAGCTATGCCGAGGATCAGGCTGGACCGTCATCCACTGATTGGGTCAAGGTGCTTCAGGATCGGAAGCGGGCTCGTATCGTCCATTTAAATAAAGTATATACCTGTGGTGAGGAGCGCTCTGTCCTTGGCATTATGGATGCAAAGGAAATCGAAGCGTTGGCCGAGGAGCATCCGGAATGGACGGGACGGGTAGATTCGCTTGGCGAAGTCTGGCTGGAGGAGCATATCGTCGGATTATCCGAGGAATGTCAGCGATCAGGGTATATGGGCATCGATAAAGATGGGAATTTGAGCCTATTTGAAGGACCGCCCAAGGAGGAGAAAGTGCTGCGTACTTTTTTCCAATTGGATGTAGAGACGATGGAGAGTGTGCTGCCTGAAGATGTAGTGAGGCAATTGCAGCAAGGAATCCGCGTCCAGGATGTGGATGAATATAACAGTGTGCTGTCAACCTTCAGTGATTTCGCAGTAGAAGTATCGCAGGAAGCACTAAAACAGCATAAATAGAACAAGGCCAGAACGGGAGCTATTCCATAAGTAGTGATATCTACTTGGGATAGCTCCTTTAGTTATTCCTTTAAACTTTTTCCGCAAGGGTGGAAATCTTTTGTTATAATGAAGTGAATACATATGTTCGCTTATCGGACATGCGTTCTTTCCGGCTTGGTGAAGCGGAATTTGCAAGATTATCTGGATGAATTATTAATATAAAGGCGTGAAATGCGAGTTCAAAAGGTCTTTTATTCAGCAGCGAAGCTTAGGCTTACGATGTACGTTTCTTTGAAACGCTTCAGCTGGAAAAGATAAGGGACTGCGGGGCAGAGCGTACGTTGTTTGTGCCTGAGATCTGAAATAGTTCCCGAGGAAGCATAAGTTCAGAAATTCTATATCGCAATCACAAGAAAACCAACCTTTGACTCGCGGTCGCTCATCATTGCAAGGCCTCGTTAGAGGTTTTCTTATCAAAAGTGGATATTAGGGAGAGATTGTATTTGCGAATATTGGGGATAGACCCGGGAATTGCGATTGTCGGGTTTGGATTTATCGATAAGGAGGGCAGCAAATGTACACCGGTTCAGTATGGGTGCATTGAGACGAAGGCTCATACGCCGGAGGAAGATCGGCTGCTCTATGTTTACGAAGGAATGGTCCAGTTGATCGAGAAATATCAGCCTGATGCGGTGGCACTTGAGAAGCTGTTCTTCAATCGCAACGTAACGACGGCGATGACGGTCGCTCAGGCGAGGGGTGTGCTCGTGCTTGCAGCGGTCCAGAAGGGACTGCCCGTTGCCGAATATACACCGATGCAGGTTAAGCAGGCCATCGTCGGATACGGTAAAGCGGAGAAACGCCAGGTGCAGGAGATGACCCGGATGTTCTTGAAGCTGAAGGCGATTCCGAAGCCGGATGATGTGGCCGATGCATTAGCGGTTGCTATTTGCCACGCTCATTCATACACTTTAAATTCCAAGTTAAATGAGGTATTGAGGTCATGATCGATTTTTTACGAGGCCAGGTTGCTTATGTAGAGACGGAATATATTGTGCTTGATGTACAGGGTGTGGGCTACCGCGTGTTTTGTCCGAACCCGTACGTATTTCCGGCCAAGGGGCAGGATGCGATTACGGTGTATATTCACCACCATGTCAGGGAGGACGCTCAACTGTTGTTCGGATTCCCGACTCGGGAGGAGCAGCGCTTGTTCCGCAAGCTGATCGAGGTATCGGGCATCGGTCCGCGCGTAGCGCTCGGGATTCTTAGCGGCGGCAATCCGGATGGAGTGATTGCCGCGATTCATAACGAGAACATCGCCTTCCTGACCAAGCTGCCGGGAATCGGTAAGAAGACGGCGCAGCGGATGATTCTGGATCTTAAGGACAAGCTTGAGGGTTTCGGAGGCGTAACCCTGTTCAATCCGGTCTCTGCGGATGCGGAAGAACTGGAGGATGTCAGCCCGGGCTGGCCGGAGGCAAGGGAAGGCTTGAAGGCGCTGGGCTATACGGATGCGGAGCTTGATCGTGTGTGGGCGAAATTGAAGGATCAGTTAAACGCGGATGAAGCGGTTGATTCGTTAATGAAGAAAGCCCTCAAGCTGTTATATGCAGGTTAATGCAATTTCATAAGCTATCGGCCAAGCTGATATAATTCGATATCGCAAGAAAATCGGCCTCCGGATCGCGGTCGCTCATCCTTGGATGGCTTCGAACGATTTTCTGATTACAGGCTGAATTTTTAAACAACCTCTAATAGGCGACAGGATGGAAGGAGAGTGGGAGAGCGATGGAGGATCGAATCATTTCCGCGAATTTAATGATGGAGGATCAAGTGGAGGAGCTGAGCCTTCGGCCCCGCTACTTGTCTGAATATATTGGACAGAATCAGATCAAGGAGAATCTGAAGATATATATTGACGCGGCAAAAATGCGCAAAGAGGCCTTGGATCATGTGCTGCTGTATGGTCCGCCAGGACTCGGGAAGACAACACTGGCTAACATTATTGCCAATGAGTTGGGCGTAAATCTGCGTACGACATCCGGGCCGGCGATTGAGCGGCCCGGAGATTTGGCGGCTTTGCTCACCAATCTGCAAGAGGGCGATGTCCTGTTCATTGACGAGATTCATCGTCTGCATCGAACTGTCGAAGAGGTTCTGTATCCGGCGATGGAGGACTCGGCGCTGGATATTATGATCGGCAAGGGACCCAGCGCGCGTTCGGTACGGCTCGATTTGCCGCCTTTTACATTAGTGGGGGCTACGACCCGGGCTGGACTGCTGTCTGCTCCGCTCAGGGATCGGTTTGGCATCGTCAGTCGACTTGAGTTCTATACGATGGAAGAACTGAGCTATATCGTCTCCCGTGGTGCGGATATTTTCGGTATACAGATTGTTGGCGATGCAGCTGATGAGATTGCACTGCGTTCGCGCGGGACGCCAAGAATTTCCAATCGATTGCTGAAGCGGGTGCGCGATTATGCCCAGGTTCGCGGTGATGGAATGATTACGGAGGCCGTTGCCGCAGAAGCGCTGCAGATGCTGCAGGTAGATCCGAAGGGCCTGGATATGATCGACCATAAGATGCTCAATGCGATGATCACCAGCTTCCGGGGCGGCCCTGTTGGACTGGATACGATCGCAGCAACAATCGGCGAAGAGAGTCAGACGATCGAGGATGTCTATGAGCCTTATCTGCTGCAAATCGGTTATTTACAGCGGACGCCGCGCGGCAGAATGGTCACAGCTGCTGCTTACAATCACTTGGGAATTCCTTATCCGGAAGACAGAGGTAAGGGCCAATAACAAGATCAAGTTCAATCTTAAAAGTGTGTGTTCATAATATGTGTTCTAATACGACAACATGAAGGAGGAGCGAACAAGTGAAGGAGAAGAAGACAACATTCAAGCTGTTAAAATGGGGAAGGGGGATATTAGCGGGAGTTTTGCTGGCAGGGGCTCTGCAGCTTCCTGTATCTGCGCCTGTATCTGCCGATGATTGGTCGGGGAACCGCGTACGCGTCGCGATGTTCCTTGATCTTGGCAGCACCTATAAATTAACAGTGCCGGCGGTGACCTTGAAGCCAGGATCGGCAATGGATCTGGTGCTTCAAACATCCTTTGGCGCCAATAACTCATTGCTTACATTGGATTCCGGCCAAACTGTGCGTTTCAGCGCAGGAAGCAATCGGATTAAAGCGGCGGAGAGCTCTGACTGGAAAGCGATTGCCGCCGCCGTTAAAAAGCTGCAGGGTACGGCAGACCGTCCCGTGGCTTATGCTGTAGAGCAGTCGGGGGGCACGGTCTATCAAATTTATACCGGTCCTTATGCGAGTGCGGCAGAAGCTAAGAAAGCGGTAAGTCGAGTGTCCGGCAGCCTGTCTGGAGTTATCAGCGGACAAGCCCCTTCTGTCAAAGGCGGTTATTATTATTCCGCAGGGGCTCTTGGCAGCAAGTCAGAAGCGGAAGCGCTAAGAAATTCTGTATCCGCTGCTGGCGTGGATGCCTATCTTGTCTTGATTGGACAGCAGCAATATACGGTATGGGCTGGCGGAGCAGCAAGCGAATCTGAACTGTCAGCGGTGCGAGGTTCATTACCGCAGGCTTCCTGGTCCCAGGTTGACGATTCCGAGCCGGGAGTGATCGTGCAGCAGGACGTAACGCTTAATCTTAATTCGCCATCCCCGGTGGATCACTACGAGCTGAGAGGGACGGACAGCAAGCTGATTGTGAATGGCGATGATACGCTTGCAACCCAGGTCGTCGAAAGATCGGGTCGCAATTATCGAGGGAGCTTCGAGATTAGCCAGCTTAACGGTCAACTCGCCCTTGTCAATGAACTTCCGCTTGAGAAATATTTGTATTCGGTGGTTTCCGGGGAAGTTCCAGCATCCTGGCCACAGGAATCCTTGAAGGCACAAGCGGTTGCTGCGCGCAGCTATGCGCTCTATTCGGCTTCAACGGATCGCTTTAAGGTGGCCGGGCTTATCGATACAACGTTGAGCCAAGTGTATAACGGGGTTGAGAACGAAAAGGACAGCATCATCGAGGCAGTTGACAGCACGGCGGGGGAAGTTATCAAGTCCAACGGTAAAATTGTCGAAGCCATATTCTCCTCCAACAGCGGCGGTGTGTCGGCTGACTCTTCCGAGGTCTGGAGCAGTGTGAACCCGACGTTCTCAAGCGTGAACAGCGAGTGGGACAAGGCGGCGCAGGCTGCGTTGAAGTCGTGGTACTATGTTCTGCTGCCCAACGGTAAGACGGGATATGTTCGCGAGGATAATACAAAATTGACTGGCGGGACGACGGCCGCAGGCTTGAAGAAGCTGAGTGTAACGACTAGTTCCGTAGCGGTCCGTCCTCTGCCGCAGATTCAATCCGATGTCGATCCTGTAGCTAAGCTGAACCCTGGCGATGAGATTATCATCCTCGATAAAGTTGATGAATCCAGCACCTATGCATGGATTCGCGGTCCGTTTACATCGGATCAATTAGTGAAGTCCCTAAGCGGCAAGACCTCGACGCCGGCTCCGTCGTCGATCTATAATATGGAAGTTACGCAGAGAGGACCTTCGGGCCGGGTCACGCAGATCAAGGCGAACGGACAGATTCTCGATGTGAAGTACCCGGATGCCTTCCGTTCTGCGTTAGGCAGCTTGCCAAGCACTCTGTTTGATATTAAGGCAACGGGAAGGTATACTGTACTGGGTGCTTCAGGAGCGACTACAAGCGGTACAGCAGCTTCCGGCACGCCTGTTCTAACGGCTTCCGGTCAGAAGACCTGGAGCGGCGGCAATATGGTCGTCATGGATGGGGACGGGGTTGCTCGTGTGGTGGATCAATCCAATCAGTTCCTCTTTGTAGGCCGCGGCAACGGACATGGTCTTGGGCTATCCCAGTGGGGAGCCAAGGGAATGGCGGATGCCGGGTATGATTACCAAAAGATTTTGCAACACTACTATCAAAATGTAACTATCGTTAAGGAATGAACAAGATATGGACATAAATATGTATGACTTTGAGCTTCCGGAAGAGCTGATCGCTCAGACCCCATTGGCGGATCGGAGCGCTTCGCGCTTGCTGACGCTGGATAAGCGCAGCGGGAACATGGAGCATCATCAATTCTCGGAGATCATCCAATATTTGCAGCGCGGAGATACCCTTGTACTGAATGATACAAGAGTGCTTCCGGCTCGTCTCTTTGGTGTCAAGGAAGATACAGGAGCCAAGGCGGAAGTGCTGCTGCTCAAAAATTTGGGGAATGACAGCTGGGAAGCATTAGTGAAACCTGGCAAGAAGCTGAAGACGGGATCCGTCATCATCTTCAGTGATGAGTTGAAGGCAACGATCGAATCGGAAGGAGAGATGGGCGGCAGAGTGCTGCGCTTCTCTTATCAGGGAATTTTCAATGAAATTCTTGATCGCTTGGGACAGATGCCGCTGCCTCCCTATATCAAGGAAAGATTGGATGATCAGGAACGGTATCAGACGGTCTATTCCAAGCATGAAGGGTCTGCGGCGGCGCCGACGGCGGGATTGCATTTTACGGAGGAACTGCTGGAGCAGATTCGCAATAAAGGGGTAGACATCGCTTTTGTAACGCTGCATGTCGGACTGGGTACTTTTCGTCCGGTGTCCGTTGATCGTGTGGAGGATCATGTGATGCATGAGGAATATTATGTCCTCCCGCAGGAGACGGCTGACTTGCTGAATGCTACGAGGCAGCGGGGCGGCAGGGTCGTTGCTGTCGGTACGACATCAGCGCGGACGCTGGAGACTGTGGCGCAGAAGTGCGGGGACGGTCCCATCGTGAAAAGCAGCGGCTGGACGGGAATTTTCATTTATCCCGGGTATTCGTACAAGCTGGTCGATGCTTTAATTACTAACTTCCATTTGCCGAAGTCTACGCTGGTGATGTTAGTTAGCGCGTTAGCCGGACGGGAGAATATATTAACTGCTTATCGGGAAGCGATTGAGCAGAAATACCGTTTCTTCAGCTTTGGCGATGCGATGTTTATTTATTAGGTCTACGGAATGAGGGAAGAACGTGACAGCTGCAATTACTTATGAACATATCAAAACTTGTAAACAATCCGGGGCAAGGCTCGGGATCGTGCATACTCCGCACGGAAGCTTCGAGACTCCGATCTTCATGCCGGTAGGCACCTTGGCTACGGTTAAGACAATGAGTCCGGAAGAACTGAAGGAGATGGAAGCGAAGATTATTCTCAGCAACACCTACCATCTGTTCCTGCGTCCGGGTCATGAGATTGTCCGCGAAGCTGGTGGACTTCATAAATTCATGAACTGGGATCGGGCGATCCTGACCGATAGCGGCGGATTTCAAGTGTTCTCTCTAAGCGAGATGAGGAAGATTTCTGAGGAAGGCGTTCATTTCCGCTCCCATCTGAATGGGGACAAGCTGTTCTTATCGCCTGAGGTTGCGATGGAAATTCAAAACGCTCTTGGTTCGGATATTATGATGGCATTTGATGAATGCGCCCCCTATCCTGCGGAATATGACTATGTGAAGAAGTCGATGGAACGGACGACGAGATGGGCAGAACGCTGTCTGAAAAGCCATGCTCGACCGCATGACCAAGGGCTGTTCGCGATCGTGCAGGGGGGCATGTATGAGGACCTGCGCAAGCAGAGCGCACGGGATTTGACTTCGCTCGATTTCCCGGGGTATGCTATTGGTGGACTGAGTGTAGGCGAGCCTAAGCATCTTATGTATGAGGTTCTGGATTACACGGTTCCACTCTTGCCAACAGACAAGCCTCGGTACCTGATGGGTGTTGGGTCTCCGGATGCATTGATCGAGGGAGCCATACGCGGTGTCGATATGTTCGACTGTGTACTGCCAACCCGGATTGCCCGCAACGGGACAACAATGACGAGCCAGGGAAGACTGGTTGTTCGCAATGCCCAGTACGCCAGAGATTTTGGACCATTGGATCCTGAATGTGACTGCTATACATGCCGGAACTACTCCAGGGCTTATCTGCGTCACTTGATTAAGAGTGATGAGACGTTTGGACTGCGGTTAACTACATATCACAATCTGCATTTTCTGCTTCGTTTAATGAAGAAAGTGCGGCAGGCGATTATGGACGATAGACTGCTGGATTTCAGGGACGAGTTCTTCGAACAATATGGTCTGTTTGGCAATGACAAAGGATTTTAAATTCATTAGGAGATAAATGGAAGGAGGATAAGAACATGTTTCAACTTGCAGAAGGTACAGCAGCGCCATCTTCATCCGGCCAATTGCTATCCTTTATTGTGCCTTTGATTATTATGTTTGCGGTATTTTATTTCTTGCTTATTCGTCCGCAAAAGAAGAAACAAAATACACGCAATAACATGCTGAATGCTTTGCAAAAAGGCGATAAGATTGTTACCATCGGCGGCTTGCATGGTACGATCTTGGAGTTGACAGACGACACCGTTGTACTTCGCGTTAATGATGTAACCAAGCTTACATTTGAGCGCAGTGCGATCAGTCACCAAGTTAAAGAGTCGTAAGGTTGATCCTTAATGCATAAGTGAATGACAAAAAAGAGCCTGCATTCAGGCTCTTTTTTGTTGTATCCGCTAACGTTTATTCAAATTGACCCCAAATACACCTCCGATCGCCCCGATGATCAGTGCTGGCAGCAGTAAGAGCCATGTAGCAAGCTGCACTGAGCTGTCGAGGGCCAGGAAACTGATAACAAATACGAGAATTCCATAGATGAGACCTGTGATGCAGCCTTGGTACATCCCTTTCATCTGAGCGCGCTTGCCGGAGACGACTCCTCCGAATAGGATAGCTATGGAATGAACGATGTAAGTGTACAAGCCAAGCTCCTGCTCCTCTAGCATATTGGACTGTAGAAGCAGCGAGAGTACGAGAGCGCCGATCATCATCCAGAGAAAAGCGTACCACAGCCCGGATATGGTCGGATGGGAAATGCGGATTGAAACAATGCGGCGGATGAAATTCATGACGCGTTCCTCCATTTCTATTCATAGTGCATATTCAAAAAAACTCTCATGCTATTATTTTATGGTCAAGCAGGAGAGGTTATGACAAGTCCGTAGGTGGTCAGTTGTTCAGTTCTTGATCCATCTCCGCAAGATTGGAATTCGGCTAATATCATGCCAATCTATCAGTTTCAAGGCTGCGGACAGGATTAAGTAGATCATTGTGGCGATCAGCGAGGTCATGAGGAAGCGAAGCCCCGTGCCCCAGATAGTTAGTAATTCGTTATAGAGATAGGCTGCGGCTCCGCTCATAATGACCATCAGACATGCAACTTTCAAAATATCAAGCAAGGGAAAGCGGAAGCGAAGCGCGCGTGAGACGCTGAAGCCATGCAGTATAGTAACGATAATAATGTTGATAATGATCGCGATAATGGCTCCATAAATGCCCATGCTAGGGTTCGAGGCCAGATAATAGATGAGAACTAGCTTCACCGTGGCCCCGATTAATGTATTGATCAATGCCCGCCCAGGTTTGTCTAGCGCTTGCAGTGTAGCTTGCAGCGGGGCTTGCACATAGGAGAAGAGGGCGATCGGAGCCATAACTTTCAGCATGCCTGCGATGCTTCCGTTGTCGTATAGAAGCTGGCAGAGCGGTCCGGCCAAGACATACATGATCGCTGCAAAGGGGGCGCCGGTCACTAACGCCAGCCTGATGGATTGATGAAGTCTTAGATGAATCGTACGCATATCTCCTTTGGCCTGTGCTTCTGCGAGAGAAGGAACAAGTGATATGGCAAGCGAAGAGGTCAATGCGCCCGGGAGCAGCAAGAGTGGGATGATCATCCCTTGTAATGCGCCGTACTGAGAGGTGGCGATGGCCGTGGCTACTCCGGCAATGGCGAGACTGCGTGCCGTAATAATGGACTCTAGAAGGTAGGACATCGAACCGACTAAGCGACCGCCAGTTACCGGGAGAGCTACCTTGAGAATCTGCCAGATCCGCGAGAAGAAGGAGTCATCGTCCTGTTGCTCTGCCGCGACAGGGGCCGTTGTAGTATTGGGAGGATTTTTCCGGCGTATGCGGCTGTATTGCCATAATAAGACGGCGAGGCCGACGATCTCCCCAAATACGACTCCAAGCATCGCTCCGGCTGCAGCATACTCGATACCCCAAGGTAGGAACAGGTAGGAGAATAAGAGGACACAGATAATTCTTGCAATGGTCTCTGTGACTGATGAGACGGCGGAGGGGATCATGTCCTGCTTTCCTTGGAAATACCCGCGATAGACGGAAGAGATAGCGACAATAACGACCATTGGACTCATCGCGATAAAGGTGTGATAGACCCGTGGATCGGTGAGAATATAGCGGCTGGCCCAAGGGGCCCCGAACAGGCAGATAAATGTAAATAGAAATCCGACAGCCGTTGCGTAGACCAGGCTTGTCCGCAAAATAGTAGTAGAACGCTGTGAATTCCCCGCCGATTCCGCCTCGGCTACCAGCTTGGCAATCGCTAGCGGAATGCCGCCCGCTATGAGGGTAACAATTACCAAGAAAAAGGGATAGCCAAGCTGATATAAACCAACGCCTTCTGTACCGATGATCCTTGGAAGCATAATGCGCGGAATGAAGCCGAGAATACGATTAACCACACTTGCCAAGAGCAGGATCATCGTGCCCTGGATAAAGGTTTGTTTATTCAAAGTGATTCCCTCTCTCCCCTAAATGAGCCTCTACGAATATCAATGTTAATTAACCATATGCTAGTCCTGTCCCAATTCATGACTTATCCTTGAGAGGAAGTTCAAAAAGTCCGCTTTTGATCTCGGAGTAACACAAGGGGGCTAATCGGCGTCGAATCTTGAATTCAGCCGGACCTTCCGGTGCTCACGTACAAACTACGTACGCTGCGCTCCTCAGCCCCTAGCTTCATCCAACCTTCTCGGAGCTGAAAACCGGCCTTTTTGAACCTGCAATTTGAGAGGAAGTTCAAAAAGTCCGCTTTTGATCTCGAAGTAACACAAGGGGGACTAATCGGCGTCGAATCTTGAATTCAGCCGGTCCTTCCGGTGCTCACGTACAAACTACGTACGCTGCGCTCCTCAGTCCCTAGCTTCATCCAACCTTCTCGGAGCTGAAAACCGGCCTTTTTGAACCTGCAATTTGAGAGGAAGTTCAAAAAGTCCGCTTTTGATCTCGAAGTAACACAAGGGGGACTAATCGGCGTCGAATCTTGAATTCAGCCCAAATCAATAATTCTATCAAGCAGGAATCGGAAAAATGAAGTAGAATGTTATTTAGATGGGGATCAGGAAGGAGGCACCAGGATGGCTGAAGAGGATTACACGAGAAAGGAACTGTTCGAGACGATCGAGAATTTGTGCCGCAGCAAAGTGGAAGAATTCCGGATGATCGGTTATGAACATGTGACTGAAGAGGAAATATGGAGCTGTGTCAGCCAGAAGTATGAAAAAAATGGCTTTCCGCCATTACATCAATTGGTAAATGATATCCTTTCTTTGAAGATAACCCATTTTATGAACTATTTGACGATTTCAGCTTTTCGTGGATCCCATTTAGATTAAGGGGTCTTTTTTGTGCTCTATCACTAAAAAAAGATCTTTTTGAACACAGGTTTAAGAGTCGATCGTAACAAAAATGATAAAATTCGTGAAATTGACGGTCGATTCCTGCCTAGCTATAATAGGAATATTGAGAATTGAAAGGGGATCGAAGTACGGGATGAAAAGAATAGTGGCATTCATAACCGTCGTGGTTGTCTTATCAGCCCTGATGGGTTGGACAACCCCTGGTTTACTGAAAAGCATGCGTCTCGGCCTGGACTTGAAGGGCGGATTCGAAATTTTGTACGAGGCTTCGCCATTGGAATCCGGGGCTAAAGTAACAAAAGAATCGCTCGTCAAAACGGCGCAAAGCTTGGAAAAGCGTGCGAACAAGCTCGGTACGAGTGAGCCGGAAGTGACTACGGAAGGCACAAACCGGATTCGTGTAAAATTGGCCGGTGTGACCGACGAAGCAGAAGTACGCAAAATGATGAAAGAGCCGGCGGAACTGACTTTCCGTAGTAAAGACGGAACTGAAAAGAACCCGGATGAGTACAACAAGATCGAAATGATCGGTACCGACTTCGCCGAGAACGGCGCTGCGCTTCAATTTGATAATATGAATAAGCCGCAGGTAAGCATCAAGGTGAAGAGTAAAGATAAATTTGCTGAAATAACGAAACGTTTGCTTGGTCAACCACTTGCTATTTATATGAATGATGAGCTGATCTCAGCGCCAGTTGTACAAGCCGTTCTTACCGATGGAACAGCGTCAATCAGTGTAGGTGGAGATATAGATGAAGCGAAAGAGCTTCGCGATGTTATTAACCTGGGTGCGTTGCCTTTGAAGCTTCACGAGAAATACTCGCAGAGCCTTGGAGCAACCCTTGGCCAGCAATCGCTGAAATCTACAATTGAAGCAGGTTTGATTGGCTCCGTGTTTATTTTAGTGTTCATGGTCGGAATGTACCGGGCACCTGGACTTATTGCCAGCTTTGCATTGATTTTGCACACTTGGCTCTTGATAGCGGTGTTCGCATGGGCCAACTTCACGTTAACTCTGCCGGGGATCGCGGCGATTATTCTCGGGATCGGGATGGCCGTCGATGCCAACATCATTACCAACGAACGGATAAGAGAAGAGCTGAGGAGCGGCAAGAGCGTAATGTCGTCCGTAAAAGCAGGCGGCAAGCATTCACTCCGTACGGTTTTGGACTCCAACATTACGACGATTATCGTTGCTATCGTAATGTATATTTACGGAACTGGATCAGTTAAAGGGTTTGCCCTGGTGCTCATCGTGGAAATCGTGCTTAGTATCGCAACGAATGTCTACTTCGTACGGTTCCTCCTTAACTTGCTGCTCAAGGCTGGTAAGCTGATGAAACCGAAATACTTCGGGGTTAAGGAGAGTGAGATTCGTGCACTTTGATAAGAGCATTAAGAGACTGGATTATGTCCATCTAAGCAAATATTTCTTCGCCATATCGATTGCTTTAATCATACTTGGCGTAGCATCTCTATCCTTTTTTGGATTAAATTATAGCGTAGACTTTCAATCTGGCTCCAACGTAGACGTGACGATCACAAAGTCGATTTCGAAGGATGAAATTGAATCGATTATCAAGAATCTCGACATTGCAGAAGGGACAACCATTAATATGGGAGAGGAGCGGATAAGCATTCGCTTCACTAAGGTTCTGGATGAAGATCAGGATGTCGCGTTGAAGAAAGAAATAAGCAAGCTTGACGAGAGTGCAGCTTTCGAGGTTAATACCGTTGATACGGAAATGGCCAAGGAGCTGGCGCAAAATGCAATAAAAGCGGTTCTCATCGCTTGTTTAGGGATAATAATTTATGTAAGTATCCGTTTTGAATGGCGTTTTGCTGTAGCAGCTGTAATTTCTCTGCTGCATGATGCGATTCTGGTTATAGCGATTTTCTCTATCTTCCATCTCAAGGTCGATCTTACCTTTATCGTTGCCGTACTTACAATTATCGGCTATTCTATCAACGATACGATCGTTATCTTTGACCGGATTCGTGAAAATATGCGGTTCGCCAAGCTGAAGACCAGAGATGATCTCAAGGAACTGGTCGATCACAGTATCGCTCAGACGATTATGCGTTCGATTTATACGGTCTTGACCGTATTCATCGCGGCCTTCTTCCTGTTCCTGCTCGGCGGGGAATCGATTAAAATGTTCTCACTTGCTATGACGATCGGTCTTGTGCTCGGGGCTTATTCGACCATCTTTATCGCCAGCCCACTGTGGTTTGTGCTTAAAGTAAGAGAAAAGAAAAAACCGGCTAAGGCGGCTTAAGCGATTATATAGAGAGAAGTATTGTTGCTGGGCATGAAGAGCCGCGTCGATTACGACGCGGCTCTATCATTCTTTATTAAGTTCTCGGGTTTCAGGGGGGATATCATGAGACGCGAACAAACTGTTGCTGTTGATTCGATCGCTGCAGTTAGTATGGTGAGCCATTTTGCTCTAACCGCATTAAAAGGAATCGTAGGTATATTGTTCAATAGCTATGCTTTGCTGGCAGATGCATTATTCTCATTAGCTGAAATTTTATCTACAGTAAGTTCTTCGTTAACGGATGCATGGAGACGATTCTATGAGCGCAAATCACCGCTTTCCCGGCAGGACCCGGCGCAGAAGGCAAAATCGTTGCTGCCTGTTGCTATATTTATCGCTGTCTTGATTTTGCTGGGCGCTGTGCAGACGATGATTACGACGGTCACGGCGATTTTTGCAGGAGATATCCTTGCGCCTGGTTATGTAGCCGGCGTAGTTGTGGTTGTCTCTCTCGTCGTGAATGAACTTATTTTTCAGATACAATATCGATCAACAACCGCTCGGGCTGAGAAAGAGCGTGACACTTATGTCGAGAACCACCGTTATTCGTTGTATTGCTCTATAATCGTAATGCTGGGTGTATTTGGTGCGATGGCTGGTCATGCCCTGGATATACCGATGATGCTCTATTTCGACCCGATCATGGCGACCATCGTGGCCATTCTCGTAGCTTACAGGGCTTATATTATGGTTCGTAAAGTAATTAACAGCACGCTGGCTACAACATTGTTCCGGGAGGATACAGAGCGGTTCATAGAGACGGTTCAGCGCGTCCATGGCATTATTACCGTCGAAGATTTGCGCGCACAAGAGCAGGGGCATTATGTGAGGGTTATCGCTAAGATTAGCGTAAATCCGCAGATTACGGTAACAGAGGCAAATGATATCGCTAATAGAGCCAAGGTACTGCTCATGCATCGCTTCTCTCATGTGAATGATGTCAGTATTCTTGTTTTGCCTTATGATCCCGGTTATCCCTATAAGAGCAATCAGCTTGGGGCAAATGACGATATGCCAAACCTGCTGCAATAATAGTTCGAACATACTTTCTGTTTCACTTTGCAAAGAATATCGGGGGATCGACTGGAGAAAGAGGGTGTGAAGTCATTGCTTCAATCGAAATACCATTGGAATATATCTCCTTGTGACTTGGAGGTCTCTCGTCAACTGCAACAGCAGTTAGAGATTTCGGCTCCGCTGGCATCACTATTAGTGACGCGGGGAATATCCAAATTAGAGGATGCTGCAAAATTTCTGGATCACTCCTTAGTGGAGCTGCATGATCCATATCAGATGAGTGGAATCGAGGAAGCGGTTCCAAGAATCCGCAAGGCGGTGGAGGCCGGAGAGCGAATATTAATATACGGGGATTATGATGCAGACGGGGTATCGTCAACTGCTCTTATGATCGAGTTGATGCGAACGCTGCAGGCGAATTTTGAATTTTATATTCCCCATCGCTCAAAGGAGGGTTATGGATTACATAATCATGTGCTCAAGCAGGCTCATGACAACGGAGTCAGCCTGATCGTTACGGTAGATACCGGAATTAGCGCAGTGGAACAAATCGCTTATGCTGTCGAGTTAGGCATGGATGTGATTGTTACCGACCATCATGAGCCACCGGCAAAGCTGCCGGAAGCTTATACGCTGATCAATCCAAAGCTTTCCTATTGTTCATATCCATTCAAAGGATTGGCTGGCGTTGGTGTGGCGTACAAGCTAGCCAATGCATTGCTGGGGAAGGACACTCCCGCTGCATGGCTTGAACTGGTAGCCTTAGGAACTATAGCGGATCTGATGCCGCTGACAGACGAGAACAGAGTGCTTGTCCGCATGGGGCTGGAGCAGATGACAGCTTCAGCCTTCCCGGGCATCTCAGCCTTGCTTCATACCGCCGGGTGGAATCAGGGAGAAGTGACCTCTACGAATGTAGCCTTTGGTCTGGCCCCGCGTATCAACGCGGCTGGGCGGATGAGCCATGCATTCAGCGCGCTTGATGTATTGACTGCAACGAGCATGGAAGCGGCAGAGGACGCGGCAGAGAAGCTGGATCTGCTGAATAGAGAACGACAGCAGCTTGTCGATGATATCGTAGGCGAAGCTTTCGAACGAATCGAGGCGCAAGAAGCTGCAGGTACGCTGCCGGATGTGCTGGTAGTTGCCGGAGAAGGCTGGAATGTCGGGGTCGTCGGGATCGTTGCTTCAAAAATACTGGAACGCTACTACCGTCCGACCCTGGTGTTGGGCATTGATGCGGCTAGCGGAGAGTGCAAGGGGTCGGCGCGTTCCATCCCGGGCTTTGATATTTATGAAGCCTTAACGCATTGCGACGCGCTGCTGGGCCATTATGGCGGGCATCCTTCCGCGGCAGGGATGTCATTGCATAGAGACCGTCTGGAAGAGTTTGAGCAGAGGCTAAATGAGTTTGCTCGGAGCGTACTTAGGCCGGAGCATTTCATCCCCTCCTTGCAGGCGGATCTCGAATGCAGATTGCGAGAGATCACTCTGCCGGTGATTGAGCAATTGGACCAATTAGCTCCGTTTGGCATGGGGAACCCTTCCCCGCGTTTGCTCGTTCGTGGCGCCGAACTGCTCGATTATAGGCAGATGGGTAAGGATGGCAAGCATTTGAAGTTGACGATCCGTCAGGATGGAAGTATGATAGAGGCCGTTGCTTTTGGAAAAGGGGAAATATTCAAGCTTCTAACACCGGAAGCAAGAGTTGATTTGGTTGTAGAAGCCGGGATCAATGAATGGAACGGTCAGCGTAAACCGCAGCTATTTATTCAGGATATTTCGATTCCGCATCTGCAGGTGTTTGATTATCGCGATCCACTGGACCCTGGTGCCAAAATCGAGGAATTGCAGCAAAGCATCCTGAAGACCTACTATTGCAGTGCAGGGTCGATGGCAGCGGTCTCTAGCCGCAGAGCTGATTTGCTCGCGGTTGGCCATTTAGAGGGAACTTCGGTTTGGGTTTATGACGAGGAACTGGGGATTAGCCCTGGCAGGTCTGAATCGGATCGCGGGGATGCGGTTACAGTAAAAACATTATTTGTAATAGAATTGCCGGATTCGGCGGATATTTGGAATAAAATGTTGAACAGCTTCGTTCATCTGGAACGGGTATTTCTGCTTCATCCACGCTCATCGGTAGATACGATTGAAGCCCCTTCGCGGGAGCGTTTCAAGCAGGTCTATGTATTTCTCAGGAAATATGCTGGCCAGGATGAATGTCCGGAAGAACGGGTTATTGCTGAGTTAATGTCCCGTTTTGGAATCTCTCGCCGTATGTTATATTTTATTCTGGATATATTTGTAGAATTGGATTTCATCGTTCGCGGCGAAGGACGGATTGCAGTAAATCCTGCGCCATCTAAACGTCCGTTAGAATCGGCATCAGGCTATCAGAGCTTAGGCTTGCTTGCCGAGATGGAGCAAATATTGCTTCATGAAGAAGTGCCACAAATTACGGAATGGATCACCTGTCAACTGCAGGGGGTTTCATAGCATTGAATTTTGTTCAAGTCTTACGCTGAAGTCTATTTTATTTTGATGGAGGAGATTTTGTTGGATTTAAAACCGTATATTCGCGTCATTCCTGACTTCCCACAGCCAGGCATCAGCTTCAAGGACATTACGACCTTGCTGAATGATGGTGAGAAATACAAGGAAGCAATCAATGCGATTAAAGAGATGGTAAGCGAATTGGAGATCGATGTCATCGCCGGACCGGAAGCCCGCGGTTTTGTTGTGGGAGCTCCACTTGCTTATGCGCTTGGAGTGGGGTTCGTACCGATCCGCAAGAGCGGCAAGCTTCCGTATGAGACGATTGAGGTTGGCTACGATCTTGAATATGGAAAAGATAAATTAGCGATGCACAAGGATGCCATCAAGCCGGGACAAAATGTACTGATCGCTGATGATTTGCTGGCGACGGGCGGCACGATTGCGACCTCCGTCAATCTCGTTCGCGAGCTGGGCGGCAATGTTGTAGGCACGGCTTTTCTGATTGAGCTCAGCGAGTTGAACGGGCGTGCGAAGCTGCCGGACATTCGTGTATTCTCTCTTGCAAAATATGATTATTAATCAGGTGCGTCTGAATTCAACTTTTTAATAATACAGCAAGGGCGGTCCCCAAAGTAGTAGTTCACTACTGGAGACCGCCCTTTGTCTATTTTATAAAATTAAGCGGCGTCTTCCTTCTCGTTCGAGAGGCCGAAATGCTGAATGAATTTGAAGAACAGGCTGAGTACGATTCCTACGATCGTAGCAAGCGCCATGCCTTTCAATTGCACATTTCCGAATTTCAGGGTAGCGCCGCTAAGTCCAACCACAAATACGACGGTAGTTAGAATCATATTTGTAGCCTTGGAGAAATCGACCTTCTGTTCAACGAAGATACGTAGACCGGAAGCAGCGATGACGCCGAACAGGAGCAGCGATACCCCGCCCATAACCGGTTCAGGGATATTGGCAATGACCGCCGAGAATTTGCCTGAGAACGAGAGCAGGATGGCAAAGAGGGCAGCTCCACCGATTACGTATGTGGAATACACCTTGGTTAATGCCATAACACCGATATTCTCACCATAGGTTGTATTTGGCGTGGAGCCGACAAACCCGGATAATACGGTGGAAATACCGTTCCCCAGCAAGGATCGATGCAGCCCTGGATCCTTTGATAGATCTTTCCCGACAATATTGCCTGTAACAAGCAAGTGACCGATATGTTCAACAATGACGACCAGTGCAACGGGGATGATCGTAATAATGGCTGCCGAATTCCATTGAGGTGTCGTTACAGTTGGCATAGAGAGCCATTTTGCGGCGCCAATGGCTGCTGTATTCACTTCACCGAGGATAAGGGCGAGGATATAGCCGACCACAATGCCGATCAGAATGTGAATGATTTTAGGAAAGCCGCGGAAGAGTACGGCACCGAGAATGGTTACACCTAGAGTTACTAGTGACAGCGTAATATTGGTAGCGTTTGGAGTAAATATTTCTCCCGGATTTTTAGCGATCCATCCTGCCATACCGGCAGCGACGGGAATCAATTCAAGCCCGATTAAGGCTACAATTGCGCCCATAGCGGCTGGTGGGAATACAACATCAATCCACTTGGTTCCCGCATATTTTACGAGTAATCCTACAAGGATGAAAATAAGACCGGTAATGATGAAAGCTCCCAAAGCAAGGGAATATCCATGGCCCGGGTATTCTTTGAGCACTAGGCTAACAGGGGCGATAAAGGCAAAGCTGGATCCGAGATAGGCAGGAATTTTGCCTTTACAGATAAGAATGTAGAGCAGGGTGCCAATTCCGTTCATCAGCAGGATCATGCCCGGATCTACGCCGAATAGATTCGGGACTAGGACTGTACTGCCAAACATGGCGAATAAATGCTGAATGCTTAATAGTACGCCAGGCCCAAAAGGAACTTTCTCATTAACTTGAATTTCACGTTGCAAGCAGGGTCACTCCTCTATTTAATTTTAACGTTCTTAAGGCATCCCTAATATGATAAGGACAAACCCGACATTTTTCAACAACAATTTTAGCGGGGTAGGCTATTTTTCAGAATACCCCAGGTGACGTTGAATATTCGCAATCGTATATTAGCGGGAGTTCGGGCAACAAAACCCAAAAAAGGCCCGATATTTGCTTGGCTGCAAATCCGGACCTTTCGGTTCAATAGATTTTATTAGGTAAAACCTGTCTATAAACGAGCTTCAAAGGTTTCGTCTTCTTATCAAAAGTGAAAATCATGAATTGAATTGACCTCATTAAATGAAGGTTCAACCTGCTTTAAAAGCTTCTGCTGAGCCGTTCGGCGTAATCGCCAACGATAGGCAGCTTTGTCTGCTTCCCTTGCAGGGCAAGGAGCATAAGTACAATCCATAGTACAAAAGAAAGCGGCCAAACAATAAAAGCGATGATCGCTCCGATAATCGGGATGAAGCCCAGAATAAAATTAATTAGGGTTAAGGCGCCAAAGACGATGAGAGATTGGGCCGCGTGAAACTTAACGAATTGGCTTTTCTTCTCGATAGCGAGGAAAATGATGCCTGAAATGAAGCTGAATACATAACATAGAAGACCGGCCACTTTGGGGTCTAACCCGGTCGAGGATGGATCAACATTCACATTGTTCATAAGAATGGGATTCCTCCTAATTAGAAATGAAATCGAGATTTTCTGCTATATGGATATTCGTCAGTATGGGGGATGATTCCTCCCAATGATGAAACATTATTTTCAAATAAACGGGAAAATAGTGGGAACCTGTCGGACAGATTCAGCACAACCTTCCACAAGCTGCTAAAATCGAGACACAATAGTTGACGGCAAGGTATGTAAGAGTCATAATTATAGGAAATCAAAAATGGGGGTATAGTGCCCGCCAACGTACAAATCTCAATCTAGATTTATATATAGAAAGGACTCGGACTGGATTCAATGGGCATAGAGCGATTACTTGAAAAGGCGTCCGCCTATATAAAAGAACCGGATCTTCCTCGTATTCGGGAGGCATATGATTTCGCGGAGCAGGCTCACCATGGCCAGCTGCGGAAATCCGGAGAACCGTATATTCTGCACCCCTTGGCGGTGGCGGATATCGTCGTTAGCATGCAGATGGACATTTTGTCGATTATTGCAGCGCTTCTTCATGATGTGGTGGAGGACACTACCGTCTCCTTGAAGGAGATCGAGAATCAATTTGGCACAGAATGCGCCTTGCTGGTTGATGGTCTGACTAAGCTCGAGCGGATCAAGTTCCGTTCCAAGGAAGAGCAGCAGAATGAGAATTATCGCAAAATGTTTATAGCGATGGCGCAGGATATTCGCGTGATTGTGATCAAGCTTGCCGACCGCCTTCATAATATGCGGACCTTGAAATATCAATCGGAAGAGAGCCAGCGTCGTATTGCCTATGAGACATTGGAGATTTTCTGTCCGATTGCAAACCGACTTGGTATATCGGCCATTAAATGGGAAATGGAAGATATTGCGCTGCGTTATTTGAACCCGCAGCAGTATTACCGAATCGCCAATTTAATGCGCAAGAAACGGGCAGAGCGAGAAGAATATATCGAGAACGTGATCGGGCGGATTAAAGAGAAGCTGGAGGAAATGGGGGTAGAGGCTGATCTATTGGGCCGCCCTAAGCATATCTATAGCGTCTATAAAAAAATGACAACGAAGAACAAGCAGTTTAATGAGATCTATGATCTGCTTGCTATTCGTATTATCGTGAACAATATTAAGGATTGCTACGCAACCCTCGGAATTATCCATACCTTGTGGAAACCGATGCCTGGGCGCTTTAAGGATTATATCGCTATGCCCAAGGCGAATATGTATCAATCCCTCCATACGACCGTAGTTGGACCAAACGGTGAGCCGACAGAAGTGCAAATCCGTACCTGGGAAATGCATCGAACGGCAGAGTATGGGATCGCGGCGCATTGGGCCTACAAGGAAGGCAGCTATGCGGGGGGACCGGAGAACAAGATGACGTTCTTCAATGAAATTCTTGAGCTGCAGCACGAGGCCAAGGATGCTTCCGAGTTCGTGGAATCGCTTAAGATGGACTTTTTCACCGACTTGGTGTTTGTGTTCACTCCTTCCGGAGAGGTCATCGAGCTGCCGGCGGGTTCTGTTCCGCTTGATTTTGCCTATCGCATCCATACGGAGGTTGGCAATCGAACGATCGGAGCCAAGGTGAACGGGCGGATTGTTCCACTGGATTGCCAGCTGAAAACAGGGGATATCGTTGAGATATTGACCTCAAAGCATTCCTACGGCCCAAGCCAGGATTGGCTGAAGATTGCGCAGTCTTCCCATGCCCGCAGTAAGATTAAGCAATGGTTCAAGAAAGAGAAGCGCGAGGAGAATATTGAAAAAGGACGCGAAGCGATTGAACGTGAGCTGAAGCGCGCCGGTATCGAAGCCTCGTTATGGATGACGGATGATAAATTGCTGGATGCCGCAAAGAAATACTCATTTAACGATATCGATGATATGCTGTCGGCGATCGGATTTGGCGGCATTACAGCAGCGCAAATATGCACCAAACTCACAGAGAAGCTGCGCAAGGAGCAGGAAGAGAGCAATTCCATCGAGCTGACTTCGGAGATCAAAGAAGTGAAGCCGGGGCCGGAGGCTCGCAAATCTCGTCCGACCAATGGCGTTGTCGTGAAGGGGATCGATAACCTGCTTGTTCGCTTTGCCAGATGCTGTAATCCGGTTCCGGGAGACGAGATCGTTGGATATATCACTCGGGGCCGGGGCGTGTCTGTACATCGCAGTGACTGTCCGAATATCCCTCATGATGGTGAAGGTGAAGAAGCAGCGCGCATTATCGAAGTCGAATGGGTTGGAGCGATCGAAGCCAACTATAGTGTTGATATTGAGATCACGGGTCATGATCGGCGCAACTTCCTGAATGAAGTTCTTCAGGCCGTATCGGAGAGCAAGACGAACATTTCTGCAGTGTCAGGGCGCTCGGATAAGAATAAAATGGCCCAGGTCCATATGACGATCCTGATTCGCAACACAGATCATTTGCAGTCTGTCGTCGAGAGAATCAAGCGTGTGAAGGATGTCTATACAGTACACCGGATCATGCAATAACTTTGTCTGAACAGGTGATTACAAGAAGAACGGAGTTAATGCAGAAATGAAAGTCGTCTTACAACGGTGTAAAGAAGCTAAGGTTACGGTACAGGGTGAGACCGTTGGCTCCATCGGGCAAGGTCTGACGCTGCTTGTCGGAATTACCCATGAGGATACGGAAAAAGAAGCCGCTTATCTGGCCGAGAAAATTGCCGGATTGCGGATTTTTGAAGACGAGGAAGGCAAGATGAATCTTAGCGTGACGGATATCGGGGGAGCCATCTTGTCGGTATCGCAGTTCACGCTTTATGGGGATTGTCGCAAGGGCAAGCGCCCAAGCTTCATCGCTGCTGCCAGACCAGAGCAGGCTGAGCCTCTCTATAACCGCTTTAATGAGATGCTGCGCGAGAAAGGTCTTGTGGTGGAGACTGGCCAATTTGGCGCCAATATGGACGTCGCTCTGACGAACTGGGGACCTGTTACCATTGTGCTGAACAGCCCTACCGCCTGATCGTTAGTTAACCATCGCTGTATATTACGGATAAAGGGCTCCTTCACTGGATACCCTTCTATGTAGAGGGTTCAATAAAGTTGCTGAGATGAGACCCATCATGGCGACTTGCTGGACAAGCATTTGCCGCATAGAAGATGTTCAAGTGAGGAGCTTGTTTGTTATGCGCCAATCCTTAAAATCAAAAATATGGCAGAGCCTCTCACACCACCCGGTAGGGAGTTGCCATGAGGCTGGAAAGCTGGCGAAGTCCGGACAGAAGGAAGAGTTCGAATCCTTGCGGGATTTCAGGCCATCTAATGAATATCTGCCGCGTCGTTGAGCCATTGTCGTTGTACTGTCCGTTATATTTCGAAGCAATCTCTATAAGGGAGTGAGCAAGGATGTCCAAACATATACAAGCTTATTTTCGTAATGAGGATGAGGCTGAAGGCGCCAGAGCAAGCTTGATGGCCTTCCAGGCCGATGATGTGGAGGTCGGGCGATTGACCGACTCGGTCGCTAGCAGCAATTGGGTTGCTCCTGCCTTCTACCCGATGAGCAACAACGGTTTTACAGTGGGTACCGGACCCGGGACGATGTCGGCGCAAGGATTATTCCCTGTCATTGAGATGGGGGGCGGCGATGTGCGCGACGATCTGGATGGAAGCAATAGCACGGATGCGGATCATGGAGATTCGGTCAGAGATGCTGCAGGGGATCATGCCAGGAATGACGCAAGGGATGACGCGGCAGCCGATGCTACGGACCGCTTCGAGTATACGCTCAGCGCCAAAGTAAGTGATGCTCAATATGAGCAGGCAGTCCTTAAATTACGGTCTATGGGGGCCTATATTGAATCGGCCAATTTGTGATATTTTGTAATCTAACTGTAACATTGGCTTCACAGTCCTTTAACATAGCCTGTTTATAATAAAGACATGACCCCCTTTTTAATATATACCTTTTGAACCTGTACCCCGTTGGTAGCAGGTTTTTTTCTTGTATAGGGGACTTGACTTTGTCGCATTAGTTACTTAAAATCAAAAAATATATATTAGTTTGTTCCTTGTTTTGATGAGAGTTCAAAAAGTTTGGCTCACAGTAGCCGAAACCAGGCTTCCAATGGGCTTTTCTCCGGAAGGCTTTCAGATGGATGAAGCCAGGGGTTGGAGCTGAACGTACGCGGTTTGTACGTGAGCACCGAAGGGCCCGGGTGAATGCATGCTTCGATGCTGAGATACTTCCTGAGCCACTTCGTGATCCAAAACGGACTTTTTGAATCCTATAGCGATTTGATGACGGGACGAGTACTTCAACCCCACCTCCACAGAGAAGAATCCCTGACTGTTCAATAGGCTGTATGGCGGTATCACCGCTTGTAGCCATTGAATCAGCTGGCTGAAAGGATTCCGGTTGATGATTGAAGGAAGGACTTCCCCGAGAACTGGCGACGAAAGGCATTTGCAATGGTATTCCGTTGCATGCTTAGTAGACGTGCAGCGTTAACGGGCGTTAACCGTATGAAGCGAATGCTGGCGAGTTTGTATATTGCATATAAATGCTGTGTACGGAGCGAAACCTCGTGCAATGTATTCGGAATGTGGGTGGTACCACGGGTGATATGAAAATATAATCTCTCGTCCCTGTTATTGATGACAGGGGCGGGAGTTTTTTTATTTTCGAGCAATTCATAAACGATGGAGGATCGATAATATGGCTTTTCAGAAACCGACAGGTACACAGGATTTGTTGCCGGGCACGGTGGAAAAATGGCAGTTCATCGAAGAGAAAGCGCGCGACTTATGTCGGCGTTATAACTACAGAGAGGTTCGTACCCCGATCTTTGAACAAACCTCCCTCTTTGAACGCGGCGTTGGTGAGACGACAGACGTTGTTGAAAAGGAAATGTACACCTTTATGGACAAAGGGGATCGCAGCATGACATTGCGTCCGGAGGGCACTGCCGGGGTTGTACGCGCCTATGTGGAGAACAAGCTGTACGGTGAGCCGGATGTAAGCAAGCTGTACTATATCGGGCCGATGTTCCGCTATGAGCGCCCGCAAGCTGGACGACAAAGACAGTTCCACCAATTCGGGATTGAAGCGTTCGGAGCGACAGCTCCGGCGATTGATGCAGAAGTAGTGGCGCTTGGTTATCAGTTCTGCTGTGAGCTCGGCCTTCAGGATGTTAAGGTGGAGATCAACTCGGTAGGAAATGCGGAGAGTCGGGCTGCTTATCGCCAGACCCTGCTTGATTTCCTTACCCCAATGAAGGATACGCTGTGCAAGGATTGCCAGTCCCGTATGGAGCGCAATCCGCTGCGCGTGCTTGATTGTAAAATAGATCAGGATAAATTTGTGAATGCCCCTTCGATTTTGGATAGTCTGGATGAAGAGTGCACGGCGCATTTTGCCAAGGTACAAGAGCTGCTCACCGCAATGGAGGTTGAGTATGTGATTAATCCTCGTCTTGTACGCGGGCTTGATTACTACACGCATACCGCATTTGAATATAAAGCCCAAGGGATCGGTGCGATCGATACGATTGGCGGCGGCGGGCGTTATAACGGACTTGTCAGCGAAGTGGGCGGACCGGATCAGCCGGGAATCGGCATGGCGATCGGGCTGGAGCGCATCGCTTTGATTCTGGAGAAGCAGGAGATTGGGATCAGCGGGATCAAACCGCTTGATATTTATCTTGTGTCACTGGGCGAAGCGGCTGACAGAGAAGTTACCATCCAAACAGCCAAGCTGCGTCAGGCAGGCTTCTCGGTGGACCGTGACTATCTGGGACGCAAGATTAAGGCTCAGATGAAGTCGGCGGATCGGATGCAGGCCAAGTTCACAGCGATACTCGGTGATGACGAGCTGGAGCGCGGTGAGATTATGCTGAAAGCAATGGAGACCGGAGAGCAGCGTACTGTGAAACTGGACGATCTGGCCAATGAATTGAAGAAGTAATGAAATGATCAAGAGCTTCAAGTAAGCTTTTTCTCATAAAAGTGCGTGTTCAAATGTGTTTTTTGAACAACCTCTAAAAAATGCAAAGGAGATATTTATAACATGAAACGAACTCATCAATGCGGAACGCTTAGCGCCGCGAACATTGGAGAAACAGTGACGCTGAACGGCTGGGTTCAGACCCGTCGCGACTTGGGTGGCGTGCTGTTCATCGATCTGCGTGACCGCAGCGGCCTGGTGCAAATCGTATTCAACCCTGCTTATTCTGGCGAGGCGTTGAAGATTGCTGACCGAGTGCGCAGTGAATATGTCCTTGCTGTCAGCGGTAAAGTAGTAAAGCGCGACGCCGAGACGATCAACCCGAATATGCCCACCGGCGACATTGAAGTCCATATTACTGAAATTGAAGTGTTGAATGCTGCGAAGACACCTCCATTCTTCATCGAAGATGGAGTAGAAGTGGATGAATCGCTGCGCTTGAAATATCGTTATTTGGATCTGCGCCGTCCGGAAATGCAGAAGACGTTATTGCTCCGCTCCAAGGCAGCAAAAGTATTCCGCGATTTCCTCGATGGGGAAGGTTTCATCGAAGTGGAAACTCCGATCTTGACGAAGAGCTCTCCGGAAGGCGCGCGCGATTATCTGGTGCCTAGCCGTGTGCACCCTGGGGAGTTTTTCGCTTTGCCGCAATCTCCGCAGCTGTACAAGCAGCTTCTTATGGTAAGCGGTGTTGAACGCTATTATCAAATCGCCCGCTGCTTCCGTGACGAAGATCTGCGTGCTGACCGTCAACCGGAATTTACTCAGGTGGATATTGAGACTTCATTCCTGTCACGTGATGAGCTGCTGGAAATGATGGAGAAGCTGGTTGTACGTCTGTTCAAAGAAACGAAGGGGATCGATATTGAGACTCCATTCCAGCGTCTTACCTATGCCGATGCTATTGGCAAATACGGCTCTGACAAGCCGGATCTCCGCTTTGGTCTGGAGCTCGTTGACGTTAGCGATATCGTCGCAACTAGCGGTGTGAAGGTATTCTCCTCTGTGATTGAGAAGGGCGGGGAGGTTAAAATCCTTAACGCGAAGGGCTGCGGAACCTGGAGCCGTAAGGATATCGATGATCTTGGACCCTATGCGGCTCGTTATGGAGCCAAAGGTCTGGCTTGGGTACAGGTGAAGGAAGGAACATTCCGCGGACCGATCGTGAAGTTCCTGAGCGAGCAGGAAATTGAGATTCTGAAGGAGCGTACCGGTGCTGAAGAAGGCGACTTGCTGCTCTTCTCCGCAGATAACAAGAAGGTTGTCGCCGATGTGCTTGGCGCACTCCGTCTGAAGATTGGACGCGATCTCGGCATGATCGATGACAATGTCTATAAATTTGCTTGGGTTGTTGACTTCCCGCTGCTGGGCTGGGATGAGGAACAAAAGCGTTATGTAGCTGAGCACCATCCGTTCACCCGTCCGCGCGAGGAGGATCTGGAGCTGTTCGATACAGACCCGGGCAAAATCCTGGCTCAAGCCTATGACCTCGTATTAAACGGTTATGAAGTGGGCGGCGGTTCGATGCGGATCTATAAGCGCGAGGTTCAGGAGAAGATGTTCAACGCCATCGGCTTGTCGCCGGAAGAAGCAAAGGACAAATTCGGATATCTGATGGATGCGTTTGAGTATGGGACTCCACCACATGGCGGTATCGCTTTTGGTTTCGACCGCTTGGTCATGCTGTTGTCTGGACGCTCCAACCTGCGCGAGACGATTGCATTCCCTAAGACAGCGAGCGCAACCGACCTGCTCATGAATTCACCGTCCGAGGTCGATGCGCCTCAGCTGGAGCAGCTCCATATTAAGGTGGCAACAAAGCCTCCTGTAGCTGCAAAATAATATAGCAGCCTCGGGCAATCTCTCCGAACAAACGGCTTGCTTATAGCGAAATATTCACCAGGACCTTACTCCACTTTTACGGGGTGAGGTCCTTTTTTATTTTCCACGATGATCCTGTTAGGTACTATTAACAACCCAAAACACCAACTAAGCCTATTGTTTAAATGTAATTTGTGTAAAACGGGCGAAGAAGCTTGAGTAGAGAGGCGTCGGGGTGATATGATGACAAACGGGACAATCTTCTGTATATATTATTACTATTAGTGCGTGTTTAAAAAGTCAGATTTTCAGCACCGAGAAGGTGGATGAAGCTAGGGCGTGAGGAGTGGAGCGTACGTAGTTTGTACGTGAATACCGGAAGGCCCGGCTGAATTCAAGATTCGATGTCGAATAAGCTCTCAGTGTTACTTCGTGATCCAAGGGGGCTTTTTAAACAACCTCTATTCATTTGCATACAGGAAATTGAATTTATCGTCAGAGCTAATGGGAGGTATATGAATCATGCTTCATCAATTTTCACGGACAGAGCTGGCCATCGGAGCAGAAGGGTTGGAAGTTCTGAAGAATAGTACTGTAGCGGTACTGGGGATCGGCGGTGTAGGCTCGATGGCGGTGGAGGCTCTGGCCCGGACCGGAGTAGGCCGTATTATTCTAATTGACAAGGACGTTGTAGATATAACCAATTTGAATCGGCAAATTCATGCGCTGACGACTACGATCGGCCAGAAAAAAGCGGATCTGATGTGTGAGCGGGTCAAATTGATCAATCCCGAATGTGAGACGATCGCCTTGAACATGTTCTATACGGAAGAAACCTATGAGGAATTGTTCAAATACGATATCGATTATGTGCTTGATGCTTCGGATACAATTATTTATAAAATTCATCTTATCCTTGAATGCCGCAAGAGAGGCATCCCGATGTTGTCCAGCATGGGAGCGGCGAATCGAATGGATCCCACGAAATTCCAGGTCGCGGACATTTCCAAGACTCATATGGACCCTCTGGCCAGAGTGGTGCGTACGAAGCTGCGCGAGCTGGGCATCAAGAAGGGGGTGAAGGTTGTCTTCTCTACGGAGCAGCCGGTTAAACCGCGCGCTGATGTAACGAAGAAAATCGTGCCTGCCAATGCACCAGAGATTCGCAAAGCGAAGCAGCCACCGGCAAGCAATTCCTTCGTTCCGCCGGTCGTCGGTCTGATTATGGTTAGTGTAGCGGTACGGGATCTTTTGGATAAAGAACAAGCCAATAAATAATAAGAGCAGACGCTATGGTGGTAATACAAAGCCCCTGGCGTCTATTTTTGTAATGCTGCAAAGTTCTTGTTCGCTTTTTGTGGAACGCAATGATATAATTGAATTCCTTTTGACAAAATTTATCTTAGGAGGTAACTGAAAGTGAGTGATTTTCAAAGTGCCTATCAAGAAGAGGAACGGAAGCTTGAACGTGCCCTGGCGAGTATTGATGAACAGCTGCAGCAGCTGCGGAGCATCCCGGTTTATGTGGGAGATGATTTCACGGAGCAGGCGCTTGAGGCAAGCAGAGAAGGACAGCGCCAGAAGCTGATGCAATCCGCACAGGAGCCTTATTTTGGACGCTTGGATTTTGAGGAGACGGGCAGGGAGTTTATGCCGCTCTATATCGGGAAAGCTGGCGTGAGTGATGCAGTGGGCAAACAGCCGATGGTCATTGATTGGCGGGCTCCAGTCGCCAGCTTATTTTATTCTTTTACCGGTGGAGAGTCCGCCTCATACGAGGCCCCGGAAGGGGTGATCGAAGGTAAAGTCTCGCTGAAACGGAATATCGTAATCCGTCAGAGGAAGCTGGAGCGGGTCGTAGATACCTTCAATGAGAATGCCGACACTCCGGGGGTATCTGACGAGTTTCTCGTCTATCGACTTGGTGAGAATAAGGATAATCGATTGCGCGATATCGTCTCAACGATTCAGGCGGAGCAGGATCAGATTATTCGTGCCTTGAAAAATACCGCGCTGATCATTCAAGGGGTCGCGGGGAGCGGGAAGACGACGGTTGCCCTGCATAGGCTGGCTTATTTGCTGTATCAGTATAAGGAACAGATAAGGGCGGAGCGAATGGTTATATTTGCCCCAAACCTGATGTTTATCGATTATATCTCCGAAGTGCTGCCTGAGCTGGGCGTTGGCGATATTCAGCAGCGTACCTTTACGGATTGGGCCGCTAAAGTGATCGGACTTGCGACAGCACCTGAAGATGGTTCTGCAGGGCTGATGCGCTGGTTCGATGATCAAGCGCGGAGGCAAGAAATGCGGGCGGAGCAAGTTTACCCGGGCAGGTATAAAGGATCGATGGAGTTCAAACATTTATTGGATAATTATCTGCTGAGGATCGAGGCCGAGTGTGTGCCACAGGTCGATTTTGAGCCTTGGGACGGCAACCGGCTGTCCCGAGCGGAAATTATGGGGTGGTTCGAAGGCGAGTATAAATACTATCCGGTGGCTCGGCGCAAGGAGAGGGTATTGGCCCGGATTCATCGCTGGGTTGAAATGGAGCTGAAGAAGTCACCTTCGGCCGCAGCGTTGAAGGATCGGAAGAAGAAGGCGCAGCAGCGCGAGAAGGCTTATGCGAAGAAATGGCCTGAGCTGGATGCGTTCCAATTGTACCGGAATCTGTTCCAGGTGAAGAAAAATGCTGATTTTACGGTCGAGGATTTACAAGCTCAAATTCCGGCGGCAGTCTGGAAAGAGACGAAGGACAGCTTGAAGAATGGAACTGTGCAGGAAGACGATTTAGCGGCACTGCTGTACCTTTTTGCTGGAGTTAATGAATTGGACAGCTCGTTGACCTTTGACCATATCGTCATCGATGAAGCGCAGGATTTTAGTCCTTTTCAGGTGGCGGTGCTGGACCGGTTTGTGAAGGGGCATTCTTTTACAATATTGGGGGATTTGTCGCAGGGCATTCATTACTACAAAGGAATTGATGATTGGCAAGAGATGCAGGAGCTGTTCGCTCAAGAAGAGACGGCGTATTACGCTCTGACCCGAAGTTATCGCTCGACAATGGAAATTATCGAGTATGCCAATGAGATATTGAAGCGTGGAGTGGGTACCGACTTGCTGGCTGTTCCTGTATTCCGCAGTGGCGATCCCGTTCGGCTGGAGCATGCCTCGTCGGAAGAGGGTAAGCTGGGGCTAATCAAGCAGGCATTAACCAAGGTGTTAAATGGCGAATATCGCACAACGGCGATTCTGACAAGAACGTTGGATGAGGCCAAACGGATGTATGAGACGCTTGCTTCCGTGGGATTGGCCGCCAATTTGATCGATGGTGACAAGACGCAATATGCGGGGGGAATTTCGGTTCTTCCGGTATATTTGTCCAAAGGGCTCGAATTTGATGCCGTGATTGTTACGGATGTGGATGCGCAGCATTATGGGGCGCAGGACGCAAAGCTGCTGTATGTCGGATGCACAAGGGCTCTGCATGAGCTGTGGCTGCTGTATGGGGATCAAATTCCTGAGTACGTGGTGACAGAGGTATACTAAGATTCAGATATACTTCCTCATTCTCTTCTTCATCCAAAGGTATAATTAAAGACCGTCCGAAATAATGTAAATATTCGGACGGTCTTTTTAGTTTCCATTTCTTCATGTTCTTCATTCTGTAACCGAAGCGACTTCTTTGAGGGAAGCGCGCATTTTACACAATATTTTACGGATGCTCTCGTCGGACAGGTAGTAGTCTTCAGCCAAATCCTTGACAGAGCGCCCGGTACGGTAATGATAATATATTTCTTCATTCCGCTTGGCAATTTGCTTGCGGGTTCCGCTGAGTTCTCCCCAATGCGCTTTTGCGCGTTCCGGTTTGGGGATGTAGAGCAGCTCTCCTTGAATATAATATTGGAGCTCCTTCAGCAGCCTAGGGGGAAGCACATCCTTCCCATTTTTGTAATTCACGGTCATGTTCCTCCTTGCTCAGTAATTCGTATTTAGTATGCAAGTCAAGTAAAGTCAACATGGCTCGTTAATCCCCCTTTCGGCAATTTAGTATTGTCGTACATAACCTTTATATTAGCATAGTCTGGTTCAAACGGAAATAAGAGGATGGCTGTAAAGCCACCCTCGCTGTTAGAGCTTCCGCGTTACGCGGAAACCACCTCAATCACTGAAATCACTTCGATCAGCCCCCTTTCACGTGATTCGTCGGCCCGACATCTATATTAACTCATATAATGTCAGCAGTTGGAAGCGAAAGAACGATTATAAATGTTTTTTACTTTTGGTGTGCTAAAATAGAGGGAGTGTGAGCTCTGTCAGTTTAGTGTTTAATTAACTTATAGAGCCTTAAATTTGGAACAAGATCAAGGAAGTGAACGGTATGGATTTATTCTCTTACAGCCAGGAGCAGAAGCCGTCAGGCCGCTTGCTTGCGGATCGGATGCGCCCTGCTTCCCTGGATGAATATATCGGACAAGAGCATATTATTGGGCCCGGCAAGCTGCTGCGGCGGGCGATCGAAGCGGACCAGGTATCATCGATTTTGCTATATGGCCCGCCAGGCTGCGGCAAGACGACGCTTGCTCATATTATCTCGAACCATACTCAGGCGGAATTCGTGCGGTTAAATGCGGTGGACGCTTCCGTCAAGGATGTGCGTGAAGTGATTGAGAAAGCACAGAATGATAAAGCCTTTTACGGTACAAAGACGATCCTGTTCCTGGATGAGGTACATCGCTTTAACAGTTCACGTCAGGATGCACTTCTGCCAGCGGTGGAGAAAGGGACGATTATTTTCATCGGCGCTACGACGGAAAATCCGTTCCATTATGTAAATGGCGCTTTGATGAGCCGTTCGACGCTATTCCAGCTAGAACCGCTAAATAAGGAGCATTCGCTCTTGGCAATGCGCCGGGCGCTTGAGGATAAGGAGAAAGGGCTTGGCTTCATGAAGCTCAAGGTCGATGAGGATGCATTGCAGCATATCGCCACGATGGCGAACGGCGACATCCGTCGGGCCTTGAACGCTCTCGAGCTGGCAGTGCTGACGACACCTCCTCTAGAAGATGGCACGGTTCATGTGACGCTGGAGGTCGCAGAGGAATCGATCCGCCGTCCGTTAGTCAAAGCAGACGAGTCCACACAATACGATGTTTTATCGGCATTCCACAAGAGTATTCGCGGCTCCAGCGATGCGGCGGTGTTCTGGTTCCTGTATGCGGTCGAGAAGTTGGGCATGGACCCGATGACCTTCATCCGCCGCTTGATCGCGGCCAGCAGCGAGGATATCGGCCTGGCTAATCCGCAGGCGATGGTGCAGGCGGTCAGCGCTCTGCAAGCCTATAGGAACAACGGCTGGCCCGAGGCTAAGCTGAACGTCGTTCAGGCGATTCTTTTCGCGGTGGAGAGCCCGAAATCCAATGGGGTGACGTTAGCCATCGACAAGGCGATGACGGCGATTGAAGAGGTAAGGTCGGCGGAGGTGCCGCTTCACCTGCGGGATACTCATTACAAAGGTGCCGTTAAGCTAGGACATGAAGGATATAAATATCCGCATAACTTTCCGGGCCATTATGTGAAGCAGCAGTACTTGCCGGACAGTATATCCAAGAGGGTATTCTATGAAG
Source organism: Paenibacillus sp. 79R4 (assembly GCF_013393165.1). Taxonomy (NCBI): domain Bacteria; kingdom Bacillati; phylum Bacillota; class Bacilli; order Caryophanales; family Paenibacillaceae; genus Paenibacillus; species Paenibacillus sp. 79R4. Next base: position 170,882 of record NZ_QJOT01000005.1, on the reverse strand, counting down.
CGACGGAGCAAGGCAATGAAGCGAAGATTCGGCATAACCAGGAGCTGCGGCGCAGGCAGTAGAGTAGCAGATTTCTATCACGTGATGGATCGCCTTTTCTTAGTACAGCGATGTATCGTTTTTGAAGAAGCTGGCAGAAGCGGCGTTTCTGCGTTTTTCTAACGAAACTTCATAACGCTATTTCCCTAAAAACAGCGGCAAATAAAATTTAACGAAACTTCAGATCGTTATTCGGGGGAATTCGAGACTTTAAGCCACTATTTTGCTGCAATAGCGATACCCAGTTTCGTTACAACTTTGCGCAGCCCATTTCGGCCGAAATAACGTTATCCCGTTTCGTTAGAAATAAATAAAGGCAGATCCACGATAAAGAGTGAATCTGCCTTTTATTTGTTGAGGCTCAAGAATTGGCAATAGCGACCTTCTTTGGGGCTTCAATGGTGCCGCCGCCGAGGCAAACTTCGCCGTCATAGAAGACGACCGCTTGTCCTGGGGTAATGGCCTTCTGCGGCTGGTCGAAGACGACGCGCACTGTGCCGTCCGCGTTCGGGATCATCGTTACGCCTTGATCCGGTTGACGGTAACGGAACTTGGCGGTGCATTGAAACGGCTCTTGCGGCAGCTTGTCCTGACCGGCAATCCAGTTGATACCGGATGCTGTCAGCTCAGTGGAGTAGAGGCTTGGATGCTTGTCGCCTTGTACAACATACAGGATGTTGTGCTCCAGATCCTTCTCGGCGACAAACCAGGGCTCCCCATTACCCGATCCGCCGATGCCAAGTCCTTGTCGTTGACCGAGCGTGTAATACATCAGGCCGTCGTGGCGGCCTTTGACCTCACCCGTTACGATGTCAATCATTTCGCCGGATTTAGCCGGCAAATATTGACTCAGGAACTCACGGAAATTACGCTCGCCGATGAAGCAGACGCCGGTGCTGTCTTTTTTCTTCGCGGTATATAATCCGGCTTCTTCAGCAATCCGTCGTACCTCGGGCTTCGGCAAATGACCGATTGGGAACATGGCCTTGGACAATTGCTCCTGGCTCAGGGCATTCAGGAAGTAAGTTTGATCCTTGTTGCTGTCGATTCCCCGAAGCAGCTTGTATCCATCAGCGTCATTGATCACGCGGGCATAGTGTCCGGTAGCGACATAATCGGCGCCAAGATCGAGCGCTTTTTGAAGGAACTCCCCAAACTTGATCTCGCGATTGCACATGACATCCGGATTTGGGGTACGGCCGCGCTTATATTCTTCGAGAAAATAGGCAAAGACTTTATCGAAGTATTCTTTTTCAAAATTCACTGTATAGTAAGGGATATCGATCTGTTCGCAGACACGCCGCACATCCTCAGCATCCTGCTCTGCCGTACAGACTCCGAATTCATCGGTATCATCCCAGTTTTTCATGAAAATTCCGATCACATCATAGCCTTGTTGCTTCAACAGCAGTGCGGTTACGGAGGAATCTACGCCGCCGGACATACCCACTACGATGCGAGTCTCGCTATTTGGTTTAGACATATTTTTTCACTCCTTTAGGACCGATATTGGCCTGTTCTTTATTGTAACATATACCCCGGCGATGTATACGATCAGTTTGTCTTCAGCTAGCGTCGCCCAATAAAATGTACGATTTTGATGTGAGATTTATTTCCCAAAGCTATAAAGGATATGATACGATAAGCAGAGGTAAGTGATAGGAATAGAGAGTTATACTATTCTCTTCTTGATCAAGGTTCCATTATATAAAGATTATTTGAAAATTGAAAGAGGTGGCTTCTTTGAAGATTTCTACAAAGGGACGCTATGGCTTAACGATCATGATGGAGCTGGCGGCAAAATTCGGCGAGGGACCAACTTCCCTGAAAAGTATCGCTGAGAAAAATCAATTATCGGAGCATTATCTGGAACAATTGATTGCCCCGCTTCGTAATGCTGGACTCGTTAAGAGCGTCCGCGGCGCGTATGGCGGCTACATTCTGTCCCGCGACGCCTCCGAGATAACAGCCGGGGATATTATCCGCGTACTTGAAGGACCGATCTCACCGGTGGATTTCACGGAGGAGGATGATCCGGCCAAACGTGATCTGTGGCTTAGAATCCGCGACAGTATCGCTGAAGTGTTGGATTCTACGACCCTGGAGGATTTAATTACATTCGAAGAGCAAAGCACTAAAGAAAACTACATGTTTTACATCTAATTGGATTTGCAGATGAATTTAGTGCTACTTACCTTCCATAAGTGGGAAAATCCGGATATAAACTCGCAAAAATGACTCCTGGAAGGGAGTCATTTTTGCATCAAATTGCAGGAAACGGCATTGCTGAGCTGTGGCAACGGTGCTATAGTATCCTTGCCAAGAATCGCATGGTTGAGCGGCTGGGGCCGTTTGGAGCGCAATGGAGCAGCACGAAGGAAACATGATCGGTTAGAGCCGTTTGAAACCTATACGATGCATAGAATTGGCTTGTTCGTACAAAAACTTTTGTGCGGCGTACTGCGTCTTATAGCTGGACAACAGGGGACTGTTGAATCTAATCAAATATGGGTAATTGTCCGAGCCGTGGGCCTGGACAGATGACAAATTTTGCAGAAATACAGTTTTTCTGAAAATAGATGTTTTAAACCGGAGATTCCTGCAAAAATGCAGATTTTTCACGGATTTCGGCTTAATCTAAAGGAGATAGGCTGAAAAGCCTGCATTTTGCAGTTAATATTATACGGACAGATATAGATCTATAGGGATAAGGTGATATTCATGAAAATGAACAATATATATTTGGACCATGCGGCGTCTACCCCCATCCGCCCTGAAGTAGCTGAAGTGATGATGAAGGTGATGACAGAGCAATACGGGAATGCTTCCAGCATTCATTCCTTCGGACGTGCAGCTAAGAGACTGATCAGCTCAGCACGGGATCAGGTGTCCGCGGTGGTAGGCTGCCGACCCGATGAATTAGTGTTCACCGCGGGGGGAACGGAGAGCGATAATCTGGCTTTGTTCGGAATTGCTGCTGCCCGTGCGGGACGGGGCAAGCATATCATCACGACAATGACTGAACACCATGCGGTGCTGCATACATGCCAGAGGTTGGAAAAAGATGGGTATGAAGTTACTTATTTGCCAGTCGATCGATATGGTAGAATTCATCCGGAGCAGGTAACCGAAGCGATCCGTCCCGATACGATTCTCGTCTCGGTCATGTATGCCAACAATGAAGTTGGAACGATTCAGCCAATTGCAGAGATCGGACGGATTACGGCTGAGCATGATATCGTTTTTCATGTTGATGCGGTGCAAGCGCTAGGGGCCTTGCCGATTCATCTAAGCGAATTACCCGTCGATCTAATGAGCTTCTCTTCACATAAAATTAACGGCCCGCAAGGCGTAGGTGCATTATACGTAGGCAAAAATATCAAGCTGGAGCCCCTGCAATATGGCGGGCTGCAAGAGCGGACGCGCCGGGCAGGCACTGAAAATATGGCCGGAATCGCTGGCTTCGCCAAAGCGGCCGAATTGGCCAAGCTGGAAATCCGCGAACGGACAAGCCGTGATGAAGAGCTGCGCCGAGTGCTGCTGGCAGAGCTTGAAGCGCTGGTTGGCAGCAGCCATTATCATATTAATGGCCATCCTGAGCACCATCTGGCTCACATCCTAAATATCAGCTTCCCGGAATGCGGTACAGAGACGATGCTTATGAATCTGGACATGGAGGGAATTGCAATTTCCAGCGGCTCGGCCTGTACTTCAGGGTCATTAGAGCCTTCGCATGTGCTTGAAGCGATGCATCTTCCGCCAATTCTTTTACAATCCGCGGTTCGATTTAGCTTCGGGTTGGGTAATACTATAGAAGAAATTAAAATTACTGCAAAAAAAATTGCAACCATTCTCGATCGTATACGTAGTAGAAAATATTAGTCGTTTTCTATCCATTCTGAGGGAGGAGGATTATGTTTTTTATTGCGGGACGTTCAGGGGTGCCCTGCTTTAGGAGGACCGCATACTGTGAGGCTGCAGCAATTAATAGGACTTGCTGTATTTGATATAGAGAACGGTAAAAGGGTCGGGAAGGTCTCGGATATCCTGCTTGATCAGGATTGGACCATCTCGGGGATTCAATTAGAGGGGAAAATGCTCTTCTCTCCGCGCCTTAGGGCGGTCCCTTGGAATGATATCGTCGCATACGGCGAAGATGCCGTGATGATTCGCAATCAACAGGCTATCCAAGTATGGAATGCCGAGAATATACAGCTTACCTTCTTATCAGGTAGCGGCAGAATTAAGGAACTGCCCATTCTTACCGCGGACGGTTCGATGATCGGTTATGTTAGCGATGTTTATTTTGACCAAGAAATGGGTAATACAATTACAGGTATTGAAATCAGTGACGGCTTCTTGTCCGATCTGATCGAGGGTCGCAAGAAGCTTCCTTATATTTCGGAAATGACGAAGGGGGAGCATGCTATTATGGTCCCTGCAAACAGTGAGCAAAAACTGCTGGAGAACGATGAATTCAGTTAACGTATAGGATAGGTGATGTGTATGATGAAATGTCCAAATTGCAGTTCCAAAGATATTGGCAAGATCGGTTCGCACCAATATTATTGCTGGGGCTGCTTTATTGAATTGACTGTGAACGGAGATAAGATGTCGGTCTATCAAGTAGAAGAAGATGGGACCCTCAGCTCCTTGGATGACTTGTTCTTTGGTGATGAATCCATGCAGGATTTCCCGCAAATCCATCTCTCTTAATTGAGAGCAACAGTCTGATTGTAACAAGCTCTTCTCCCATTTCGGGAGGAGGGCTTTTTGCATGGCGCGGTTATTTTTCCAGGCCTTCGCATATACTTTCCATAGCTGGTCCATATGCAGGGAGGAATGAGAGACAATGGAGCCGTTCCTGAAGAGCAAGCTGTTCCGTTATGGAGTCTGGCTGCTGCTGGGGCTCATTATTTTATATTTTGTTTGGCAGCTCCGCCCGATGTTTGCTGTTATTTACGAATTTCTGAAAGCGATCTTTGCCCCATTTGTGATCGCCATGATTATCTCCTATGTACTTAATCCGATTGTTAAAATGCTTGGCGGACGGAAGGTCCCAAGAACGATGGCAGTGCTGCTTATTTACGCGGTGTTTCTAACGAGCCTATCGGTTATTCTGATGAATGTCATCCCCATGTTCGTAGAGCAGCTTGAGGAATTGGGCGAACATTTGCCGCAGCTAACCATGCATACGCAGCAATTTATGAACCGCTTTGATAACAGTATTCTTCCCGGAAGCATTCGCATGGGAATGAACAACTGGTTCTTTCAGGTCGAACAACGAATGGCCACGGCAATCTCTGATTTTCTTAACAATATCGGTACGACCTTGAATATTGTCTTCAACGTGTTCATTATCCCTTTCCTCATCTTCTATATCCTCAAAGACTTTGATACGTTCGAGCGTATGATCCTGCAGTACCTTCCCCGAACCCATCGCAAATCGATCGTCTTGTTGCTAAAGGAGATTGATGAAGCACTGGGGAACTATATTCGCGGGCAGCTGCTTGTCTGCGTCATTATCGGTGTGCTGGCTTATATTGGATATATGATTATCGGCATGCCCTTCGCTCTATTGCTGGCAGGTGTTGTTGCTGTATGCAACATTATTCCATATCTGGGCCCTTTTCTGGGGGCTGCTCCAGCCCTGCTAATGGCATTAACGATTTCCTGGAAAATGGCGCTGTTCGTCCTGCTCGTTAATATGTTATGCCAGACCATCGAGAGCAATATTATCTCGCCGCAGGTGGTGGGCCGAACATTACATTTGCACCCGATGTTGATCATTTTTGCTCTGCTTGTCGGCGGCGAGATCGCGGGTGTTCCCGGGCTGATCGTTGCGGTGCCTATGTTTGCAGTGGGCAAGGTGATTCTGCAGCATTTCTATACTTACTATGTGCGTCGGAAGACGATATAGAGCGATCTGTAATATAATCACTTCACTTCCGGAATACGCATTATTGGTACTTAACCCTCCGTGGCTTGTGATAACCCTGGGGGGTATTTCTCATTTCACGGTTAAATATGATTACATAGTGAAAGGTTTAACGGTACTTTATTGGACTCGTTTGTTGCAGATTTCGATGTGACGGATAATGTTGCTATCGCTGTAAATGTTAGTACAGTAGCTGCCATTGCAGTTCAGAAGCCGAAGCATACCGATCGGCAAGCCATCGACAACGCTCAGAAGGGGTGCATTGACACTGTGCATGTTGCCCTATATACTAAAAATGTTATGTTCGAAAAATATGTCTTGAAGCTATTTCGGGGAAACCCCCAATTATAGCAGCAAAGCGATGATGAAATGAAGTACATTCGCAAACGGATTTTTGCAGAGAAGGGTTTCTTCATATCCGATGGTCTTTATAGACACAGCAAGGTATGATGGCTGAGAGAACCCGAAATACGGGCGGATGGAAAGCTGATTTCTGAGTGTGAGTTCAAAATCACCGGCAGGTCCCCGTTATCGGACTGATCAAGGCGATCGCTAGATCCGGAATACGGAAGATGACTTTGGATAAGGGTTCCAGAGGATACTTCAGCCGGCATTATTACAGCGATAACCAGGGTGGTACCGCGATTAAATCGTCCCTGAATTTCAGAGGGCGTTTTTTTGTTTTTCAGATTGTCACAAATTTTCACAAATGTTTACAATTCGATGTAGCAAACTGGCTTAACCAAACGTTAATAATTAGGGGGAGTATTCAATGAAAGCAAGTGAAATTCGCTCCAAATGGCTGGAGTTCTTTGCCAGCAAGGGGCATAAAATCGAACCAAGCGCTTCGCTCGTACCGCATAACGATCCGTCCCTGCTGTGGATCAATGCTGGTATGGCACCGCTCAAGCCTTATTTTGATGGCCGGGTGAAGCCGGAGAATCCGCGCCTGACGAATTCGCAGAAATGTATCCGTACCAATGATATTGAAAATGTCGGCAAGACGCGCCGACACCATACTTTCTTCGAAATGCTGGGCAACTTCTCCATTGGTGATTATTTTAAGGAAGAAGCAATCACTTGGGCTTGGGAATTTCTGACCGGCAAAGAGTGGATTGGCTTCGATCCGGAGCGCCTGTCTGTAACTGTATATCCTGAAGATGAAGAAGCCTTCAAGCTGTGGAATGAAAAGGTTGGCCTGCCGGCTGAACGGATCATCAAGCTGGAGGACAACTTCTGGGATATTGGCGAGGGTCCATGCGGGCCATGTACCGAAATTTTCTATGATCGCGGCGAAGCGTATGGCGATGCTTCTGATCCGGAGATGTATCCGGGGGGAGAGAACGAGCGTTATCTCGAAGTATGGAACCTGGTATTCTCGCAATTCAATCACAATAAGGACGGCAGCTACACACCGCTCCCTAACAAGAATATCGATACCGGGGCAGGCCTGGAGCGCTTCGCCTCCATTCTGCAGGATGTGAACTCCAACTTCGATACAGATCTGTTCCAGCCGCTGATTCAGAAGACAGCCAAACTGGCTAATGTGAAGTATGGGGAAAAGGAAGACCTGGATGTAGCGTTTAAAGTTATTGCTGACCATATCCGTACAGTTGCGTTTGCTGTATCCGATGGCGTGCTTCCTTCTAATGAAGGCCGCGGGTATGTCATTCGCCGTTTGCTGCGCCGGGCAGTTCGTTATGGGAAGATGCTTGGCCTGGACAAGCCGTTCATGTACACGCTGGTAGAAACGGTTGGTGAAGTAATGGGCAGCTACTACTCGGATGTGGTTGAGAAACGTGAATTTATTGAGAAGGTCGTCCATAACGAAGAGGAACGCTTCCATGAGACACTGACCGAAGGCTTGGCTATTCTGGCGGAGATGAGCGCAGAGGCCAAGGCAGCAGGTCATACAGTGATTAGCGGAGCGAATGCCTTTAAGCTCTATGATACTTATGGATTCCCGCTGGATTTGACGGAAGACTTTGCGCTTGAACATGGTCTGAATGTAGACCGTGAGGGCTTCGAAGCGGCGATGGAGGAACAGCGTGAGCGTGCGCGTTCGGCTCGTCATGATGGAGCCAGCATGAAGATTCAGGGCGGAGTTCTCTCGGATTTGACGACTAAATCGGAGTTCGTTGGATATAATGAGCTTAATGTTACTACTAAAATTGTGGCGATCGTATTCGAGGATGTATTTGTTGATGTGCTGTCCGCAGGGCAGACAGGCCAAATCATTCTGGAGAAGACGCCATTCTATGCGGAGAGCGGCGGACAAGTCAGCGACCAGGGGATCATCTCCGATGCTTCCTCAAGTGCTGAGGTTACCGGATTGTTCAAGGCGCCGCGTGGTCAGCATGTGCATCAAGTGACCGTACTGTCCGGCGAACTGCGTACCGGTACAGACGTGAAGGCGGAAGTAAATGGCGAAATGCGCCGCGACATCGTGAAGAACCACACGGCTACGCATTTGCTGCACAAAGCGTTAAAAGAAACGCTTGGCGAGCATGTTAATCAAGCAGGGTCTTTGGTGGAGCCGCAGCGTCTGCGCTTCGACTTCTCTCACCTGGGCAGCATCTCTGCTGAGGAGCTTGCCGTAATAGAACGCCGTGTGAATGAGCAGATCTGGAACGCACTCGATATCGTCATCCGGCAAATGCCTATTGACGAAGCGAGGGCTTTAGGAGCCATGGCCCTGTTCGGCGAGAAATATGGCGATGTCGTCCGTGTCGTTAAAGCAGGGGACTACAGCCTCGAGTTGTGTGGAGGATGTCATGTGAACAATACGGCGGAGATTGGACTGTTCAAGCTGATCAGCGAGAGTGGCATCGGCTCGGGCGTAAGACGGATCGAGGCAGTAACCGGTCGCGGAGCTTACCAGTTCATGGAAGAGCAGCTTGATCTTCTGAAGCAGTCTGGGGGATTGCTCAAGGCGAACATCGCCGACGTTCCGAAGCGGGTTGAGGCACTGCAGCATCAATTGAAGGAGCTGGAGCGTGAGAACGAATCGTTGCAAGGCAAGCTGAGCTCGATCGAAGCCGGATCGCTAACCAGCCAGGTTGTGACCATTGGCGAGACGAAGCTGCTGGCCGCTCGCGTCGATGCAGTCAGCATGGATGCGCTGCGCACCTTGGCGGATGAGCTGAAGGTCAAGCTGCCTGATGCTGTTCTGGTTCTTGGAGCAGCTGCACAAGATAAAGTGAATTTTGTTGTCGTAGTTCCGCAGTCGGAAGTGAAGCGCGGGTTGCATGCTGGCAAATTGGTCAAGGAAGTCGCTGCGGTATGCGGCGGTGGCGGTGGCGGACGCCCGGACATGGCCCAAGCCGGCGGCAAGGATGCTTCCAAACTGGAGGAAGCTCTGAAGGTAGCAGAAGAATGGATTGCTTCCCAGGCATAAAGAACGAGTTCAAAAAGGTTTCAGCATCTGAGAGAGTGGATTTGAAGCCAGGGACATAACTTCGCAAGTATTTGCTTAGGCCCGGCTAAATTCAAAATCGGATGTCAAATAGGCCCTCTGTATTACTTTTGGATTAGATATAGGATTGATTCGTGATCAGATAGGCTGATGAAATTCCATATCGCAAGAAAACCTGCCTTTGAATCGCAGTCGCTCGTCTTTGAATGACTTCGATCGGTTTTCTTATCAAAAGCGGACTTTTTGAACAACCTTTTAAAGTCCTGAGATCCTGGGAGCTTTTATTCAGTGAATGTTTCCTTATGGAGCCCGTGATATGATATAGTAAGATTAGATCAAGACGATTTAAGCAGATGGTGGATGTCTGAGGAAGCGAGGTGTCGTCATGGACTCCATGGATAAAACCGTCAAGTTCAATGTAACAGGGGATGAGCAGCAAGCGTCGGCAGAAAATATTCTTCTTGCGGTGTATGATGCGCTTCAGGAGAAGGACTATAATCCGATTAACCAGATTGTCGGGTATTTGCTGTCGGGTGACCCGGCATATATACCACGGCACAATAACGCAAGAAGCTTGGTTCGCAAGAAGGAACGCGACGAGCTGATTGAGGAACTGGTGAGATATTATTTGGCTGGTCATCGTTAGGAGAAGTTATGAAAATTCTAGGTCTTGATTACGGGGATGCACGAATCGGAGTCGCGATTAGCGATGAGCTCGGATGGACGGCCCAAGGACTTGAAGTCATTGAACGCCGTAAAGAAGGGGCGGAGCTGAAGCGGATCGCTGAGCTGGTCAGCCAGCATGAAGTGGAAGCGGTCGTAGTCGGGCTTCCGAAGAATATGAATGGTACGATCGGCCCCCGTGGTGAAATATGCAAGGCCTTTGCGGAGCAACTGCATGAAATGCTGCAGGTGCCTGTGCACTTGTGGGATGAGCGTCTGACTACGGTCTCAGCGCATCGAACGCTAATCGAGGCAGATGTGAGCAGGAAGAAACGCAAAGGGGTCGTGGACAAAATGGCCGCGAGCTTGATTTTGCAAAATTATTTGGACTCTAAGAGTAAAAAGTGAGGGTGATCGCTATGTCTAAAGATCGTATTGGCTATGAAGAAGAACCGGAAATTATTTATATTCCCAACGAAGAGGGGAATGAAGAAGAATTCGAAGTAATTATGAAGTTCGAAGTTGACGGTTCCGACGCCAAATATATGATGGTCGTTCCTTTGGATTCCGAGGATCATGATGATGATGATGAAGAGAGCGAAGAAGTATATGCCTTCCGCTACGAGGAAGACGGCGATGACCTGAAACTGTACACAATCGAGAGCGATGAAGAATGGGAGATCGTTGAAGAGACATTCAACACCCTGGTTGATGAATTCGACGGGGAGGACAACGATGACTGATTTTTCAGCGGAGAAGGTAGTGTGGACGTCACGGGTTCGTGATGCTTACGGTACCATCGTCGAGCTTCAAGATGAACAGGGCAAGGCTTCCTATTATACTGTCGAGAATGAATTTGACGTGGCGGGAGCAGCTTACGCCGCTTTACGCCCTGATCAAGACTCTTCTTCTGTAGAAGAGCCCGAATTGTTCAAGATTGTTCAGTCCTCGGATGGGGAGCTAGAGCTTGTTACCATCGAAGATGATGAAGAGTGGGAGAATGTATCTGAGCTATACGGTGAACTTACGTTCCCTGAATGAGTTCGGCAGGACATCTCTTGAATACGATCGATTGTGTTATCTGATGAGCTAATATAAATCGGCATAAGGGCGGGAATCCCGCTCTTTTTGCTGTAGAGGAGTGGGCTATGAAGACAGCATTGAAATGGTTCCTCGCATTTATTCTGATTATTATTATTGCAGCGGGAGCGGGCGGTGCCTATATTTATTATGGTATACAGCCAGTGAAAGCTTCGGAAGAAGCGGTGAGGGTTACGATTGAACCTGGAATGCGGACGAGCAGCATAGCTGATACCCTGGAGCAGCAAGGACTCATCAAGAATGCGTTCTTGTTCAAATCGTATTTAAAGTTTAAATCCGAGGGTAGCCGTTTTCAGGCGGGTACTTATGATATAAATCCCGGTGCGGATTATGATGAGATTATCGCCAAGCTGAACAGCGGAGATATTGTCAAAGCGGAGATGATCCGTTTTACTATCCCGGAGGGGTATACCGTCAAGCAGATGGCCGAGACCTTATCCGAGCAGGGATTCATTAATGAGGATACTTTCCTGAAATTGGCCAAGTCCCCTACAGGCATCGACAGTCAGCTGCTGGCTGATATTCCCGATCAAGCGGAGATGAAATTCAGACTGGAAGGGTATTTATTCCCGGAAACCTATGAGTTGAAGAAGGGCAGCAGCGAGCAGGAGATTATCAACCGGATGTTCACGGAGACGGATCAGCGTCTGCACAAGATTGCTGATTTTGAGCAACAGTTGAAGAAAAGCGGTCTTAGTCTGAATGAAATAATGACAGTCGCTTCCCTTGTTGAGCGTGAAGTCGTCGTTGATTCGGAACGAAGTCTGGTAGCTGGCGTCATCTATAATCGGCTTGCTAAAAACATGAAGCTAGAGATTGATGCCACTGTTCAATATCTGTTAGACAAACCTAAAGAGCGCTTAATGAATTCGGACCTGAGAAAAGTCGACAGCCCCTATAATACTTATTTGTATGAGGGACTGCCGCCAGGGCCGATCGCAGCGCCAAGCCTGAAATCTATCGAGGCCGCGCTTGCGCCGGAAGCTTCGGAGTATCTGTTCTATGTGACGAAGAAGGATGGCAGCGGCGAGCATCTGTTTGCCAAGACCTACAAAGAGCATTTGAAGAATATTGAGAAGAGCAAGGCAACAGCTAAATAACCGAGGTGTATAGAATGGGTAACAGACCGGAACTGCTTGTTCCCGCAGGCTCCCTTGCGGAGCTGCAGGCATATCTTGATTGTGGAGCGGATGCCTTTCTTATTGGCGAGGATAAATTCGGCATGCGTCTGCCAGGTGCTTTTACCCCGGCCGAAATTGCTGAAGCAGTCAGGATTGCCCATGAACGCGGGGCTAAAATATATGTATGTATCAACATTTTAATGAGTAATGAGCTGCTCAAGGATCTGCCGGATTATGTGAAGCAGCTTGGGGCCGCCGGGGTGGATGCCGTTCAATTTGGCGATCCATCCGTATTGCAGACGGTGAAGGAGCTAGCTCCTCAATTGAAGCTGCACTGGAACGCGGAAATGACTTCGACGAATTATATGACGGCGAACTATTGGGGCAGCAAAGGGGCCAGCCGCGTCGTGCTGGCTCGTGAGCTGAATATGGACGAGATTACGGAAATGCAGCCGCATTTGCAAATCGAGTCCGAGGTGCAAGTGCATGGGATGACGAATATTTACCATTCCAAACGCAGTCTGGTACGCAGTTATATGGCGCATCAGGGCCGGGTGATTGGCGAGAATGAATCCGTAGGTATGGAGCGCGGGCTGTTCTTGATCGAGGCGGAGCGCCAGGATGAGAAATTCCCGATCTATGAGGATCGTAATGGAACACATATTATGAGCTCCGACGATATTTGTATTCTGGAAGATCTTCATATGCTGCTGGGCGCTGGGGTAGACAGCTTGAAGATCGAGACGATTCTAAAGCCGGTGAGCTATAACGAGGCAGTTATTCGTATCTATCGTCAAGCGATTGACACTTATTTTACCGATCCGGAAGCCTATGAGTTTGAGGAAGCCTGGATTGAGAAAATTCGTGAGGCTCAGGATCCTGAGCGTGAGTTGTCATTCGGATTTTTCTATAAAGAACAAGTGTATTAATTTAAGAGGTAGTTCAAAAAGTTAATAGTCCACTTTGATAAGAAAATTGATCGAAGCCCTCCAAAGAGAGTGATCGTCTCGTCGTCCAGAGATAGGTTTTCTTGCGATATAGCGTGACCCTGTCTTTATCAACAGAAGCGTTTTGAGAGAACGCACATCGGAAGCTTGAGCTTTGGTGCTGAAAGTCGGACTTTTTTGAACATGTCATTTAACGATTAAAAATTTCTAGAGGTGAACGAATTCATGCAAACTGCGGAGAGACACATACGCAAATATACCGGCAAGCGATACCGTTTGGAGAAGCCAGAGCTGCTGGCTCCGGCAGGAAACCTCGAGAAATTGAAATTTGCAATCCACTATGGAGCAGATGCGGTTTACATCGGGGGTCAAAAATACGGTCTTCGCTCAGGTGCTGACAATTTCAGTCTGGAGGAAATGCGCGAGGGCGTTGAATTTGCTAAGAAATATGGAGCCAAAGTATTTGTGGCTACAAATATATATGCCCACAATGAGGATTTGGCGGGGATTGAGGCTTATTTGCGCGGCCTGCATTCCGTCGGAATTGCGGCGATTATCGCTGCCGACCCGATTATTGTTGATACGGCACGCCGTCTTGTGCCAGAGCTGGAAGTGCATCTTAGCACTCAGCAATCGACGGTGAACTGGCAGGCTGTGAAGTTTTGGAAGGATGAAGGTCTGCCGCGTGTAGTTCTGGGACGGGAGACAAGCCTGGAAGAGATCGAAGAAATCAAGCAGCATGTAGATGTAGAGATCGAAGCTTTTATTCACGGGGCGATGTGCTCCTCTTATTCCGGCCGCTGTGTACTGTCCAATCATTTCACAGACCGTGACTCCAACCGGGGCGGATGCTGTCAATCTTGCCGCTGGAAATATGATCTGTTCGAAGATGCCAGACCGGTCGAAACATGGATCTCTGAAGAAGAAGCGAGAGAAAGCTCGGTATTGCGCCAATTCCAGCTTGGGGTTAATCAATTGCCATTATTCAATGAAGGCGACAATGCCTTTACGATGGGCTCCAAGGATTTGTGCATGATTGAGCATATCCCTGATTTGATTGATGCGGGCGTAGACAGCTTCAAGATTGAAGGTCGTATGAAATCCATTCACTATGTGGCTACGGTCGTCAACGTATATCGTCAGGCGATCGATGCTTATATGGCTGATCCGGACAATTATGTTCTTAAACCGGAATGGCTGGAGGAGATTCAGAAGGCGGCCAATCGCCCGGTCAACACCGGCTTCTTCTACGATATTCCCGATCATGAGGATCACATTTATGAACCGGAAGAGAAGGCAATGCCGTATGACTTTGCCGGCCTTGTCATGGACTATGATCATGCTACGGGCATGGCTGTCATTCAGCAGCGCAATCATTTCAAACCGGGTCATGAGATTGAATTTTTCGGTCCGAATGGCACTTTCTTTAAGCAGACGGTGGGCAAGATCTGGGACGAAGAAGGCAATGAGCTGGATGCGGCTCGTCATCCGCTGCAAAGAATCAAGATGAAGGTGGATTATCCTGTATCTTATTTTGATATGATGCGTAAGAAGAAATAGACGAGATGCGACTTGTATATCACTGAAATTAGGGCTTTTCGATCATAGGACGAAAGGCCCTTTTTTGTGTTAAATGATAAAATTCAACAAATTCCACTAAAAAATACCCCCTTGTTATACCGATACATATAGGAGTATGACATCGTTTGTCGAATAGACTAAGTATGAGGCGATGTTGGTATTTAGTAATAGAGGCATGACCTCTAGCCTAGTTTCACGGCATACAACTATTATGAGCGGTGGGTGATTGACATGGGTCTGGTTCCGAAGAAGGAGGGCCAAGCAGCTGACAGCAAGAACAAGCAGAAGAAACAAACTAAATCAAGTGGGGAAAAGAAGCTTATTTCAAGTTGGAAAGACAACGTTTCAAATCTTCTTCCAACACAAATAAATCCTTCTAAATCTGTAGGTGTTCGTCTGTTTCTGATTTTCTTCGTGGCGATCATGTTCTTCGTATTAGCTATTGGGATATTGTCCTATCAAATGGCGAAGTCGACGATTCAGGATAATGCGGAAAATGCCAACCTGCAAACGATAGTACAAACATCGCAGAAGCTGGACATTATTTTGCAAAAGTATGAAGAGACTCTGCAACAGACCTTCCTGGACAATGAAATGCAAAAGGCGATTATGAATGCTTCTCTGTCCGGCGTGTCTGAATACGACCGTTTCACAACCATTAACGATATCAGGAACCGGTTGAATTCCCTCGTCTATTCAAGCAAAGGGGTAGAAGCGGTTTATATGCTGAGTGTGGACGGCAGCGTGGATGATATTTCAACCGGCAGCTCGACTCAGACATTCTTCGAAGCAGCGCGTAAGGAGCCTTGGTACGAAGAAATGTCCAAGACGGTCGGCACACGCTGGATTAAAGTGCCTGAGAAGAGTAATGGCAAATCGACTATACGATTGATTCGTTCCTTATCGAGCGTTACTACTTCCAAGCGTTTCGTTCTCGTACAAGACCTGAATGTTGAGGTGTTGGAGAACTACTTGAAGGAAATTAATTTTGGTGACAATTCAAAGCTGCAAATCGTCGGAGCGGATAATGTAGTTATCGGTTCATCGGTGGAAGCGGAATCAGGTGAAGCTTCTGAGTATGATTTGTCCAAAGCGGTAGACAAGAGTGGAGGCGTTCGCATCAAGGATGCGGGAGGCAATTCCGTACTGGCTGTGTATAACGATTTTACAGCTGCCGACTGGAAGTTAATTGGTACAGTTAGCACCGCCGAACTTGTGAAGGATGCCAAAGGCATTTTGCTCACAACATACATAGCTGCAGCTGTTGTCGCCTTAATTACAATCCTGATTGCTATGTGGATGGTTAGAATGATTGCTCATCCGTTGGCACAGTTGAAGAACTTGATGGAAGAAGGCTCCAGAGGGAACCTGAATGTACGGCTGAAGGCGAAATCACAGGATGAGATCGGTCAATTGACAAATAGCTTCAACGTGATGATGGAGCATATTACTGAGCTTGTGAAACAGACGAATCATTCAGCGAAGGATGTTTTGGACACGGCAACTGAATTGACGCAGGCTTCCAACAAGACAGCTATCTCTGCCAAAGAGATTGCTATCGCTACAGAGGAAATCGCTAACGGAGCTACCAGCCTGGCTAATGAAGCCGAGCGCGGCAATGAGCTTACAGAGAACATATCCCGACAAATGGAACAGGTTGTACAAGCGAACAAGCAGATGGAGACCGCTGCTCATCAGGTAGAGAAGTCAAGCCAGCAGGGTACCGAATATTTGAATGGGCTGCTTGCACAAACGAACTCTACAGTGGATATTGTTAATTCACTGACCGAGAAGGTAGACGCTCTGAAATCGAGTACATCTTCTGTGCTGAAGGTGCTGGAAGTAATGCAGAACATTACGCAGCAGACGAATATCCTGTCCTTGAATGCAACGATTGAAGCGGCGCGGGCCGGTGCAGCAGGGCGCGGCTTTATGGTCGTAGCCGATGAGATCCGCCAGCTGGCAGATCAGTCCCGTCAATCGATTACGATGGTCGGAGAGATCACAGACAATATTCAGCAAGAAATGAATGAGACGGTCCAAGCCCTATCTGATGCAAGTCCGTTATTCCAACAGCAGATTGCTTCTGTGAAGGAAACCAGTCAGATCTTCGTATCTGTACAGGATCAAATGGAAGGCTTCGTGAAGCAAATCGAGATGGTGACGGCTTCTATTGATGATCTGAATGAATCGCAAAACGTTCTGTCTGAAGCGATGAGTAACGTCAGCGCTGTTGCGCAGCAATCTTCGGCTACCTCCGAAGAGGTTGCATCGCTCAGCAGCGAGCAGCAGACGGTGAGCGATCAACTGGTGCAGCTTTCCGGAAAGCTGGAAAATGTATCCAATGGTTTGAAGGAATCGCTGTCCAAATTTACAGTTTAAGCGATATATATAATAGAACTGTCCCAGGAGTAATTTTGCTCTTGGGACAGTTTTTTTGCTGTTATCCTACGGGTCTGCTTGTTCCTTCTTCTCATGTGTTAACATCCCTCTCCAGGGAAATAATGAAGTTGTAAGGAAAAAGGGGGATGTACATGTCATTAGCTAGGAAAAGACGCATATTTTATATTCTAATCGTGTTTAGTCTTTTTTTTGTTGTATATACGCTAAGGATTGCCTGGATTCAGACCCATGCTGCGTTTGCCGCAGTGACATCTTCGGGGAAAACGATCAATGAATTGGCGGTACGGCAACGGGAACAGGGAATTGAGCTTGATCCGGGAAGAGGAAATTTTTTCGATCGATATGGCCGGCAATTGACCGGGATTACAACCTGGTCGCCTGTATTGTTCCCTATCAAGAAGCTGCCTGCTCAGGAGGATCTGGCACGTATCGCCGCTTCTTTGGGGGTATCTGAGAGCGAGCTAAGGAGCAAATGGGCAAATCTTGAGGTACCTTATATTTGGTCAGGTTCTCATAGCAAGCATGGGCTCCTGGATCATTCGTCCGGAGTCAAGGAGCCATCACTTGCTCAAATGGAAGGGATAGAGGTGCTTCCTCACGTCGTACGCTACCAATCCGGTCAGAACGGACAGCAGTGGCTTGGTTATGTAGCTCAGCGGCCGGATGTGATCGAGCAGATTCGCGGTAGCAGGAAGCAAAGCGAACACCTGCCTTTGACTATGCAAGTAGGGGCGTCGGGTTTGGAGAAGACATTCGACAGATTTTTGCGCGGCGCTGGAAGTACAAGGGTTTATTACGCGGTAGATGGGAAGCGGGAGCCCTTTCCGAATGTAGGCACCCGAGTTAAAGGCCCGGAGGAACGCTTCCATCCGCTGCAGATCAGAACGACGATTGATATCGCGCTGCAGCAAAAATTAGAAGCGCTTACGGAAGAGATGAAGGTGAAGGAGGGCGCGGTGGTTGTTCTTGATGCGGAGAACGGAGATGTGGCAGCGATGGTCTCAAGACCGTTCTTCGATCCTAATCATATTGACCTGACCGGAGGCAGTTGGAGCAATCGCGCTTTGAAGGCTGTCCCGCCCGGTTCCATTTTCAAGACCGTCATCGCAGCGGCTGCCCTGGAGAGTGGAGTCACTAAGCCGGGAGAAGTGTTCCATTGCTCGGGACAATATGGAAAATACGGATTAGCCTGTTGGAAGAAAGGCGGACATGGCGATATTACGCTGGAACAAGGCTACGCCCATTCTTGCAATATCGTGTTTGCGACATTGGGCGAACGTTTGTCGCCCGGCAGCATTGAACTTGCTGCGGCCAAGCTTGGCCTCGGCCATAAGGTCGGCTGGCATGAGGAGAAATTCATGGGCGGTGATGATCTTTGGCAATTCGACCATGAGGAAGCGGGGGCGATTTTTCACGGCAATTCGCCAATTGATGGAGGGGTGCTGGCCCAGACCGCGATCGGGCAGCGCGATGTTCTGGTTACTCCACTGCAGGCAGCCAATATGGTCGTGACGCTGCTCCATCAAGGGCGGGTTACATCACCGCGTCTGGTGAGCGAGATCCGCTTCCGCGATGGCTCGCTGCTCACGAATATGCCGGAGCATCGAGGGGGGACAAGGGCGGGGCAAGTATCGCCTCGCACGGCTGGCTTGCTGTTGTCCTGGATGAATGAAGTGGTTGAATCGGGAACGGGGAGATCGCTTAGACAAGCCGATTGGCATTTAGCGGGCAAGTCCGGTACAGCACAGGTCGAAAAAGCAGGTAAAAAATACAATCACCAATGGTTCATTGGATATGGTCCCGTGGAGAAGCCTAAGTATGCGGTAAGCGTGCTTGTAGAGAGCAAGGCGGAAGGATCGGAGCATCAAGCGACTGCTTTGTTCAGACGTACGATGGATCTTCTTGCCGCCTACAGGCCGGAACAGATCTGATTCATTTTCAAATTTTATAAAATGCGCCTCATTTTGCTCAGTATGTGCTAAAATAGTTAGGATGCTATTCAATATGTACGAGTGAACTACCTCTATATGTGTTCGTTCAAAAAGGCTGATTTTTCAGCACCGAGAAGCTTGGATGAAGCTAGGCGTTGAGGAGCGGGGTGTATGCAGGTGGTACGTGAGCACCAAAAGCCCCGGGTGCACTCAAGATTTGCTGCCGAGGATGACTTCGCAGGTTAATTTCCTGTCAGATATAGATTTTATATGTTATCAGCTGCGCTGATGATATTCTATATCGCAAGATAACTTACCTTTGAATGACGCGAGCTGACGCCGCTACTGTTTCTGCTCCAATGCCGGGTCGACGCCCCAGGCAGCCAGCTTAAGGGCAAGCGTCCGCCGCCCATCCTGGAATGACTTGGATTGGTTTTCTTATCAAAGGTGGACTTTTTGAACTATCTCTATATGTGCGTGGAAAAGCTAAGATCAGAGAGAAGTGGGGAAAGCGACATGGAGACTTTGCTGATATGGCTGTTTTACATTTCATCGTTGTATGCTTTTATACCAGGGCTGATCACGCGTCTGTTTGGTTATCGTGTCTTCAAGCATGGTTCGAGCAAAGATGAATTTGCCCTTACCTTTGATGATGGTCCGGATCATTATTATACCCCTCAGCTCCTTGATTTGCTGAAGCGGTATGATGCCAAGGCTACTTTCTTTGTCGTTGGTTCCAATGCGGAGAGAAATCCTGAGCTGATCAGACGGATGCACGAGGACGGGCATTTGATTGGAATCCATAATTATGTTCATAAGACGAATTGGCTGATGGGTCCCGGTGCCGTGAAGAAGCAAATTCAGAAGACGAATAAAATTATCCATGAGGTTACAGGCAAAGATACTCACTATTATAGACCGCCGTGGGGGATCGTTAATTTATTCGACTTCGCTAACCGAAGCGATGTCCAGATCGTGCTTTGGTCGGCAATGTTCAGCGATTGGCGCAAGCGCATCGGAGCTGAACGCTTGACGAAGCGGATGTTGAAGAAGCTCGGCGGCGGCGAAGTATTTCTGCTGCATGATTGCGGAGCTACCCTGGGCGCCGACAATGAGGCACCCAGGGAAATGCTGGTAGCACTGGAACGAGTGCTGGACGAAGCGCAGAAGCGAGGCTTGCGCAGCGTTCGGATCGACCACCTGATGGAGACAGACAGTAAGCTGAAGCATAGCAAAGCGGCGGCGAAGGCGGCAAATAGCACCCGTTCCTTAAGTTGGTGGAAGCGGTCGGTTGTAGCTTTATGGCTCCTCTGGGAGAAGTTGTTCCATCTCATATTCCAGTTGCATACGGCGAATGAACAGAACCCGATTTTTCATTTCCGTAGCCGTCCTTATCATGGACAGTCCGTTGAATTGATGGATGGAACGATGCTGAAGTCCGGCGACGAGGTGCTGGAGCTGCATTTCGACAACAGGAAGCTGTTTCAGATGGGGATGAGGTCGAAATCTACAGTTCATTTGGCCATTCAAATGATCAGGCAAGTCGAGAAGGCATTGCCCGAAATTGCCAAGTACGTGGTCGATCATCCTGAACTGCATAATGTCAAGGCGCTATATGGGGTAACAATGATTAATCGCGGGCCAGAGAAATTCGGTTTTACGGTTACGGATTTGCCGAAGGGGTTCTTTGCTAGTTCTTCGCGAATTTATTTGAAATTCCTGATGCGAGTGATCCACCCGGATGGAGGGACAAGATTAAAGCAGGCACCGGAGTTATTGGTGCCAAAGTTGATTCTGATGCCGATAGATCTACTGATGAAGAGATATCTCAACGATGGTTCCCATCATCGGATTAAGCATGACAGGCTTGTCGAGGAGGAAGAAGAGACGGTCATCAGCTCCACCCTACCTTGTCGGTAATCCGTAATTATTTATTTGTTTATTCAAAAAGGCTTGGCTCCTGTTGAAGGAGCCAAGCCTTTTCTACATGTAAAAGGGAGAAAATAATGTGTCTCAGCTAGATCTCGGTTAGATCTTCATAACTCCGCCCGAACTAGCGTTAGTAACCAGTTTGGAGTAACGAGCCAGGTAGCCGGTTTTTACTTTCGGCTCAAAGCCCTTCCAGTTAGCACGGCGGCTGGCCAGTACTTCTTCATCAACCAGCAGCTCGATTTTGCGGTTGTTCAAGTCGAGCTCGATGATATCGCCATCCTCAACGAATGCGATCGGGCCACCTTCCGCAGCTTCCGGAGAAATATGACCGATGCTGATTCCGCGCGAGGCGCCTGAGAAGCGGCCATCGGTAATCAGGCCGACCTTGGCGCCAAGGCCCATACCTACAATTTGTGAAGTAGGAGCGAGCATTTCTGGCATTCCCGGACCACCCTTTGGTCCTTCATAACGAATAACGACGACACAGCCCTCTTTTACTTTGCCGTTGGCGATTCCCTCCAACGCTTCCTCCTGAGAGTCGAAGCAGATGGCTGGACCTTTATGATATCCGCCGACAGATGGATCGACAGCACCAACCTTGATGACCGAACCTTCCGGAGCCAGGTTGCCGTATAAAATGGCGAGCCCGCCTTTTTCGGAGTAAGGATTATCGATCTTGTGGATGACGCTGGTATCTTTAATCTCACAGTTGGCTACGTTCTCTGCGAGCGTCTTGCCGGTAACTGTCATCTGCTCTCCGAAGATAGCCCCCGGCTTCTTCAGCAGCTCATGAATAACGGCGCTAACGCCGCCTGCCCGGTCAACATCCTCGATAAAGATATCTGTTGCCGGTGCCAGCTTGGAGATATGAGGAACGCGGTTAGCTACTTCATTGATCCGTTCCAGTGGATAATCGATTCCAGCTTCCTGCGCCAGAGCGAGGGTATGCAATACGGTATTGGTAGAACCGCCCATCGCCATATCCAGAGCAAAAGCGTTATCGATTGATTCCTTGGTTACGATATCGCGAGGCTTGAGATCAAGCTTGATCAATTCCATCAGCTGCTTTGCGGATTTTCTTACGAAGTCGCGACGCTCATCAGATACGGCAAGTATTGTACCGTTACCTGGCAGTGCCAGTCCCAGCGCCTCGGCCAGACAGTTCATGGAATTAGCGGTGAACATTCCCGAACAGGAGCCGCAGGTTGGACAACCGAACTGTTCAAGTTCCAACAGATCCGAATCATCAATTTGGCCCGCTTGGTGAGCACCAACTCCTTCAAATACGGAGGTTAGCGACAGCTTGCGTCCTTTGCTGTCTACGCCGGCCTTCATCGGACCGCCGCTGACGAAGATCGTCGGGATATTGACGCGAAGCGCGCCCATCATCATGCCCGGTGTGATCTTGTCACAGTTCGGGATGCAGACCATCCCATCGAACCAGTGAGCCGATACAACAGTCTCTAATGCGTCGGCGATAATCTCGCGGCTTGGCAGAGAGTAGCGCATTCCGATGTGCCCCATAGCAATGCCGTCATCCACGCCGATTGTATTAAATTCGAACGGAACGCCACCCGCTTCCCGGATCGCCTCTTTGACGATTTTACCGAACTCCTGCAAGTGAACATGTCCAGGGACAATATCGATGTAGGAATTACATACGGCGATAAACGGTTTGTTGAAGTCTTCTTCCTTAACGCCGGCGGCGCGGAGCAAGCTGCGGTGCGGCGCACGGTCGAAGCCTTTTTTGATCATGTCTGAACGCATTTTCTTGGCTGTCATAATAGACGATCCCCCCATAATAAGAATTTATTAGATTTTGGAACTTTACACCGCTAAAGGTTTTCTTTACAGTCTATCATATGTATTCTGCTTTTTCTAGCAAACAAAAACAGTAAAATATCTGAAAAAAACGTCGAATGGAGTGGAAGTTTGACCTGAAATCAATGGATTTGGCGCCTAAAACGGAATATAAGATGGTGTAAGGCAGGAGCGTCCTCGTTGCAAAAAAAAGAAAACTCCTGCAAATGCAGAACTTTTCTGAAAAACTTAATTGGTTATGAAAAAGTATAAGTTTTCCAAAAAGAGTGCTATATATTGGTTAAAATTAATGCGAGAATTGGTTAATCTGCCAGTTAAGCGCGTAGAGTGAATAGGGGCAATTAAGCTAACAGAGGGAATATTGCGGACAGAGTGAATTGGACCAACAGAGAGAATTGAGTGAACTGATCCTCACAGAGTGAACCGAGTTAAGTGAGCGAACTAGGCAAAAGGTGGATAAAGTCAACAGAGTAAACAGGGCCAAGCTGGGCCGATAGGGCTAACGGAGCCAACAGGTGAACTGAGAAAACTGGCCTAACAGGCCGAACTAAGCAGCAGAGTGGACAACGCTAACAGGTGAACTGAGAAAATTGAATGAGCTGAGCCAGCAAAACGAGCAGAGTGAACAGGGCAGGCTGGGCGAACAGAGTAAACAAGCTAACAGAGCCAGAGCGAACTAGGCAAACAGAAGGATTGAACGAACTGAGCCAGCAGAGTGGACCGAGTTAACTGAACGAACTGGGCAATAGAGTGGACAGCAGAACGAGTAGAGTGAACAGGGCAGGCTGGGCGAACAGAGTAAACAAGCTAACAGAGCCAGAGCGACTAGGCCAACAGAGTAAATAGAGCTAACTGAACGAGCTGAGCCAACCAGAGTTCACTATTGAGAATCTAACGAAACTCCAAAGCGCTATTTGTCCGAAAATAGGGGTGGAAAAAATCTAACGAAACCTCATATCGTTATTCGGGGCAAATCAAGGATTTTCGCGCCAAAATGTACTAAATAGGGCTCCACAGTTTCGTTAAAATCCCAAAGAGCCTATTTGTCCCTGAATAACGCTCCCCAGTTTCGTTAGAGCTAGCAGCCAGTTCAGACTACTCCCGGATTCGATGATTCTCACCCACTGTCAAGAATCTAACGAAACTCCAAAGCGCTATTTGTCCGAAAATAGGGGTGGAAAAAATCTAACGAAACCTCATATCGTTATTCGGGGCAAATCGAGGCTTTTCGCGTTAAAATGTACTAAATAAGGCTCCACAGTTTCGTTAAAACCCCAAAGAGCCTATTTGTCCCTGAATAACGCTCCCCAGTTTCGTTAGAGCTAGCAGGCAGTTCAGACTACGCCCGGATTCGATGATTCACACCCACTGTCAAGAATCTAACGAAACCCCAGAGCGCTATTTGCCCAAAAATAGGGGTGGAAAAAATCTAACGAAACCTCATATCGTTATTCGGGGCAAATCCAGGATTTTCGCGCCAAAATGTACTAAATAAGGCTCCCCAGTTTCGTTAAAATCCCAAAGAGCCTATTTGTCCCTGAATAACGCTCCCCAGTTTCGTTAGAGCTAGCAGGCAGTTCAGACTACGCCCGGATTCGATGATTCACACCCACTGTCAAGAATCTAACGAAACACCAGAGCGCTATTTGCCCAAAAATAGGGGTGGAAAAAATCTAACGAAACCTCATATCGTTATTCGGGGCAAATCGAGGCTTTTCGCGTTAAAATGTACTAAATAAGGTTCCCCAGTTTCGTTAAAATCCCGAAGAGCCTATTTGTCCCTGAATAACGCTCCCCAGTTTCGTTAGAGCTAGCAGACGGGTTCAGGCTACGCCCGGATTCGAAAAGTCTCGCCCACTGTCAAGAATCTAACGAAACTCCAGAGCGCTAAAGTCTTAATGCTTGCTTGCTGCACTTGTGCCAAACGAGTGGGTGGCCCGGTGCTCCAGGTCAACGATCCATTGTACAGAGGGCTCGATCAGCGGCGCTGCCAGTTTGCGGACGAATGGCTGACAGAGCAGCAGGGTCAAGGCAACGGCAGCTGCAACAAGCACCAGTGAGGCTACATCGCTATGAATCCAGCTGTAAATAGGGGACAGGGCAGCGAGCCGGACAATAAAACCGTGCAGCAGGAATACATATAAGGTTCTGCGTCCCATATCAGTGATGCTGCTTTTTCTCCAAGGCACGAAAGCCAGAAAGCTAGCCGCGGCCAGAGCTTGCAGTATATATAGCAGCATACGAAATATTCCGGTGTACCATGCGATTTGTCCCAATTGGCCATAGGTCATATTGCCATACAGCCAGCCGGGGGATATGTTCAATCCGCCCAAGGCGATCCAGAGGAACAGCAGGGCTGATGCGCTTAGGGCGAAGATTTTTACCTTGTGTGTGAACAAGAGCTTTAACCGTGCGTAAGAGAAATGATAACCGATAATGAAGAATGGGAAAAATACCAGTGTCCGCGAAATACTGAGCCAAACCCCATCAACCGGCAGATAGCCAACCAGCACACCGAGCAGAACCGCAGTGATAACCTGTTGAAGGGGTGTCAGCTTTTGCAGCATAATCAACAGCAGACGCCAGCAGAAATGGCTGGCCAGGAACCAGAGCAGCAAGTAAGGGGCGAAGTAAGAATAATGTGTGTTATGAACATGGAATAATAGCGCGTCCAGCGCCAGATAGAGGGTCTGAAAGATCATATACTGCATCGCGATTTGCAGCAGTACCTTGCGTCCAGCGCCTCCAAATAAATTGCTTTTCGCGAAATATCCGGTGACGAATACGAATAAAGGCATATGAAAAGTAAAAATCCACATATATAAAGCTTCCATGCCATGAAGTCTCGTAATTAACGGTTCGATGGCGTTGCCTATAAATACACAGACGATGAGCAGAAAGCGCAGATTCAGAAAAAAGGTCTCTCCCCGCGAACTTATCGAATGATTGGTCATGACGATTCTCTCCTTATCCGGCGGCTTCCGCATGGTTGTCGAGTCGGTACGTTTTAAAATAACTTATTGAAAATTTTGAGGAATCTTCGTTCAGCTATAAGGTACTATTTTTACAGGATCCACCTTGTGATAATAATCACAAAAGAAAACGCTATCAGCCAGGGGGAATGTGTCGATCTGTTGACAACTGCTGAAGTGTCGCTTTTGTCTGGATTCGTACTTCAAGGTACAATAGAGGAAGATATCGGGTCGTGAAAAATAAATATAGGGAAGTGAGTCGATGCCGAAAGTTACTGTGCATGGTCAAGAGGTTCCGTGCAGAGGGATATTGTTTGATAAAGACGGTACGTTGCTGGATTTTATGCCAATGTGGGGGGCTTGGGCCACTGTGCTTATCGGATTGCTTGATGAGCATTTGACCACTCTGGATAAAGAACCAATGGGTCATAGAAAAGAATCGCTTGGGTTGTTCAGCGACCAGACGGGAAGGATCATTGGATATGATAAGGCCGGGCCAATTGCGATGGGGACAGAGGAAGAGGTGACGGCGCTGCTGGCCTGGCATCTGTATGCTGCCGGAATCCCCTGGAATGAAGCGACAGTGCTGGTCAGGCGTTATAACAAGTTGGCGATGCAGAAGCTGGAGCAGGACAGGAGGGCGTTGCCGCTTCCGGGACTTCCGGAGTTTCTGGAGAATTGTCACAGATCGGGGATCAAGCTGGCAGTAGTGACTTCGGACACGGTGAAAGAAACTGAAAAGCATCTGGATTGGATGGGGCTGAGCCGTTATTTTCCAGTAGTTGTTGGTAGAGACCGGGTATCCAAGGGGAAGCCGGATCCGGAGATGGCATTACTGGCTGCGCAGGAACTGGGCCTTACGCCACAGCAATGCATCGTTATTGGAGATAGCAATGGCGATATGGTGATGGGGAAGCAGGCCAGCGTTGTGTGTACAATTGGCATTGCCCCAGACGGGGATGGCAAGCAGTATTTGCTTGATGCGAACTGGGTTGTTCGCGGATATCATGAATTGTCGGTTCAGTAAATACAGGGGTGTTCGCTTGGGATAAGAAAACCAGTTCGAGTTCAGTTTAAGGATGAAACACCGCGATGTGAGGGCATAGCTTTATCCAACTTCTCGGTGCTGAAAATCGGTCTTTTTGAACTTTTCGAACATCTACATGAAGAATAAAAAGGGGTCAATGACGATGGATATGACGAAGATAGAACAGTTAGCTGCCTGGATGCAGGAGAGCCAGAGGATCGTCTTCTTCGGCGGGGCAGGGATCTCCACTGAGAGTGGAATTCCTGACTTTCGTTCGGCAGCGGGAATTTATCAGACGGAGACGGCTTCGCCCTATGCACCTGAAGAAATTTTAAGTCGGTCTTTTTTCAACCGTCATCCCGAGGTTTTTTATGATTTCTATAAGATGAAAATGATTCACTCGGAGGCCCGTCCTAATCCGGCGCATCTCTGCCTCGCTAAGCTGGAGCAGGCGGGACAGCTGACGCATATTATTACACAAAATATCGACGGATTGCATCAAATGGCCGGCAGCAGGAATGTACTTGAGCTGCATGGTTCGATTCATCGCAATTATTGCATGGATTGCCGTCAGTTTCACAGCCTGGATGAGGTGATGCAAAGCGCTTCAGTCGTGCCGGTCTGTCATAGCTGTGGTGGAGTGGTCAAGCCTGATGTCGTGCTCTATGGAGAGAATCTCGATAACCAAGTGCTCTCAGAGAGCATCCAGGCGATCGCTTCGGCAGATATGCTGCTGATCGGAGGGACGTCCTTAACGGTACAGCCGGCCGCACACCTTGTGACTTATTTTAATGGAGATCGGACGGTGCTGCTGAATGCCTCGCCAACGGCATATGACCATCATGCCGACCTATTAATTACAGATCCGATCGGAGCGGTGATGGAGAAAGTAGGCCGGATGCTGCCGCCAGCATAATCGAGACGACCTGATATAGGCACTTATCTGTCTGCGCAGCGTACAATATCCGTATACGATGGATAATTCTACGATGTGAGGTGGGTATGATGATCGTTCTTCCGCCGGGGGAATCGGAGCAGATTGGGCAGATGAATCTGACGGGGCTGGAGCAGCAAATTTTGCGGATGAAGCAGGAGAGCGCAGTACAATATCGCTATGATTCTATCGCCGATCTGAAATTTGAATTAACAGCCAGGGGGAAAATAGTAGAAGCGGCCAGGGCGCTCTATGACAGCGGCGTGGGCTTTGCCACTTTTGAGAACTCACGCTGTAATCAAGACTACTGGGTTCGGCTTAGCAACGGGGGATTTCAACAGCGTAGCGATGTCACTCCAGCGGAGGCCATCCGCGATATTTTCCATAATGGCCGCAAGTATGCCTTCGAATGTGCTACAGCGATGGTGATCGTCTTATATCAAGGCGTCATGGATATGATCGGGGATCAGGCGTTTAATACTTATTTCGCTAATCTGGTG
The DNA here is from genome assembly GCF_013393165.1 of Paenibacillus sp. 79R4. NCBI lineage: Bacteria > Bacillati > Bacillota > Bacilli > Caryophanales > Paenibacillaceae > Paenibacillus > Paenibacillus sp. 79R4. Next base: position 142,557 of record NZ_QJOT01000005.1, on the reverse strand, counting down.
CTGTATGATTGGAAGTATGATAGCGATTTGCGCATTAATTCGGTCAGTGGGGCGGAAGCATTTCCAGGGGATGTAGTCTATTTCAAAAATCCCGATTTTGATCCTTCCATGCCGCAATGGCAGGGGGAGAACACGATCGTAATGCCTGATGGACGTTATTACGGCCACGGCATCGGCAACGTAACTGCGGATTATATTATCCGCTCTTTGAATTCGAGAAGGAAGCCGGGAAGTACGACGTCTGCGTATTTGATGGACGATGTGGAATCCTTGGATTTTGCTTATACACAGAGGCTGAGTAACGGTGTGGCGAGAATCGGTTCGAGCGTCTATTTGCTCGCTTGATATCGTGATGGACATCAGCTATCCTGTTGGTAGTAGAAATTATAGGGGACACCCTCAACTGCGTTGTCAGGCAATGGGGGTGTCCTTTTTTGGATTATGGGACTGTCATCCGTAAACCGTCCTAGTATATCAGCTTCTTTATGAGTTAGCAGGCGTTGTCAGTTCTGCCCGGGGGCATTTCTGCGGTACTCGCTTGGCGATTCACCGTAAAATCTACGGAACTGGCGTGAGAAATACAAGGCATCGGTTAATCCGACAGAAGCGGAGATTTGCTCGATGGAGAGTTCCGGCCGCTCCCGCAGCAGCTGACGGGATTTGTCTATCCGCAGCTTAAGCAGGTAAGTGACAGGAGTCAGCCCCGTCGTCCTCTTGAAGATCCGTGACAAGTAAGCCCGGTTGTACCCCAGGCTGGAGCACATTTGTTCAATAGAGATCGGATGGGCGTATTGACTGCTCATATAATGGATCATTTGCTTGACGGTGCGCTGCACTCCCGATTCCCCGGTCGGCAATGCAGACTCGCGAACGAGTCTCTCTTCAGCTTCGGCCATAATCAGGTGCAGATAACCTAATGAAGCCAGATGGGAGCTAGGCTTCCGTGTGCGGAAGACCTGAAGCACGGATTCGAGCACTTCAGGAATGGCGCTGGCTGATCCGGAGCTGAACGCAGCCATTTGCGGTGTAAACCCCGCACGCTGGACAAGCTCGGCTGCTTTATCCCCCGCGAAGGCGATCCAGCGGTAACGCCAGGGCTCAAGGCTATCTGAGGCATAGCTTACGAGCTGGTCAGGCTGAATCAGGAAGCAGTCTCCTGCGCTGAGAGAGTAATAAGCAAATTCAGTCTGGAAGCTTCCCCTTCCCTGCTCAACAAAATGCAGCAGGAAATAGTCATATACCTTCGGTCCCAGTCTATGATTGGCCGAGGTCTGACTCTCGCCCGCGAACAAGACATGCAGATCGCTAGTGTCGAACACTTCCGGATTAGCAGCGGCACTATAGGTTTCCTGAAGCATAGGGTGACCTCCTCTATTATTCTGACTATATTCTACTCTCTGAGGTCACATTTATCCATATAAAACTCGCATACATGCATTACGATTATATTCGATTTTTCTTATACTGGGTTCAAGGAAGCTTGAAACAATCAATCATGAATAATGAGGTGTCCATAACGATGAAACGACAAGAGATGGAACGATTGTTAATATCCCAATACGGCGAGAACGATGCAGCGATATCCGTATTCAATGCCCCGGGACGCGTCAACCTGATCGGTGAGCACATCGATTACAATGGCGGGTATGTACTGCCGGCTGCGCTGGAATTTGGAACAACGATGGCAATTCGCAAGCGTACGGATCGCAAAGTAATGTTCTCGTCCACAAATCTCACTTATAAGGGCGAGTTCGATGTGGACCAGCTTGGCAGCGTTAAGACTGGCGAGTGGGTCGACTATCCGATCGGAGTGATTGTAGAGCTTGGCAAGCTTGGCGTACAGCTCAGCAGTGGCTACGATATTCTGTTCCAGGGCGAGATCCCGAATGGGGCAGGTCTCTCATCTTCCGCCTCTATTGAAGTTGTTACCGCGTATGGACTGCTGGTGATGGAGAATCAACCTGCCGATAAGGTGGAAATCGCCAAGCTATCGCAACGGGCTGAGAATCATTACGTTGGCGTGAACAGCGGAATTATGGATCAGTTTGCTGTTGCGAACGGAGCGAAGGATCATGCGATTTTGCTGATGTGCGATACGCTGGAATATCAGCTTGTACCATTTGTGACGGGCAACTATAAGCTCGTAATCAGCAATACGAATAAGCGCAGAGGATTGGTTGATTCCAAATATAATGAGCGCCGTGGGGAATGTGATGCGGCTTTGAAAATTTTGCAGCAGGATGTACCTGGTCTTGAGTATTTGGCTCATCTGTCCCTGGAGCAATTTGCGCAGTTGAAGGGCAAGTTCACAGATGAAGTTCTGCTAAGACGGGCCACTCATGTCATTGAAGAGAATGCTAGAGTGCTCCAATCGGCCCTGGCGCTGCGCGCTAACGATTTGGTTCGTTTCGGGCAATTGATGAACGCTTCTCATGATTCGCTGCGCGATCTGTACGAGGTCAGCTGCATGGAGCTTGATGTTATGGTCGAAGAGGCACGGAACATTGAAGGCACGCTGGGCTCACGGATGACCGGAGCCGGATTTGGCGGCTGTACGGTATCACTCGTCCATGAGGACGCAATTGACCAATTCTTGTCTGCTGTAGGCGAAGCGTACGAGAAGAGAACGGGCTTGAAGGGCGAATTCTATGTGTGTGGAGTGGGCAACGGAGTTCAGGAAATGAAGGAGGAGTATTAATATGGCGATCTTGGTCACGGGTGGAGCAGGATATATCGGTTCTCATACAGTTGCGGAGCTGCTGGAGCAAGGCAAGGAGGTTGTCGTTATCGACAATCTGCAGACAGGGCATAAGGATGCGCTGCTGGGCGGGAAGCTGTACGAAGGTGATCTGCGCGATAAGGAACTGCTGAAGAGATTGTTCGCTGAGAATGAAATCGAGGCGGTGATCCATTTTGCCGCGAATTCACTGGTTGGGGAGAGTATGAAGGACCCGGTAAAATATTTTGACAATAACGTCTACGGCACACTGTGCTTGCTGGAAGCTATGGATAAGGCCAATGTGCGTAAAATCGTGTTCTCCTCCACGGCCGCAACCTATGGCGAACCGGAGAAAGTGCCTATTGAAGAGAGTGACCCTACCCATCCGACAAATGTCTATGGAGAGACGAAGCTGACGATGGAGCGGATGATGGCCTGGTTCGATCAGGTGCTGGGAATCAAATATGTGGCGCTTCGCTACTTCAATGCGGCCGGGGCTCATGCCAGCGGCAAAATCGGTGAGGATCATGATCCGGAGACGCATCTGGTTCCGCTTATTCTTCAGGCAGCGCTTGGACAACGGGATTCGATCAAAATCTTCGGGGATGATTACAACACACCTGATGGCACCTGCATACGCGACTATATTCATGTGAGCGATCTGGCGGATGCCCATCTGCGCGCTGTAGAGTATTTGCTGGGCGGTGGAGATAGCGATGTGTTCAACCTTGGCAGCGGTCAGGGATTCTCGGTCAAAGAGATGATCGAAGCTGTGCGCGAAGTAACGGGTCGCGACTTCCCGGTACAGGTTACCCCTCGTCGGGATGGAGACCCGGCTGTACTGGTTGCTTCCTCTGACAAAGCGAGAAGCGTGCTTGGCTGGAAGCCATTACGCGACAATCTGCAAGACATTATCGGCAGCGCCTGGGAATGGCACAGCAATCATCCGGAAGGATATAACGACTAAGGAGTGGGCAGAAGTGAAAGCTGAAGACAAGAACAGGCAGGATGCGCAGGCAGCTATCGAAAGACTGCTTCACTATGCACTGGAACAAGGACTATTCGATTGGTGGGATCTGGAGTATTCCCGCAATCGTCTGCTGGAATTGTTCTCCTTCGATGAGCCTTATGCCGGGGAGCTTGCAGAAGAGACGCTGACGAGTCCGGAGCAGCCGCTAGAGGTATTGATTGATTATGGCTTTGCAATCGGATTGATCCCGGAAAATACAGTGACATATCGCGATTTGCTTGACGCACGGATTATGGGGCTGATCATGCCTCGCCCGTCAGAGACCATCTCCGCCTTCCGCAAGACGGAGCAAAGTCAGGGCATTCAGGCGGCGACGGATCAATTTTACAAGTTATCTGTGGCGAGCAATTATATCCGTATGGATCGGGTTGCACAAAATATATATTGGGACCAGCCTACTGAATATGGCTCGATGGAGATTACTATCAATCTGTCCAAGCCGGAGAAAAATCCGAAGGAGATCGCAATGGCGAAGCTTCTGCCGCCTCCGGTCTATCCGAAATGCCAGCTCTGCCGGGAGAATGTAGGGTATGCCGGTCGGATCAACCATCCGGCGCGCCAAAATCTCCGCGTTATTCCGCTGGAATTGAATGGGGAGCCCTGGTTATTCCAATATTCTCCATACGTATATTACAACGAACATTGCATCGTGTTCCATCATGATCATGTGCCGATGAAGCTGACGAAGGATACCTTTAAACGGCTGTTAGCCTTTACGGCACAGTTTCCACACTATTTTATCGGATCGAATGCCGATTTGCCGATTGTCGGCGGGTCCATCCTGACGCATGATCATTTTCAGGGAGGAAGACATACCTTCCCATTGGAGAAATCGCCGATCGCAGCAAGGTTCCATCATTCATCTTATCCGGGCGTAACAGCCGGCATTGTCCAGTGGCCGATGACGGTATTGCGCTTAAACAGCCAGGACCCCGATATATTGCTGGAAGCAGCCGATGATATATATGAGCAGTGGAAGGAATATAGCGATCCGACAGTGGATGTATTTGCTTACAGTACGGACGCTGGTGAGAAGGTGCCGCATAATACGGTGACTCCGATCGTTCGCCGCGGAGCGGACGGCAGCTTCGAGATGGATATCGTGCTGCGCAACAACCGGACGAGTGAGCAGCATCCGGAAGGAATTTTCCACCCGCACCGGGAAATGCATCATATCAAGAAGGAGAATATCGGTCTGATTGAAGTCATGGGGCTGGCGATTCTGCCAGGCCGTCTCAAGGAAGAACTAGCCGATATCGCTGGTATTCTGAGCGGAGATACGACTTTGTATGATGATGTTACCTCCAATCCCGATTCCAAATTGGCCGTGCATGCTGCTTGGGTGAAGCAATTGGTTGCAGACTACGGGCAGGCTATGGTCAAAGAAGATGCGGAAGCACTGCTTCGCGATGAGGTCGGCCGCAAGTTTGCCGAGATTCTAGGACATGCCGGCGTGTTCAAGGTCACGGATGAAGGACGGGAAGCATTCCGCCGCTTCGTGACCAGCGTTGGGTACGGAGCGTTACAGGTATAATCACTAGGAATGACAGGGTGAAGCACTAGTTTTTAGGGGCTTTGCCCTGTTTTTTTGTAGGGAAGGAAGCTAACGAAACGTGGTATCGCTATTCTGCACCAATAAGGCTTTTCAAATCTCTAAAGAAACAGGGTATTGCTAATTGGACATAAAGTACGCATTGGAGCGAAAAGGTGCCTGAATAACGATGTGAAGTTTCGTTAGAATTTGGCAGGTGCCTTTTTACTTGAAATAGCGTGTGCCAGTTTCGTTAGCGTATGAGTGTAAGCGGAGTGACCCAATGTTCAGATCGGCTTCAGTCTAATACGAGATTAAGTAACGGAAAGGTTGCTGAATTTCCTGTTTCTTTGCTTTGGTTACAAGTATAATGGAATTGGATGCAATATTTGAAGAATGGGGTGTTGCAACCAAATATAGGGTTTTACGTAGTAAATATTACATATCATGATATGGTGAGTCATTTTGGTTCAAGGAGGAGAAGGGATGGATGGATTATTTTGGGGCTGCTTTATCGGCGGAGCGGTTTTTGCTTTGGCGAGTACGCTCCTGGGAGATATCATCGGAAGCTGGATCGATGGGATTTTCGATTTGATCTCCGTTGACTTTTTCAAGCCGATCATTAGTGCTTCAGCAATTACAACCTTTGGGGGAAGCGGTATTTTGTTAAGTCAGTATACCGGCCTGGGGAATGCTGCGATTATTATTTTCTCGATCCTGATCGCCCTTCTCCTCTCCGTCGTCGTGTATTTCATTTATGTTAAGCCCATGGATAACAGTGAGAATTCAATCGGGTTCTCAGAGACCGATCTGCCCGGCAAGCTGGGGGAAGTTACCATACCGATCGCCGGTGAAGGCTTCGGTGAGATCATGGTTAAGCAAGTGGCAGGGAATACGCTACATATCGCAGCGAGTTGGGATAAGAGGAACATTTCCGTGGGTAGAGAAGTGGTGGTGGTGGATATGAAGGAGGGAGTCGCCCTCGTATCCGAATTGTATGATAATAGGAAAGAAGAGGAGATGATCTAATTGATCGAAGGGTTTCCGGATTATTTGCTAATTCCATCTGTGGTTATTGCTGTCATTCTTATTCTTGGTATCGCATTCTGGGCCCGCTACAAGACGGTTAGCCCGGATGAGGCGATGCTTGTAACGGGTTCCTTCCTTGGCAGTAAGAACGTGTCAGACGATGATTCTGGTCGCAAGATTAAGATCGTTCGCGGGGGCGGCGCATTTATCTGGCCAATCTTCCAGAAGGCGGAGTTCATGTCCTTGCTGTCGCACAAGCTGGATGTGATGACGCCAGAGGTATATACGGAGCAAGGGGTTCCGGTATCCGCCGACGGTGTTGCCATCATCAAAGTAGGCAGCTCGGTAGAAGATGTGGCTACGGCTGCAGAGCAATTCATGGGCAAGCCCATTGAGTCGCTGAAGGGCGAAGCCCAGGAAGTGCTGGAAGGGCACTTGCGCTCGATTCTCGGCGGAATGACGGTTGAGGAGGTATACCGCAACCGGGATAAGTTCGCCCAGGAGGTACAGGGTGTAGCCGCCAGGGATTTGAAGAAGATGGGGCTACAGATTGTGTCGTTCACCATCAAGGATGTGCGCGACAAGCACGGTTATCTGGAAGCGCTTGGTAAGCCGCGGATCGCTGCTGTAAAGCGCGATGCTGATATCGCTGAGGCTGAGGCGCTGCGGGATGCAAGGGTTCAGAAGGCGCTGGCCGAGGAATCCGGACAAAAAGCCGAACTGCTGCGCGATACTAATATTGCGGAAGCGACCAAGGAGAAGGAACTGAAGGTCGCCGCCTTTAAGAAGGAGCAGGATACGGCCAAGGCGGAGGCGGACCAGGCGTATGAAATTCAGGAAGCGCGGGCCAAGCAGACCATGGTTGAGGAACAAATGAAGGTGGAATTGGTCCGTAAAGAGCGGGAGATTGATCTGCAGGATAAGGAAATTACGGTACGGCAGAAGCAGTATGACGCGGAAGTGAAGAAGAAGGCTGATGCGGACCGTTACGCGGTAGAACAGGCGGCGGAAGCCGATAAAGCCCGTAAAATGCGTGAGGCTGATGCATTGCAGTATTCCATTGAGGCGCAAGCGCGCGCCGAGGCGGAGCAGAAGCGTCTGGAAGGTCTGGCGGTCGCAGATGCCGAGCGTGCCAAAGGTACAGCGGATGCCGAGATCATTCGTCTTCGCGGTCTGGCTGAGGCTGAAGCTAAGGAGAAGCTGGCCGATGCGTTCCAGAAGTTCGGCGAAGCTGCCGTACTCGATATTATCGCCAAGATGCTGCCAGAATTGGCTGAGAAGATCGCTGCACCGATCGCTTCGATCGAGAAGCTGACGGTTGTGGATACCGGTAAGGGAGAGGGCGCAGCTCGTGTCAGCAATTATGTGACGGAGCTGATGGCTACAGCTCCGGAAATGATTAAGAATATTTCCGGAATAGAAGTGGAGCAATTGATCAAGGGGCTTACACAGCGGAAGATAGTTAATCCAGCTCCAGTTCCAGCACCAGCTCCAGCTCCGTCCAAGCCAGCCCCTAACGTAAATCCCGTTCAACCGCCTCAGGAATAATTCATATATTATTGAATAATATATACGGACGTCTCACGTTTATGTGAGACGTCTTTTGTTTGCATTACTAGCTTGCTATTTTCTATTTTTGGGCCAAATCATAAGTAATTTCTGGATCTGACCACCTTTTGTCCGGAATTACTGGCAACGCTTTATTCGGTCAGTTATAATGGGTGTAAGCGTTCCGGACAACTGAATATCAATTAAATGAGGTGCAAATGTGAAGATCCTACGAGTGGCCAAGGTGTTGAATAACAACGTCATTATTGCCGGGCATCCTGAGCATGGTGAAGTTGTCGTAATCGGCAAAGGCATCGGTTTCAATCGCAAGACGGGGGACACCATTCCTCTCGAAGCGATTGAGAAAATGTTCATCCTTACGAATCAGATGGAGCAGGAGCAGTACAAGCAGCTCGTGCCTCAGGTAGATGAACATTTGATCGAAGTCATTGGCGAAATTATCTCGTATATTTCCCGGAAAACGCAATCGGAGCTCAATGAACATATACATATTGCGCTAACCGATCACCTCGCATTCGCTATTAAGCGTGCTGAACAGGATCTTGCCTTCCATAATCCTTTTCTATATGAGACAAAAGAGATATACCCCCTTGAGTTTGAATTAGCAGAGTATGCGATCGACCTGATTCATAACAAACTGGGGGTGGACCTTGGCGATGATGAGATTGGATTTGTTGCGCTTCATATCAACAGCGCAATTACTAACCGGCATATTAGCGAGGTTCGGGGACATGCGCAATTGATTGCTGATTTAGTTACCATCATTGAAGAGGAGTTACAGATTTCTATTTCACGCCATTCTCTGGATTATTCCAGACTCCTTACCCATTTGAGATTTGCTATTGAGCGAGTGCGTAGAGGTGAAAGAGTTGGAGAGATCGAACGACTGGATGTGCTGTTGCAGCAGGAATATCCAAGACTGTATGCCCTGGCTGGTAAGCTGACCCAAATCATGGAGCAGCGGCTGAATAAGCCGATCTGTCATGCAGAGCTCAGTTATTTGACTATGCATCTACAGCGCATCGCTACCTCGCAAACCGACAGCTAGGGAACTTGCACTCGTTATGCAGGTTTGTTATACTTTTAACAAGTAATACAACAGAAAATTTATTATCACAATGTGTGACTGATTCGATCAGGCATGAGTTGATTAAAGTGTTTTGATTGCAACGCTATTTGTTGGGGATAATATCCTCAGAAATAGGCGCTTGCAGCGGAGTACTTTATTGCTCATGTCTTTTTTGCATTTTGAACGATTTGTTACTGTCAGAGATATTATGACAGGGGAGGGATGTTGCTTAGAGCTTAAGGGGTCGCCGGAACGCTCCCTTATGTAGTAGTAAATTCGGTAGTTAATTTGGATTGAAATTAGATAAAAGCAAAGAATGTGGTGAAATTATCCTCATATAATGCCATTGCAATGTGGGGGACAATTTGGCAAATAATGTCGCATTCCCGTATTATAAAGGGAGAAAGACTAAAAAGACATAAAAATGTGGAAAGCGAGATGAGATAAACATGGAGAAAAATTTTAGAATTACTGATGAGGATGGAATTCATGCACGTCCGGCAACCGCTTTGGTAAATACGGCCAATAAATTTAAAGGTTCCGAGGCTTTTGCTGAGGCAAATGGCAAGAAAGTAACTTTGAAATCGATTCTTGGGGTCCTGTCCCTTGGGTTGGAGAAGGGGGATGACCTGAAGTTAATCGTTGAGGGTGATCAAGCGGAAGAGGCTATTCAAGCGCTTGCGGAAGTGATGATTAACGAAGGGTTAGGCGAAGTCCATGCTTGAAATTAAAGGAATTGCCGCATCTGCGGGAGTGGCGATTGCATCTGCCTTCCGGCTGGAGCACCCTGATTATACCGTACATCAAGAGAATGTAGCTGATTCCGATTCGGAACTGAAGCGATTGGATAATGCTCTGGCAAAATCGCAGCAGGAGCTCGAAGGGATCAAGCAGCGTACCGAGCAACAGCTTGGCGCTAAGAAAGCAGAGATCTTCGAATCGCACTTGTTGATTCTAAATGACCCTGAGCTGCTTGATGCCGTTCGCGATAAGATTACTTCCGAGAAGGTGACGGCACAATACGCGCTGGATGAAGTAGCCAAGCAATTTATCTCGATGTTCGAGAATATGAAGAGTGCTTATTTAAGAGAACGCGCTGCTGACATGAGAGATGTGACCAAGCGGGTGCTTACCCATCTGCTTGGATTGAATTATACCAATCCGGCTGACATTAGCGAGGAAGTTATCGTCATCGCTGAGGATTTAACCCCATCGGATACGGCGCAGTTGAATCGGCAATATGTAAAAGGGTTCACGACCAACATTGGGGGAAGGACTTCTCATTCGGCCATTATGGCCCGTTCCCTGGAGATCCCGGCTGTAGTTGGCACCCAGGAGGTTATGGCCCAGATTCAGAGTGGCGATACCGTCATCGTTGACGGTCTGGACGGCAAAGTTATTGTCAATCCGTCCGCAGAGCTGCTGGAGCAGTACCAGCTTAAACGTGACCAATATCTCCTCCAGATTGAGGAATGGAAGAAGCTCAGAGAGGTTCCTACCCAGTCCAAGGATGGCGTTCATGTAGAACTCGGTGCCAATATAGGCACTCCAAATGATGTTACAGGTGTGCTGGAGAACGGTGGAGAAGCCGTAGGTTTGTATCGTACGGAGTTCCTCTACATGGGACGCACGGAGCTGCCGTCGGAGGATGTCCAATTCAACGCCTACAAGACCGTTCTTGAACGAATGGAAGGCAAGCCAGTAGTGGTTAGAACCCTGGATATCGGTGGAGATAAGGAATTGCCTTATCTTGATCTGCCTAAGGAAATGAATCCTTTCCTTGGATTCCGCGCAGTCAGACTATGCCTGGAACGCCAGGATATATTCCGCACCCAATTGCGCGCGTTGCTGCGGGCAAGTGTGTATGGCGATTTGAGAATTATGTTCCCGATGATTGCTACGCTGGATGAGTTCCGTCAGGCCAAAGCTTTGCTCCTGGACGAGAAGCAAAAGCTGACTTCGGAAGGAGTTCAGGTCTCGGATGCCATTCAGCTAGGAATTATGGTAGAGATTCCGTCGACGGCTGTACTCGCAGACCAATTTGCCAAAGAGGTTGATTTCTTTAGTATTGGAACCAATGATCTGATTCAGTATACGATGGCCGCAGACCGCATGAACGAACGCGTGTCCTACTTGTATCAGCCATACAACCCGGCGATTCTGCGCCTGGTGAAGATGGTTATCGATGCAGCGCATCAGGAAGGACGCTGGGTAGGCATGTGCGGCGAGATGGCTGGGGATGCAACGGCAATTCCACTCCTGCTCGGTCTTGGACTCGATGAGTTCAGCATGAGTGCGACATCCATTCTTCCGGCTCGTTCCCAAATTTCCCGTCTTTCGAAGGCAGAGATGGAGCAGCTTGCAGCCAAGGCGATTGGTATGCAAACCGCACAGCAAGTGGTTGAACTGGTTCACTCGATCGGCGAATAAAGGAAGAGTACGTAACTGATTATCATAGCAATAATTCATGGCGACCTACAGGGTCGCCATTTTTAATGGGAACCATCTACCACCAGGAGTGAATCACTTGACGAAAAATGTTTTTGTAACTAGAATGGTTGCAGGATTGTGAGAATTTAATATATTCTATAATAAACTATTAAATTTTGGTAGAAAGAAGGGATTAAATGGCACCTAAAAAACAAAAAAGCTCCATGGCACAGCGTAACGCCGCCGGAGAACAAGCTAAGAAGAAGCAGCAGACCAGACGGATTATCTGGTTCTCGACCGTCGGCATTTTGCTGGTTCTGATTGTGGTCGTGCTATCAATCAGGCCTGCGGCAACCGCTGCGTCTTTTGATTATGAGCAGCTCCCAAGGTTAGGACAAGCCGATGCTCCGATTAAGGTTGTCGAATTTGGGGATTACAAATGTCCGGCTTGTAAAATTGCCAATGATAAGATTAAGCCGAACCTGGTCAGCGATTATATAGATTCGGGAAAAGTGGCTTTTTATTTCATGAACCTTCCGTTTATCGGCCCGGACTCAACGACAGCCGCGTTAGCGGCGCAATCGGTCTTCCATCAGAACAGCGGGGATTACTGGACTTATTTTGATGCCTTATACAACAATCAGCAGGATGAGAACCTCACATGGGCGACTCCTGATTATTTGGTAGATTTGGCGAAGCAGGCCAATCTGTCCATCGATTTTGACGTGCTGCGGAAAGATATCGAGAATCAGACCTATCTCCAAGAAGTGAACGAACATCAGAGTAAAGCAAGCAAGCTAGGTGTCTCAGGGACGCCGACCTACTTTATTAATGGGGTAGAGTATCTTGGACATTATGATGATTATGCCGAGTTCGAGCAGCAGATCAAGGCGGCGCTCGGGGAATAACCTGTTGTATACTGTATCCGTTAATTAAGGGAGGAGCGAGAACAGTGCGTTCTTTGTTCAGAAATTATGGTATTTATTTTGCCTGGATCGTATCTATGGTGGCTACAGCCGGAAGTTTGTATTTAAGTGAAGTGTTGCATTATGAGCCATGCAGGTTATGCTGGTTCCAGCGTATCTTCATGTACCCACAGGTTATTCTGCTGGGAATTGCCGCGTATCGCAATGACCGGAATGTGATCCCTTACATCCTCCCGCTTAGCTTTATCGGCGGATCCATCTCGGTGTACCATTATGCGGAGCAGAAGATTCCGGCTTTGGCCAAGGCGCTGCCTTGCAAGGTAGGCATTCCGTGTGATTTTGACTACCTGAACTGGTTCGGATTCCTGACGATTCCGCTAATGTGTCTGATCGCCTTCATTCTCATCATCGTATTCCTGTTTACGGCCCGCAACACAACCCACTCTATGCCTGCAACGACAGATATTCAAGAGACGGAGCAACTATAATTTCATATTTTACTCAACAAGCAAAAAGGTTGATCTTATATAGTTTACGGGGGAGAGTCATTACTCTCCCTCTTTTGCGTGTATGCAAAATATCATATGATATTAAACATTAAATCGTTTACATAAAAGAATATTTATACATATGATCAGCACGAGGAGGAGTCGACACTCATGTTTTATTCTTTGAAGAGCAGACTGATGACCTTTTTCGTACTTCTATCTATTTTATCGTTCGGAACGATGGCCATTCTCCTGTTCAATCAATCCCGGACAATTATCCGCTCGAATATCGAATCCTCTGCCCTGGAGAAGATGGAGGAGTATGGGGCATACATCGATATGGTGCAAATGCAAATCTATGATTTGGCTTCGCTGGTGTTCAATAGTGACATGACAAAAAATTGGGATAAGCTAACCTCTGATCCGACTATTCCGGTCGGTGAGAGGATGTATGAGCATATTAAAATGAGCAAGTTTCTGACTCAAGCAACGAATGGCTATTCCGGCGTGTCGGGGGTATCCATTTATAGTGAGGACGGGATGTGGCTGGGCACCGATAATCAGGTCGTGTTCGACAAGACCTTTTTGCAGCAGGATTGGTATAAGGATTTTATCGTCAACGGCAACCATTGGATGGCAGAGCATACGGATCCGGGGGAGGTGCTTCGCAACAATGCCAGTCCGGTCGTCAGTATGCTGATGCCGCTAGGTACCTTCGAGCCTTCTATGGCCCAAAATATTATGAAGCTCAATGTGAATGCGGACTATTTTCGCGAGCCGTTGAACCGCATCCATCTGGGCGAAAATGGGACGATCTATTTACTCGATCAAGAGGGGACGCCGCTGTTGTCGCAGACTCCACAAAGCGGACTGTCCGCCGGCGAGCCGCTGCTGGACAAGATCGAAGAGGCCCGCAGGGACTGGAGGAAGCAGGGCGTTATTAACCTGAAAAATGAGCGCGGAACGATGGATATCCTGGTCTACAAGAAGCTGAAGCTGACCAACTGGATGCTGGTCGGCTTCGTCTCCGAGGAGGATCTATACTCGGAGCTGTTCATGCTGCGCAAGAGCATCGTTATCTTCTCGGCCTTGCTATTAATAGTTTCTCTGTTTGTAGCCGCCGGGCTTGCTTATAGTATTACAAAGCCGCTATCTGAGCTTGTATCGGCCATGCGGCTTGTCCAGCGCGGCGATTTCCGGCTTGCGGAGAACAAAATACCGCCGGAACACAGCATTCGCAGCGAGATTGGGTATGTAACATCGACCTTCCGTACGATGGTGACTCAGCTTCGCTACCATATCAAGACGGAGTTTGAACTGAAGCTGCTGCGACAGCAGGCGGAATACAAAAGCTTGCTGATGCAGATCAATCCTCATTTCCTGTTCAATACCCTGGAGCTGATGAGCAGCCTTACAATGCAGAAGCGAAATGACGATACGATCGAAGTCATTGAATTGCTGGGGAAGATGATGCGCTATTCTCTCAAGATTAGCGATGATCTCGTACCTCTCACAGAGGAGCTTGGGTATGTGCATGATTATGTAGGAATTCTGAAAATACGCTTCAGCGATCGGCTGCATATTACGATCGTTGAAGAAGGGGAGCTGGACAACCTGACGATAATTAAATTTATTTTGCAGCCGCTTATTGAGAACGCTGTCAAATTCAGCCTTCGCCAGCAGGCGGAAGCACGGGTAGATATTCATGTGCGCCGCGTCCAGCGCCGCCTATACTTTATCATTGCCGATAATGGGCCTGGCATCGATCCTGAGCAGCTGCAAAGGCTTCAGGAACAGATGATGTCCCCGCAGCTTGATCTCAGCATGCTCAATCGCAACTGGCAAATCGGACTTGGCAATGTGCTTGCCCGCTGCCGTCTGTACTATGGATCATTATTTGCTGTCCAGATCGATTCCTCGCCGGAATCGGGCACTCAGATTGAACTTAGACTACCTGTGGAGGAGGAATCACAAGATGTATCGGGTATTGATCGTCGATGATGAGCCTGAAATCAGGCAAGGCCTGCAATTGAAGGTGGATTGGAACAAGCTGGGCTTCGTTCTGGTTGGGGAAGCCGCCAACGGAATGGAAGCGATGAACCGGCTTGAGGAGGAAGAGATCGATATTGTCATTACGGATATGAATATGCCGATGATGGATGGGGTCTCTTTTCTGGAGGCTTATCATAAGGTATATCCCTTCTTACGCGTGGTTGTCATTACCGGCTATGAGGATTTCAAGTATGCCAGAGCAGCGCTTCGTAACCGGGCCAAAGATTATCTGCTTAAGCCTGTGACCCGAAGCGAATTGACCGATACGCTGGAGAAAGTGAAGCAAGAGCTTGATGAGGAGCGCGAGAACAAAAACCAGTTTGAAAGGATCAAGTGGCAGATCTCGGAGTATTACAAGGAGATGAAGGAGCATTTCATTCTCCATTTGGTCAAAGGAAGCATTGATGAAGAACATCTCGTACATGATCGGGCCAAGCTGCTGCAATTGGATCATTGGGACGAACGTGAGATTCGTATCATAACGGTTGGCCTTCGTGAACAGACATTGCTGGAGGACAGTGATCGACCGCTCGATAAGCTGTGTCCGCCCTTCCGTTTGATCTGTCGCGAGTGTGCAACGATGTTTCCGGGCTCGCCAGAGGTGTTCTACGACAGCAATTACCGCCGATTAATCCATATCATCGTGTCCGAGCAGGATACGGCATGGCCCGAACTGGTGGATAAGCTAAGCCGAGAAGTACTGTCCAATATTGGAATCCTGCCTTTTGCAGGTGTGGGACAAGCTATGCGCGGGTTTAAACAGTGGAAGGAGGGGTATGTCGATGCGCTGCTGGCCTGGAACCTATCAAGAAATAATATCTCGGAGAGCTCGTTCCCTATCGAAGGCGAGCAGGAGCTGCTGCCGGATGAAGAGATTCGAATCATCGAACGACAGTTGCTGCAGGGGGACCTTGCCAGCTTCGAGAATGCGATTCGGACGCCACTACAGAAGGCATTTTGCATCTCACAAATCAAATTTGTGAAAATATTTTTTCAGCTCTATCTAATGCTGGAGAAGCTTGCGGGCGAATCACAGATTTCGTTGGAGGCAGAAGAGCAGCTATGGATTCGCCCTCAATTAGTGCTCGCTTTTAATACGGTGGATAAGGCATATCAATATTTACTGCGGATTGCCGCGAAAATTCAGCGAAGGCTTAGCAACGAGGCGGATGCCGATCAATCGTTGGTCGAGGCGGCTCAGCATTTCATTGAGGAGAATTATATGTATGACCTCAGTCTGAAAATGATCGCCAAAAGGTTCAATTATAATCCCTCTTACTTCTCGGAAATTTTTAAGGCGCGTGTCGGGGTTACGTTCATTCAGTATGTGAATGAGGTACGCATGGGTCAAGCGGTCCGGCTATTGGAAGGCACGGAGCTTAGTCTCTGGGATATCGCCGAATTGAGCGGATTCTCCAGCGCCAGCTATTTCAGTTCGAAATTCAAGCGGATGTATGGAATTACACCGTCGGATTACCGGCAGACAATCGCTGAAGAGAATACCTGAAGAAATTGATAGCGAAGTTCCGAAGAAATAGCATTCATCCAGGCTGATCTCCTGTTTATGATGAAGATAAATCGCATACGAACTCGGAACGGCTGCAACAGCTGAGCATTTCATATGGATGGTTGCCTATTCCGGGGAATCGCTGCATGCAGCGATTCCTTCTTCGTTGACGATTAATCTAAGCTCAGAAGGAGGAAGCATCAGCGATGCGATCTGCGCACAAATCATTAGCAAGAGGACAAAATCGGGCCGGCTATCTATTCCTGTTGCCCTGGCTCATCGGCTTTTTCTGTCTGACCTTATTGCCGATGCTGGGGTCTTTGTACTTGTCGATGACCAAATTCAACTTGCTTAGTCCGCCGAAGTGGATCGGGCTTAATAACTTCGTACAGATTTTCACCTCAGACCATACCTTTGTGAACTCATTGGTTCTAACTTTTAAATACGTGCTCTTATCTGTGCCTTTACGGCTTGCCTTTGCCTTACTGGTTGCTATGGCTCTGAATAAGGGGTTACGGGGACTGGGAATCTACCGGACGGTGTATTATATCCCTTCGCTCCTTGGAGGAAGTGTGGCGATTGCCATCGTTTGGCGCCAGATTTTTGATGGAGACGGATTGGTGAACCATTTCCTGGGCTGGTTTGGGATTCGGGGTCCTTCCTGGATCGCTCACCCGGATTATATTCTTTATACCATTATTACGCTTGCGATTTGGCAGTTTGGTTCCGCGATGGTTATTTTCCTGGCCGGGATCAAGCAGATTCCGGCTGATCTGTACGAAGCGTCAGAGGTGGACGGAGCAGGCCAGGTCCGGCAGTTTATCAAGATCACCCTGCCTATGCTGACGCCAGTCATTTTTTTTAATCTCGTCATGGGGATTATTAACTCCTTTCAAGCCTTTACGCCAGCTTATGTTATCGGGGATGGACGTGGAGGGCCGCTTGATGCAACGATGTTCTACACCCTGTACCTGTACTTGAAAGGCTTCTCCTTCTTCGATATGGGCTACGCCGCGGCTCTGGCCTGGATTATGCTGGTCATTATCGGAGTGTTCACAGCGATGATATTTGTGACCTCGAAATACTGGGTGTTCTACGGCGATGGCAATGATGGGAGATGATGGGGATGAGAGCGAATTCAACGATTTTGAAAATAGGCAGACATATACCGATTATCCTGCTGGGTATCATCATGCTGTATCCTGTGCTGTGGCTTATTAGCAGTTCGTTCAAGCCCAATCAGCTCATATTTGCGGACTCAGGCTTATGGCCTGCTCAAATTACGCTGGACAATTACGCGAACGGCTGGAAAGGACTGCAGGGGATTTCATTTGCCCGATTCTTCGCCAACTCGGCATTTATATCGAGCATGTGTGTGATCGGCAACGTGATGACCTGTTCCTTCGCGGCTTATGCCTTTGGAAGACTGAATTTCAAGTATAAGAAGCTTTGGTTCGGGTTGATGCTCGTTACGATTATGCTGCCTTATCATGTGACGCTAATTCCGCAATACATTATTTTCGACAAGCTGAGCTGGGTTAACACGTATTTTCCGTTGATTGTGCCAAAATGGCTGTCGCATGATTCATTCTTCATCTTGCTGATGGTGCAGTTTATCCGCGGGCTGCCGAAGGAACTGGACGAGAGTGCTACGATCGACGGCTGCGGATTGAAGCAAATTTACTTTCGGATTGTGCTGCCGCTTCTGCTCCCGGCTTTAATTACAACAGCGATCTTTACATTTATTTGGTCCTGGGATGACTTCTTCAGCCAAATGATCTACTTGAGCAAAATTGATCTGTTCACCGTACAGCTGGGCATTCGTTCGCTGTTTGACCCTTCGGGTCAATCGGACTGGGGCGCACTTCTGGCTATGTCGACGTTGTCGCTTATACCGATCACGATTATCTTTCTGGTCTTCCAGCGCTACTTCCTCGAAGGGATCGCGACGACAGGGCTCAAGTAGAGCCTAATAAACCTAAACCCGAAAAAATTTAAAATCAACTGCCGAAATAATCCTATTCTCGCAGCAGTGGCGATGAAGTAGCATGAGGGTGAGTTTGAAGGCGTTCTTATAAAACCGATATGGGGGAGATCACGGAATGAAGCAACGTATTTTAGCGGTGCTGCTGGCTCTTTTTATGGTTGTCGTGTCAGCGTGCGGAGCAGGAAGTGGTGGCGTAAATAGCAAGACGGACGGTAATACAGCGGGCAATAATACGGCGAAAGGCAATGATCCGGGGACGGAAGAGCAGGTTGAGCTCCGGATTATGTGGTGGGGAGATCAGAAACGGGCGGATAAGACTAATGAAGCCCTAAAGGTATTTCAGGAAAAAAATCCGAATATTAAAGTTATCGGAGAATTTGCCCCTGCATCCGGTTATTTCGATAAGTTGAACACGCAGCTAGCCTCGGGAACTGCGCCGGACGTATTCTTTCTTGGTGGCAACGTTGTTGATTACGCCAACAAGGGCGTCCTGCTTGACCTTGATCCGTATGTAGGCGGTGTGCTCGACTTGACAGATATGGATCAAAGCATGGTTGAGTACGGCACATTTGAAGGGAAGCTTCAGCATATCTCGGTTGGAGCTAACGCCCGCGGCATCGTCGCCAACACAGCGATGTTCGAGAAGGCGGGAATGCCTGTACCGGAAGATGGCTGGAGCTGGGAGGACTACGCTCGGATCAGTCAGGAAATCTCTCAGAAGCTGGGCAAAGGCTTCTATGGAACCTATGATTTCACTGTAGATGGCATGGACATCTACCTGAAGCAGAGAGGCAAGCAACTGTATGAGATGGAGAACGCCGCACTGGGATTTGAGATGCCGGATGCACTGGAATGGTTCCAATACTGGGCGGATACAGCAAAAACAGGCGGAGTAGTGACACCGGAGCTGCAAGTATCCAACCCGCCGGGAGACACAAGCAAATCGTTGATTGTTACTGGGAAAGTAGCTATGAATCTGATTCCGTCCAATATGTTCAGCGCTCACCAGAGTTTGACAGAGGACCCGCTTATTATGGTTCAGCTTCCTCGCGGACCCAAGGGTACCGGAGTTGTATTCGAGTCCAGTCAAGGCATATCGGGCTATAGCAAGACGAAGCACCCGGAAGCTGTAGCGAAGCTGATGAATTTCTGGATCAATGATGATGATGCAGCCCATATTCTAGGCAATGATCGCGGAGTTCCGGTGACGTCCAAGAAGCGCACATTACTGGAGGGTACGGCGACTCCGGAAGAGAAAATCATCTACGATTATACGAGCCGGGTATCCAACGCGACAAAGGCAGAGCCTTTTGCTATCAGTTATAATATGCCGGGCTTTGCTGAATTCTCCAAGCTGGCTGAGACGACGATGCAGGAGATCGGGTTCGGACGCAAGAGCGTTGAGAAGGCGGTGGATGATTTCTACAACAGCACGGTTAAGATCTTCGAGAGCAATAAGTAAGTGATTGCAGCGGCTGCCTCAGGCGGCCTGCTGTTGTTATATCTACTTTATGAGAGTAGGCGATACGGGTGAGTCAGTCTCTGAAGGAACGCCTTCGGAATCTATCTGTTGAGGATAGGATAGGGGAATTGGAGAAGCCGCAGGATAGACAGCTGCTGAAGGAATGGAAGCAGTCGGGCGTACGCTTTGCAGCAGCGTCTGGCGAACTGGAGAAGGTTTATTATAAGGCGCTGCGAAGGCTGTTCGATTGCATCGCGCCTACAGGCGGATCGGAGCCGATATTGCAGGAAGGAGGCGTCTATCTCGGCTGCTGGTTGGAGAGCACGGGAACGATCAATGCGGAATTGTTGTCCAGGTTTCTTCCATCGGTCTCTGAGGCGACCTATCTATCCTTCGCCAAGCATCAAAGAGAGGATGGACTACTTCCATACAAAATTACCGAACAGGGTCCGGTATTCAAACAAATTCAATTGGTAACCCCGCTGGCCCGCAGCGTATGGAATCACTATGGCCTGCACGGGCGAGGCGAGTCATTCCTGCGCACGATGTATGAAGCTATGTCGCGTTATGATCAGTGGCTTGCCACATACCGCGATACACGCGGAACAGGGTGTGTAGAGGCGTTTAGCACTTTTGATACCGGCCATGATCTGTCACCCCGGTTTTGGCATGTTCCGGATACTCCACATTTAAATGATCCTGCGGCTTACAATCGGGATTCACCGATTCTGCCATTTCTGGCGCCTGACTTGACCGCTAATGTATATTGCCAGCGGATGTATTTGGCGCTGATGGCAGAGAAGCTGGGGGAGACTTCAGGGGCCATGGATCAGAAGCTTTGGAGAGAGAAGGCCGGGCAAAGCCTGGACAGCTTGTTTAGGTACTGCTTTGATGAAGCGGATCATTTCTTCTATGATCGGGATGCCAACGATGCCTTTGTTCGGGTACAGTCCGATGTATTGCTTCGTGTCATGGCCTGCGAGGTAGGGGATCGGGAATTTTTTGATACGATGCTAAGGCGTTATTTGTTAAACACTCGCAAGTTCTTTGCGAGATTCCCGTTCACCTCGATTGCGCTTGATGACCCGAGGTTCAATCCATTCTCCAGCTATAACAGCTGGGCGGGACCGTCAAACTTCCTGAGCATGATTCGTGCCCCTCATGCCTTCGAGCATCATCATCGTTACGTGGAGCTGACATGGGCGATCTATCCTATTCTCTCCGCATTAAACCGGGCAACGCGCTTCCCGCAGACGCTTGATCCATGGACAGGACAGGAGGGCTTCACAGAAGCTTATTCCCCGTCCATCCTATGCCTGCTGGATTATGTAGAGAGATTATGCGGAATCATGCCGCGGCCGGATGGCGAGCTGTGGTTCACCGGTCTCGTGCCTTATGATATCGATATGGGCGAAGAGATCGCGGGCGAGACGGCCTACTGCAGAATGGTGAATGGGGATTTATATGAACTATATAATACGAAATCAGGCTCTGAAATCTGCCGGAATGGCCGGACTATCATGACTTTCCCACGGGGGGTTCGGGTTGTGACCGATTATGGTGGAGGCCTGCTATCCATCATAGGCATGAGTGCCCGTCCGGTTCAGGGAGCCATGCAGTACGAAGGACGCAGCATTCCATTCACGGTACAGGGAAATGAAATATTGAACTATAAGCAAGGCCGCTTCAGCCGTAAGCAGGATATCGGTATCGTGTATCCTGCCTATTCATAAGGCCAGGAAATCCCCGGCTTATAAAGGGTCTGTCCAGAGGAAGGTTTAAACAAAGGAGAAGGGAGCTCATGACGATGCTGAAAAATAAGGATATCCAGATCAGAGATCCATTCGTTTTCCCGGTGTTGGAAGAAGAGAAATATGTACTATTTGGCAGTACGGATAAAAATATATGGGGAAAAGGCGCGGGATTCGACGCATATACGAGCCACGATTTGCAGTATTGGGATGGGCCGTACAATGTGTTTTGCCCTGAGGCGGATTTTTATTCGGATACGAATTTCTGGGCGCCTGAAGTTTACTCCTATGAGGGACAGTATTACATGTTTGCAACGTTTCGACGCAAAGATAACCAGTTGCTTGGCACTGCCGTGCTTACAGCCGATCATCTGCTTGGGCCATATAAGCCGCACAGCGATGGGCCGGTAACTCCGCAGAGCTGGTCTTCTCTGGATGGCAGCCTGTTCTGTGATGAGGAGGGCCAGCCATGGATGATATTCTGTCATGAATGGCAGCAGATCGCTGATGGAGAGGTATGCGCGATGAGGCTAAGTTCGGATTTGCGACGGTCGACAGGGGAGCCTATCCTCCTGTTTCGGGCATCGGAGGCGCGCTGGACGGCCCCGTTCATCTCTGCCCGATTTCCCGGACAGCAGAATTATGTGACCGACGGTCCTTATCTGTTCAGGGCATCCTCAAATGAGCTCTATATGTTATGGGCAAGCTTTGTGAGCGACAACACCTACGCGCTTGGCATTGCTAAATCTCCATCAGGACGGGTTAGCGGACCATGGCTGCAAGAGGAGAAGCCGCTATATCAGAACGATGGCGGACATGCGATGGTATTCCGTACCTTTGCAGGCCAGTTGATGCTGGCGATTCATACCCCGAATCAGACGCCGGATGAACGACCGCTGTTCCTGCCTCTTCATGAGCAGAACGGCAAAATCGTCGTGGCAAGTGAAGGGGAAGGGGCAATAGGTTAAAGCGTAATTTTGAATAGCCGATTAAGGACCTTGATCATTCGCAAATATATGCGGGATAGGGGTCTTTTTTTCGATATTTGGAATTCCACTAAATCGGGGCATAGAAAGTTAAAATCAAAAGGAAATTTATAGGAGCATATAGTAATATATAAAATGAACCTGAATAAGCAACAAAAGGAGGATGTAATGGAGGAATTTAAAGACCGATTATTTAAACTCCGAGAACAACAAAACGTTATTGCCGAAGAATATGAGGCGCTTCTCAAGGAATATAAAGCGAATGATCTGGTACAAGAGAATGAAATACTTAAGCGGGATTATGAAGAGTATAAGCAGCGGGTTGCGGCACTGGAGAGCAGACTGCGGCAAGTGGAGAAGGAAAATGGCGGGCTCCGTCAGGCTCTGGCCGAGCAGATTCTCGATGAGAAGCTCACCTTCATCAGGGTATCTCAGGAGAAGCTGAATACTTATTTCACCACGGCGTCCCATCAGCATATGAATCGGCTGCAAGCGCTTGAATATTCCAGCAAGCAGAGGATTCAGCAATTGTATGACCAGGCGCAGCGCTTGTTGCAGGCCGATCAGCAAATGATCCAGGCCAAGCTGACCGACCTTCAGGGGGAGGTTCACCAAGGGATTCAGCGTCACCGGCAGTTCATATATGAAGCGGAGCGTCAAATTCATGAGCAGGCCATCGACGGTTATCAGCAGCTGGAAGCCGAAGGGGTGGACGAACATACGATTCAGCGCCGCGTGAAGCAGAACCAGCTCGAGATGAAAATTGGCCTGAACTGGATTAACAAGCTGGGCATTCTGCTGCTCATCATAGGAATGGGCGCGGCATTTAAATATACATATAGCTGGTTTAGCGCTTATACCAAAGGAGCTGTCTTCTTTGTACTCGGCTTGCTGATGCTGGCCGGCGGGGAATGGATGTTCCGGAGAAATAAGCAGGTTTTCGCACTAGGGTTGTTAGGCGGGGGGATCTCCGTTCTGTATGGCTCTGTCTTCTATAGCTATTTCTTGCTTGATATCATTAATTTAGCGTCAGGGCTCATACTCTGTGTTATTATAACCGCAGCAGCTGCGCTAATGTCACTGCGTTATCAATCCAAAACAATTTGTTCATTTGCGCTCGTAGGCGGCTATCTGCCTTTCTTCTCTTATTTAGAGGCATACGGATTAGCCGGAAATGCTGTATATGTGGCGATGGGCTATTTATTCCTATTAAACGCCTTGATCCTGCTCATATCTTTCCGAAAACGCTGGCCTATCGTGCATTATATCAGCTTTGGACTGAATACCCTATCGATGATCATCCTTGTAAACCTGACAGATCAAACCGTGATTGCTATCATCTATGCACTAATTACATTTTTAATGTATCTTTGCATTACGCTGTGGGTGCCGTTCCGCTATCCATCCAAGCTGAATTGGCTGGACTTCTCTCTGCTTGCGCTCAATACGCTGATCAGCTGCAGCATCATGTACAGCCTGTTCGATCGGGCGGACTGGAATCAATATCGCGGCTTGCTCGCGCTCATCTTCTGTGTCGTTTATTACGGGATTGCCCGCTTCAATCGTAAATATTTGGACAAGGAAATCGAGACGAGACTGTTGTTCTACGGCACATCCCTCACCTTCTCCCTGCTCGTTATCCCTTTCCAGTTCGGAATTCATTACATGTCGCTAGGCTGGTTAATCGAGGGGATCGTCTTCTCCGTGCTGGGACATTTGCAGCGCTCGAAGTTTGTGGAGAGGATCGGCTGGGGGATTCTGGCGCTGACGATGGGAGCTTTTGTTCTGGTCGATTTGGTAGGAGGCATGTTCGGTCATCCCGAAGTGGACTTTGCTTGGAAATACAGCTTTATCTCGATGGGGCTGTTTGGTCTGGCTTGCTTCTATGGTTTCCGTCTCCGGGATATACAGGAGATCAAGCGGTACAATGCGTCGGATCATTCGCTGCTGGCGGTATTAAAGTATATAACATCTATTAATATATGGTTCTACCTGCTGTACGAGATCCACCGGATCTACAGGGCGTTGATGCCTGGAGATGCTATTCTGTATAGCTTCTATCAATGGCTGCTGTTCGCCGCGATTACGTTTGGTCTTGCCTACAGCTTGATCAAGGCGAAAATATTGTATGACAGAGTCATTAAATATTATAGCCGTATTTTGTATCTCATCGGGTATGTGCTGTGCCTGGGAGTTACACTGGGAATGCCCGCACTGAATACGAACGGAGAATACAATTCGTTCGAGAATTATTTAGCGCTGGTCATCTTGATCGCCTTCAATGTATTTGTCTTTTTTAGCGGACGCGATCTGCTGCTGCAGATCATTAGCCGTCAAGCCGGGGGGCTGGAATGGATTCCGGTATGCCTCGGAGTTTATATTTTTGGAATGGCTACAGCCTTTTTAGGCATCCAATTCAGATTAGGTGATGTGAGCTGGCTGTTCAGCCTGGTCTATCTTCTGTTGGCGATCGCGTATATCGCTTACGGATTCCGCAGGAGATTTGTCTTCATTCGCCGGATGGGGCTTGGGCTGACGCTGCTGTCTACGGGGAAAATGCTGCTCTTTGATCTGTCTCTGATGACGACCGGCAGCAAGATTATCGCGTATTTCAGCTTTGGTCTGCTGCTGCTTGGTATTTCATACCTCTATCAGAGGGTGTCGAATATGCTGAATGCGGTGCATAAGCCGGCGGAATCGAACTCTCAAGGTGAAAACGTATAGCGTGTAATGAATTAGCCCTGCTGCGAATGCGGCAGGGTTTCTTCGTTATATTTGGAGGAATGCGAAAAATAATCGCGGTAAGTTGGATAAGTCGCGGTGTTGCTGTGACAGGAGCCTAACTGTCCGCATATGATGCCTAAGGAGATTTATCTTTTGGCAAAGGGGAGGACGGCTCTGAAAAAGCGAACGAAAACCGCGAAAAACGGCAGGGCGAAAAACTCGCTATATTTCGTGGATAACCCGGATAAGAATGAACTGAAACTGCTAAGCTCTGTCAAGAACGAGAGCCAGCAGGAAGAACTGGAGGTCAGACTGCATCAGTCTCTGGCTGTAGCTGATGCGGAAGACAACAAAGTGGAGCAGAAGTCTGCGCAGGGTTCTCTTTCCAAGGAGAGGTCCGAGCAGGGTTCAAGATGGAGAGAGGCCAAGGAGCTGGGCGCTAAGGAGAGAGTATCGCAGAATGAAGCCGGGCAAGCTGAACGGCATGATCAGCTGGTGAAGGAAGCTCTTCAGGAGAAGAGAGCCTCACAGCTTGAAAAAGGTATCATTTACACCGACGATCTGTCGAGTTCATCTGTAACCGGTGATAAGATTGCACCGTTTGCCATCGATTCGACCAAGATCAAACATGGAGCGATCGGCACGGCCTGGATCGCCGATTACGCGGTAAACAGCATTAAGATCGCCGAATCGGCAGTAAATGCCTCGAAGATTGCCCCCGGCTCCATCACAGCCGATCATTTGGTAGACGGAGCTGTTGAAGGGCGCAAGATTCGTGAACGTTCGATTAGCGGAAGCAAGCTGGAGGAAGGCAGCATTACCTCTGATAAGCTTGCGGACGGTGTGATTGGCGGGGAGAAGCTCGCTGACGGCTCCATCGAGAGTCGCCATCTGCGGGAATGGATCGTAACGACCGATCTGATTCAGGATCAAGCCGTCAATGCAGAGAAGCTGCGCAGTGGGAGTGTCCATTCTTATCACATCGCCAATGCGGCAATTGATACTTCCAAATTAAGCGAAGGTGCGGTTACGTCCACCAAGCTGAGAGACGGGGCGGTGACGGGAACCAAGCTGCAGGACGGGGCGATCGAAAGCCGTCATTTGGCCGGAAATGCGATCACCGTTCATAATCTTGCTCCCGGATTGATCGCCAAGGAGCATCTGGCCCACGCGAGCGTTGGGGCTGAGCAGCTTGAGAAGGGAAGCGTGGCTGCGCATCATCTCGGCGAGCAGGTCGTAGAAGCGATGCATATTGCTCCAGGCGCAATCGAGAGTATCCATCTGCAAGCGGGGAGCGTTAGAGAAGAACAGATCGGAAGCCATGAAATCAAGGGCAAGCATTTGGCGGATCGCAGCGTTACTTCTACCAAGCTGGCCGATCAGTCTGTGGGCACTTCACAGATCGTCGAGCAGGCGGTGACCTCTTCGAAGATTGCCGACCAGAGCATATTGCCGCATAAGCTGGCAGATGAATCGGTCCTGACCCGACATTTAGCCAAAGGGTCCGTGCAGGGGCCGCAAATTGCAACGAATACGCTTAATGCTGCGCATTTACAGCAGGGGGCAGTACAACGCGATCATATCGCCCCGGGCGCCATCCAGGAATGGCATATCGCGGGTTCCGCAGTGACGGGTGACAAAATCGACCTTGAGACGATCTCCGGCGAGCATATTACAGAAGAAGCCATCGAAGAGAGACATCTCCAGCCTGGGAGCGTGGTCTCGGAGAAGCTGGCCGAAGGCAGCGTGACGGAGAGCAAAATTATGCGGGGAGCGGTGACCAGCAGCATTATTGGGGACAATCAAGTACAGTCCCGTCATATTGTCTCCGGCTCGGTTCAGCAGGAGCATCTGGCTCAGAACAGCGTGAGCAGCGATAAGCTGCAGAAGGACTCGATTCATGAGGATCATTTGCGCAAGGGGGCTATTTTCTCTTACCATTTGCAGGACCATGCCGTGACGGCCTTGAAGCTGTCCCCAGAGAGCGTGAGCAGCGACAAGATCACAGATCTGTCGATTACGAGCAGTAAACTGGCTGAAAGCAGTGTGGTCTCCTCTAAAATCGCACCGGGAACGATTCAATCCTGGCATTTGGCACAGGGGGCGGTGCTGTCCGAGAATTTGGCGGCGGGCGCCGTACAATCTCAACATTTAGCAAAATCCGCGGTTGATGGCAGTCATCTGCAGACTAACGTGCTCAAAGAGACACATTTTACAACCGAGTCGGTGCCCGGGCAGGCCTTGCAGAATCAAGCGGTCACATCCGCTAAAATAGCAGAGCAAGCCGTGCAGTCGCGCCATTTGGCTAAAGACAGCATTCAGGGAGCGCATATTGCAGAAGGGGCCATCGAATCGAATCATCTTGCTTCTCAGGCAGTGAAGCTAGACCATTTATCCCTGGAATTGCAGGAGGGGGGATTGCTGCCGGAAGCAGGAATCAACGGCATGGACATTCAGCCTTCATCCATTCGTCGCGCTCATTTGCAGAAGGGAGCGGTCGATGGGGAGGTTCTGCAGCTGGGCTCGGTAGGCGTAGGCCATCTACAGGCACATAGCGTGCAAAGTCAGCACATTGTTGCTGCTTCGGTGCAGAGCGAGCATCTGGCCGGCGGTGCTGTGCAGTCCCGTCATATCGTCCCGGGAACGATCGATAGCGAATTGCTTGCCAAGGGGGCGGTGACGGCTGAACATATTCAGCCGGGCGCGATTTCCAAGGCATTGATGAATGAGGAGATTGTGCGGGAGGGGATCCTGCCTGAAGGAGGAATTGGCGGAAAAAGCTTGCAGCCCGGTTCGATCAGCCGCACCCACCTACAAAAAGGCGCGATCGATGATGAAGCGCTGCAGAATGAATCGGTCGGTTCGCTGCACCTGCAGCTGAAATCGGTGCAGTGCTATCATCTGGCAGATGAAGCTGTGCAAATTCAGCATTTAGCTACGAATATTATCGGAGCACAGCATCTGACGGAAGGCAGTGTGCATGACTCTCATATCCGGGAAGGGGTTATCGATTCACGGCATATTCGCGAAGGCTCCGTCAATCAAGCTCATCTGTCTCCCGAACTCCAGCAGGAGGGGCTGCTTCCGAAGGAGGGACTCAGCGGCAAAGATCTGCAACCTGGCTCGATCAGCCGCGTTCATCTTGAGCAAAATGCGGTTGATGCGGATGTGCTCAAGAGCCACTCGGTGGGGGCTGTGCATTTGCAGGCCAATTCGATCTTCAGCTTGCATCTGACGGATGAGGCAGTACAGTCGAAGCATCTGGCGGCCAATGCGGTTGAATCCGGGCATCTGTCCGAGGATAGCATTCAAGCGCGTCATATCGGGGAAGCCGTGGTTGGTTCTGCTCATCTACAGCCGCAGTCCGTATCCTTGCAGCATCTGTCCTCAGAGCTTCAGCAGGAGGGTATCCTGCCTCAAGAGGGCATCCGGGGCGAGAATATCCAGCATAACTCGATTAGCCGCAAGCATTTGCAGAAGCATGCCGTTGATTCTGATACGCTTCGGAATCAGTCGGTCGGTTCGGTTCATATTCAGCCGGATTCAATCTACAGCGTTCACCTGACCGCTGATTCGGTACAATCGCAGCATTTGGGGGACAGCACGGTTAGTTCGCGCCATCTTACAGAGAACTCCATCGACGGCTCCCATATTGTGCAGAAGGCGATCACTTCGCAGCATATTGCTTCTCACGTGATCAGCAGTGAGCATTTGGCGCTGGAGCTTAGAGAACAAGGCTTGCTGCCTGAAGGCGGGATCAGAGGAGAGGATATCCAGGCGGGGGCGGTCTCCCGGGAGCATCTGCAGGACAATACAGTGGATTCCGATGTGCTGAGCCATCAATCGGTCGGTTCCGAGCATATTCAGGAGGGCTCGGTATTCGGCTATCATCTGGTGGATGAATCCGTGCAGTCTCGTCATTTGGCTGATGACGCGGTGGAATCCAATCACCTGTCGAAGCACGCTGTCGGCTTCGAGCATATTCAAGAGGGAGCTATCTCCGGGTATCATCTGGGCAACGAATCTATACATTCTCATCATTTAGCTGATGAAGCCGTTGAATCCAATCATCTGTCAAAATGGTCGGTCAGCTCGGAGCATATTCAGGAAGGTTCGGTATTCGGCTATCATCTGGTGGATGATTCGGTGCAAGCGCGGCACCTGGCTGATGGCTCTGTAACCTCCCATCATCTGTCGCCAAATTCTGTGGGCTCCGAGCATTTAAGCATCAATCCGGTCCAGACGGTCAGCGGCCAACAGGCTATACAGCAGTTCGGCATGTCGGCATTCTTGCTGCAGGGCTACGAGAAGTCGACCGAGATTACGATTCAGTTCGATGAGCCCTTTGATCATGCCCATTATGTGCTTGTAGCCATGACGAATCATCCGGCGTACTATGTTACCATGAAGGATCGTTCTCCGGATATGGCTACTGTGGAGATATCCAGACTGAAGGATAGTCCGATTAATTATGGATTTATTACCTGGATTGCGATCGGAAGCAAGGAAGAGTCTGCGAAGAAATAGCGGAAGAGTTGCAGGTGGGCCGGCAGCCGTACCGGATTGATCCGGGGCTGCCGGCCCTTTTAACTTACCTTTAAAATGCTGTTCAAAAACTTTGCTTATCAACACTGAGAAGGCTGAAAATCTATTTTATTCTGCATTAGCTCGGACCCATAGTATAATAGAGATATGATTATTTTGTGGGGGAGAATCCATGACATTAATTAGAGAGTTTGTAAATCAAGAGGAATTCATCGGTTATTATTTGCTGAAGGAAGTAGATGTGAAATTAACGAATAGTACGCCTCCCAAAAATTATTTGGATATTGTGCTGAGCGATTCCAGCGGGGAAATTTCGGCTAAATTATGGGATGCTTCAGAGGTTGACAAAGAGACCTTCTTTCCTATGGGACTCGTAAAGGTGCGCGGTGTTGTACAGACTTATCGGGAACGGCTGCAAATGAAGATCATCCAGATGCGCCCAGTCAAAGAAGAAGATGGAGTGAGGCTGACGGATTTCGTCCGTTCTGCACCGATCCGGGCCGTGGACTTGGTCCATACGATCCGGACGACAATCGCGGCTATAGCGGATGCGGAGATTCGCGGCATCGTCGCTTATTGCGTTGATAAAGTGGAAGAGAAGCTGATGCATTATCCGGCTGCGAAGACGCATCATCATGCCTATTTTGGCGGCCTTGCCTATCATATGGTCAGGATGCTGGAGCTGGGCGAATTTCTCTGCGGGCAGCGTCCATTTCTGAATCCGGATATGCTGCGGGCGGGAATTATTTTACACGATATTGCCAAACCTGAAGAGATGGTGGCACAGCTCGGCATTGTGTCCGAGTATAGCACGGCAGGCAAGCTGCTGGGCCATATCTCAATGGCGTCCAATTGGATTACTGAGGCAGCGATCCGGCTTGATATTGACCTGGATTCGCCGAAGGTAATGGGACTGCAGCATCTGGTGCTCTCCCATCATAACTTGGGCGAATGGGGCAGCCCTGTACAGCCGCAGACGGCAGAAGCGGTGGCCCTGCACCATATCGATGCCCTGGATGCGAAGCTGCAGATGGTGGAGGATGCATTGAACACTACTGCGGAGGACGAGGATTGGACCCCGCTTATTCGCGGTCTTGAGAACAAGGGAATTCATCGTTTACGGGTATTATAAGCAATAACTTAGATAGGCTGTCTCGCGGTCAGGCTTGATCGAGGGGGCGGCCTTTGTGCGTATCGCCAGGTTATGGCCAATCTTATTGCATCGTCTCTGTGAAGCGCATATTATGGATTAGTGATTCTTTTTGCTCGAGATATTTCATGATTTACGTACAAGGGAGAATGATAATGAAATACCGTAGCGTGTTTGATGTAATCGGTCCGGTAATGGTTGGCCCCTCTAGCTCTCATACAGCAGGGGCGGCGAAGATTGGCAGGCTGGCGCGCAGCATATTTGGCAAGGAGCCGCAGCGCGTTGTGTTGTCGCTGTACGGTTCCTTTGCTGATACTTATAAGGGACATGCTACCGATGTGGCATTAATTGCCGGATTATTGGGGTATGATACGGATGATCCACGTCTGCCTCAGTCTGCAAAATATGCGGAGGAAGCAGGAGTAGAGATTATCATTAGAACGGAAGAGGCGATCCCGGAGCATCCAAATACGGTCCGCATCAACATGCAAAGCGGGAGCGAGGAGATTGATCTGGTAGGGATCTCGATCGGCGGCGGCAAGGTGGAGCTGCGTGAGCTGAACGGATTCCAATTGGGTCTGTCCGGCGAAAGTCCGGCTATTCTCATTATTAACCATGATCGCTACGGCGTTATCGCCAGGGTGACCCATATATTAAGTGAAAGTCATGTGAACATCGGGAATATGAAGGTATCCCGCAAGGAAAAGGGCAAGATGGCGCTGATGGTTATCGAGACGGATGAGATGATCAGCGATAAAGTGATCGATATGATTAGGAGGCTAGAGGGCGTCGACCGGGTTTTATCCATGGAGGATTAGCAGAGCCAACCGCTTGTTAAACGTAAATTATAGGTAAGGAGGCTGAACTTCAAATGTTTTCAAATGTGGCGGAGTTAGTCGCACTTGCGGAAGAAAAATCATGCTCCATTGCGGAGATTATGGTCCGCCAGGAGATGGAAGTTAGCGGAAAGAGCCGGGAGCAGATCCGTGAGCAAATGTCGCGCAATCTTGAGGTGATGGAGAAGGCGGTAGAAAGAGGACTCAGCGGGGTGAAGTCGTATTCGGGATTGACCGGGGGGGATGCGGTGAAAATGCAAAAATATATCGCCAGCGGTCAAGGATTAAGCGGCCTTACAGTGCTTGATGCGGTTAGCAAAGCGGTCGCTACCAATGAAGTTAATGCGGCGATGGGGCTGATTTGCGCTACGCCGACCGCTGGCGCTTCCGGGGTGATCCCGGGCGTATTATTCGCGCTGGTGGATAAGCTTCATCCGACCCGGGATCAAATGATTGATTTTTTGTTCACATCAGGAGCATTCGGGATGGTTGTCGCCAACAATGCTTCGATTAGCGGCGCCGCCGGAGGTTGTCAGGCCGAGGTGGGTTCTGCGACGGGGATGGCGGCAGCTTCGATCGTTGCCCTGGCCGGAGGGACGCCGCAGCAATCTGCTACAGCGATGGCCATAGCGCTCAAAAATTTGCTGGGTCTGGTATGTGATCCGGTCGCTGGCCTGGTTGAAGTTCCCTGTGTGAAGCGGAATGCGATGGGAGCAGCGATTGCGATGGTAGCCGCGGATATGTCGCTGGCTGGTATTACCAGTGCGATCCCTTGCGATGAAGTGATCGAAGCGATGCACCGGATTGGCCAAGCGATGCCGGTTGCACTGCGAGAGACCGCACAAGGCGGCCTTGCTGACACGCCTACCGGACGACGGTTGAAGACGGAGATATTGAAGGGCGAGCGGGCTTGAGCGAAGCATTTATTGACAATTCTCCTATGCTCATGGAATGCCGATTAAATGATCGGCATTTCTTGGCATGCCATTAGACAATAATGATATATCATGATATATTATTATGTATTGTGGAATAAGTACCGGAGGTATCATGATGAGTGAATCAACCTCTTCAAAGCCGATGTATGAGCAGATTTTTAATGATGTTAAGCGGCGGATTATAGATAACACTTATATGGCCGGTGATAAGATCCCATCGGAGAAGGAGCTGGCCGAAGCCTATAATGTGAGTCGGATTACGAGCAAGAGGGCGCTGGAGATGCTGGCCGCCGAGAATTTTATTATCCGCAGACCCGGGCGCGGGTCCTTTGTAGCGGAAGCGGGAGACGATGGGCAAGCGCCGCCCGCTGCTGCGAAATCATCAGCTGTGCTGAAGAAACGGCCGGGGAAATTGATCGGGGTAGTGCTGACGGATTTCGCCAACAGCTATGGGACCCGGCTCATTTACGGCATGGAGTCCGCTGCCCGGGAGCTGGACTGCTATCTTATATTGCGTCGTACGTTTGGTGTGCAGGAGAATGAGGAGGAGACGATCCGCAAGCTGCTTGAGCTTGGTGTGGATGGGCTGATTGTTTTCCCTGCACAAGGAGAGTATTTCAATGCGGAAATCCTCAAGCTCGTTATCGAGCGCTTCCCGCTTGTGCTTATTGACCGGGAGATCAAGGGGGTAGCGTCGTCGTCGATTAGTACTGACAATGTACAAGCGGCGTTCATGGCAACGGAGTATCTGTTCGAGCTCGGGCATTCTCATATTTCAATCCTGTCCCCGCCTCCGAAGGATACGTCAGCGATTGAGGAACGGATCGAGGGGGTTATGCAGGCATATGCCAGTCACGGTGTTATTGTGGATCAGAGGTTGTGGATCACCGGACTGACTTCGACGCTGCCTAATTCCTTTAATGATGAAGAGAAAATAGAACAGGATATCGAGAGAATCATGAATCATCTGCAGGCGTTCCCGGAGATCACGGCGCTCTTTGCGTTCGAATACCACATTGCTCTCTTGGTCAAGGAAGCGGCGCGACGTCTGGGCTTAAACATCCCCAGCGACATCTCTGTCATCTGCTTCGACCATCCGCTGTTCCGGCTTGGAGAAGGGTATGCCTTTACTCATATGCGGCAGCAGGAAGAGAATATGGGCCGGTTGGCGCTGGAACAGGTGACGGCTCTTATGGGAAGCGGGGCAGGAGCTGGCAGAACCAAGCTGCAGGCGCAGCTGATTCCAGGGGAATCTGCCGCATCCGTACGCAGTCATTCAATGGATCGATCGTCTTTTTAAGCATAAGCAACGATGAAGCTGTTTCTATGACCATCAGGTCGTGGAACAGCTTTTTTTGTAATATTCAGTCTTTTTATTTTCCATAAATAGGATTTTACACTCATTGACATAATAATATTATACTAATATACTCATTTCCATGAAAGCGTTTTATTTACGGGAAGAAACGATATCGTCAAAGGAGGCGAGGATGTCTCAGCTTGTAACGATGGCTTGATAAGGGGGAGTATTACATCAATAAGTAAGGAGACGATAGGATGATGAATGTTCTGGTTGTAGACGACGAATCTACGGAACGTGAAGGAATCAAAAATTTGCTCTGCCAATACAAATTTCCCTGCCGCGTGCTTGAGGCCGAAAACGGTCGCGTTGCTGAAGAGATCCTGCAAAAAAACGCGGTTGATATTTTAATTACCGATGTGAAGATGCCGTTGATGAATGGCATTGAACTGAGCAAAGCGGCTAGAAGGATGCAGGAGAATTTGAAGATCGTCATCTGCAGCGGTTATGGCGAATTTGAATACGCCCTCAGCGCAATCAAGCTTGGGGTGATCAACTATTTACTGAAGCCGCTCATTCGTGAAGAGCTATTGGAGGTCATGGAAAACCTCACTCAGAAGAAGGCCTATATCGATCCTGATCAGGAGACCGAAGAATCCAGGGTGATTCGCCAAGTGAAACAGATTATAAAAAATAATTATCAACATGATATTTCATTAACAGATGTAGGCAACGAGGTCTATTTATCGCCAGGCTATCTCAGCATTTTGTTCAAAAAAGAAACAGGCATGAATTTCTCCAAATACTTAACGGATTACCGATTGCGGAAAGCAGATTATCTGTTGACACAAACCAATATGAAAATAAACGATATTGCGGAAAACGTTGGGATTGAAAATCCGTCTTATTTCTGCAAGTTATTCAAAAATAAATACGGTGTCAGTCCGATGCAATATCGGAAGTGCTGAGATCAATGATGATCATTCGTCTGATGAAAAGCAGGTTTAATGATCTAAAGTTCCGCAGCAAGCTGCTTCTCTCACACCTCACCATTGTGCTGATTCCGATTCTACTCCTGGGCATGCTGTCATTTCTTCAATCCTACACAACGCAGATCAACGAATTAAATAGTGAGGCGCGCTCCGGTCTCAGCCAAATGGCCAACAT
Source organism: Paenibacillus sp. 79R4 (assembly GCF_013393165.1). Taxonomy (NCBI): domain Bacteria; kingdom Bacillati; phylum Bacillota; class Bacilli; order Caryophanales; family Paenibacillaceae; genus Paenibacillus; species Paenibacillus sp. 79R4. The sequence continues at coordinate 107,361 of NZ_QJOT01000005.1, read as the reverse complement.
CCTGGACTACAAAATAAACCGCTATAACATGCTGTGCGAATTTATTGTACTGAACCGGGATTTCTCTCAAATTTTTTTGAAAAATTATCAGGACAATTATTTTAATATGTACTTGGATTTCAGGGATACGATGGACCCGCTGCTCTCGCAAATCAAGCTGATGGACGGGAATATCGAAGAAATTACCTTCTACACCTCAGGTGATCTGCTGGGGATTCGCGATCATATACTGCCGCTTCATGAACTGAAAAGACAGCCATGGTATGACGGTGATCGAGGCCGGCGCTGGATTATTTATGACGGGCATGTGTATTTGCTGCAGCAGTTGATCAGCAATCACAGGAACAGCAATTTTATGGTGATCACCATCAATTATGAAAGTATCTTCTCAAGCATAGAGCAGGTCTCCGACCATATCTCTGTAAGCATTGAAGACAGCCGGCATAAGCTCATATATCAAGGCAATCAGGACGTGCTGACAGCCAGAAGCCTGACGGACATCAGCGGTTCGCTGCAAAATATCGACTGGACGCTGAAATTTTCCGTTTCCCACGATAATGCTTACATGAATGCACTGACCATTTTTAAGATTACGTTTTTTGTTATTGTGCTAAGCTTGCTGATTGCCTTCAGTCTGATATATGTATTTTCCAGCAGCTTCACGCGGAGGATCGTTCATCTGAGAAATAAAGTAGATAAGGTGGAGCAAAACAATCTGGAGATCATCATCCAAAGCTCTTCCCGGGATGAAATAGGCGAGCTTACGAATGGGATCGGCAAGATGCTGGGCAGGATCAAAAGCTTAATCTCGCAGGTATACGAGGCAGAAAGCGCCAAGAGAGAAAGCGAGTACAGCCAGCTCATTGCCCAGATCAATCCGCATTTTCTGTATAACACCTTGTCGTTCATACATTGGCGCTCTGTGAAGAAGCAAGATATCGAAACCGGGTACATGGTGGCCGCGCTGGCCCAATTTTATCGGACCACGCTGAATAAAGGCAAGGCGCTGGTAACGATTAAGGACGAATTAGCCAATATCAAGGCCTATATCGATCTGCAGCTCATTATGCACGATGCAAGCTTTGAGATTGATTATAAGGTGGAAGAGTCGCTATTGAACCATCACATTATTCACTTCATATTACAGCCGATTGTCGAAAATGCGATCAAGCATGGCTTTGCTGAACCTCTGATTGGCGACCGCCTGTTAAACATCTCTGTCTATCTTGAAAAAGGGGAGATCAAAATGAAGGTGGAGGATAACGGCATCGGCATGTCGTCGGAGCAGGAACAAAAGCTGTTGACCGCAAGCAGCTCCGGTTACGGTGTGAAAAATGTCAATGATCGCATCAAGCTGTATTACGGAACGGACTATGGCTTGGACATTTTTAGTAATCCGGGCCAAGGAACTAAGGTGATGATTACGCTGCCTTATAATTCATAAAAAACGTGTTATGAATCAAAAAAACGTTGCATATCCGCCCTTTATGAAAACGGATACAATGAACCCATAAAATCAAATAAAGGGGTTAGCGATATGAAGAATAAGCGGAAATTAGTCTTTATTCTCCTGGTTTGCCTCAGCATGCTTGCTGTCAGCGGCTGTGGAGGAGGAAGCGGGACAAACGCTGGCGGCTCGGATGAAGCGCAGGTCGATGATGGGGTGAAATTTGATCCGTATGGCAAATATGACACCTCTGTTGAATTCACGATCGGCCGTAACACAAACCATACTAGCAATCTTCCCGACGGAGACACAAGCGAGAACAACATGGCTACCAGATATGTGGAGAGCAGGGTGAATGTGAAGGCGAAGATTGCCTGGGAGACCGATGATATGGATCAGAAGCTGTCCCTCTCCATGACGACGGGCGATCTGCCTGATGTAATGACGGTTAGTCGGGACATTCTCAACCAATTGGTCGATAACGATCTGATTGCGGATTTGACCGAAGTTTATGACAAGACCGCCTCCAAAGGCTTGAAAGAAATTTACGACACCTATGGCAGCCTGCTCATGGATCAGGTTACTTTCGATGGCAAGATCATGGCTTTGCCGCATACCAATATCGGCAACCAGCATCAGCTGCTGTGGATCCGCAAGGACTGGATGGATAAAGTAGGCGCAAAGACGCCTGCAAGCCTGGAGGAAGTTTGGGACCTGGCCAGGACTTTCGTTGAAAAGGACGTTTCCGGCACAGGAAAAACGGTCGGTTTCGTTATGGATCAGAATGCGATGAACTTTACGCCGGTATTCGCGGTCTATAATGCCTTCCCGACGAACTGGATCAAGGATGCGGAAGGCAAGGTCGTATATGGCTCGGTGCAGCCGGAAATGAAGGAAGCGCTGGCTGATTTGGCCCAGCGTTACAAAGAGGGGCTGATCGATAAGCAGTTTGCCGTCAGGTCCGGGGAAGAGAAGGAAGCGCTGGTCATTAAAGGCCAGGCAGGTATGCTTTTCAACCCTTGGTGGATCGGCTACACGAACTATAAAGATACCATTAAGCAGGATCCGGAAGCGGTCTGGATCGCCGTATCCGCACCGGTTGATGAGAACGGCAAATTTAAGACAATCCGTCAGGACCCGGCCGGCAGCTTCACCGTAGTCAAGAAGGATTACGCTCATCCGGAAGCGATTATGAAATCGATTAACCTGACCACAGATTTTTTGTATTCGCTTACGGACGATGCTGTTCAGTACAAAAAAGAGCATGCAAGTGAAGGGCTGACCGATAACAGCAGATGGAATAACGAGCCGACGCAGATTCCGATGCAAATCGATTATAACGACGTATTGAAGCGTTACTATGATGACATTATGGAAGCGGACCAAGCCGGAAATGAGAGCAAAATTCAACCTGACCGTCTAGTATCGCTCCATGCCTATCAGGACTTCAAAAAAGAAGGGAACAATATCGACGCTAATACTTACGGGGAATATCTATCGCGTATTGAGGGGCAACGGGAAGCCAACAATCCGAATCTGGAAGTCATACCGGGCGCTTTTTATGGCACAACCGATACGATGAAGATGAAATGGGCCAATCTGAAGAAGATGGAAGAAGAGACGATTCTTAAAATCATTATGGGCGAAGCGCCGCTTAGTGAATTCGATAAATTCGTCGACACCTGGCATCGGACTGGCGGGGACGAAATTCTGGCCGAGATAAATCAAAAGTAACTTTAATCGCAGGATGTGATGAACATGAATCGAACCGGAGTCAGCATGGGCCGGCAGCTGCAAGCGCCGCTGCGCCAAAGCCGTGCGCGCCAACGCCTGAACGGGATGACCTATCATATGATGCTGCTGCCTGGCATGATCATGCTGTTCATTTTCGCCATCATTCCGATGTTCGGTGCGGTGATGGCGTTTCAGAGATTTATTCCAGCCAAGGGGATCGGCGGCTCCCCTTGGATTGGACTCGGCAATTTTACTTATATGCTGCAGCTTCCGGACAGCAGACAGATCTTTGTGAACACTCTGGTCATCGCTGCCGGAAAGATCATTCTTGGCCTGATTGCACCGATCGTATTCGCGCTGCTGCTTCATGAGGTGCGGGTGAAGCTGTTCAAGAGCACAGTGCAGACGATCGTCTATTTACCGCACTTTATGTCCTGGGTTGTGCTGGGAACGATGCTGACAATGATCTTCTCTTATGACGGGATGGTCAACAATTTGCTGGAACTTCTGGGTCTGGAGCGGATCATGTTTATGGCCAGCAATACATGGTTCAGGCCGCTGCTGATCGTGACGGATACCTGGAAGGAATTCGGCTACGGGACGATTATTTATTTGGCGGCCTTAACGGCGATTAACCCGGCACTGTATGAATCGGCCGCGCTTGACGGAGCTAACCGCTGGAAGCAAATGCTGAATATTACTTTGCCAGGCATTTTTCCAACCATCATCTTATTGGGCACGCTCAGCCTGGGGAATGTGCTGAACGCCGGCTTTGATCAGGTCTTTAACATGTATAATCCGCTCGTCTACGAGACAGGGGATATTATCGATACATTTGTTTATCGTATGGGGCTTATTAATATGCAATATTCATTTGCTACGGCGGTCGGTTTGATGAAATCAGTAATTAGCTTTGTGCTTATTATTATCTCCTATCGGCTGGCGGCCAAGTATGCCGGGTACAGGATTTTCTAGGAGGATCATATGGTACAGTCGCAAACCTTGGGATCAAAAATGATGAATGCTCTGATTATCGCCGTGCTGGTTATCATCGCTTTTCTATCGCTGGCTCCGATGCTTAACACGATCATGATCTCGATCAGCAGCAGCGCGGCGGTGAACGCCAGAGAGGTCAATTTCTGGCCCGTTGACGTTAATTTCTCTTCCTATGAGAAGATTCTGAACGATGTCAAGTTCTGGCGCGCTTTCAAAATATCTGTGGAACGGGTCGTCCTTGGGGGCGGCATCAATATGCTGCTTACGGTGCTGATGGCTTACCCGCTGTCGCGCAGCACGATGCAATTCAAATCGCGCAATGTCTACATGTGGATTATCATTTTTACTATGCTGTTTAGCGGTGGGATCGTCCCGTGGTATATGGTCATCAGCAAGCTGAATCTCATCAATACCCTCTGGGCGCTGGTGCTTCCAGGCGCGGTCCCGGTGTTTAACGTGATCCTGCTGATGAATTTCTTCAAGGGCATTCCCAAGGAGCTTGAGGAAGCGGCATTTATGGATGGAGCGGGGCCGCTCAAAATTTTATTGAACATCTTCCTGCCGGTCTCTCTGCCCAGCCTGGCCACAATCACCCTGTTCGTGATTGTGGGGCACTGGAACAACTTTTTTGACGGTATTGTGTTGATTAATGACAGCAGCAAAGTTCCGTTGCAGACCTATCTGCAGCAGCTAAATCTGACGCGGGACCAGATGCAGAACCTGACCGTTGAGCAGCTTCAGCAGTTCAATAAAATATCCAATACGACCCTGAATTCAGCGAAAATCTTGGTCTCCATGATTCCGATTATGATGATATATCCTTTCTTGCAGCGGTATCTGATTCATGGCATCGTGCTTGGCTCGGTAAAGGAATAGATGGGAAAGTAAATTTATATTGGGAGGGGTTAGCGTGAACTTGAAACATGGAAAGCCGTTCAGGTCCAAATGGTTTATGGCCGTCCTGGCCATTGTGCCTGCTTTAACCGTATTCACAGGAATAGGAGCTTCTCCAGCCGATGCTTACAAGTCTTCCGATGCCGATATAGCCATCATGGCATTTAATCAATATTTCTGGAATCCCGAAACGAAGCATTTTCGGGCCGATTCGCAGCAAAGCGACTCCTACCAGAGTTTTTGGGTAGAAGCCGAATTATGGGAGATGGTCATGGATTCATATCTCCACACCTCCGATAGGACGTTAAAGCAGCAGCTTCGCCAGCAAATCGATGATATTTTTACGGGGGCGGTGGCGAAGTACGGAGAGGACTGGACGAATAATCCGTTCAACGACGATATTATGTGGTGGGCTATGGCCAGCGCGCGAGCGTATCAAATTACCGGCGAGCCGAAATACCTGGACAAGGCGAAATATTACTTCGACTTTGTGTACGACACCCAATGGGATGAGGAATTTGGCGGCGGACTCTGGTGGTTAAACAGCGAGCATGTTACGAAGAACGCTTGCATCAACTTTCCGGCTGCCGAAGCAGCGGTATTCCTCTATGAAATAAGCGGGGACCAGCACTATCTGGACGCCGCTTCCCGTATTTTTCGCTGGGGCAAGACGATGCTGACCGATGGCAAGGGCAAAGTCTTTGACCGGATTGAGCCGGTACGCGGCGGCGTTCCCGATGCGACCCACTATAATCAGGGAACCTTTATCGGCGCGGCGGTAGGGCTGTACCGCAGCACCGGGGATTCCGTCTATCTGGAAGATGCCGTGAAGGCCGCTCAATTTGTCAAGGAACACCAGACGGATGAGAATAGGCTGCTTAATTATGAAGGGCCCAACGGGGACTTGAAGGGCGGCAAGACGATTCTAATTCGTAATCTGGCCTATTTATTAACCTCCCTGGACGGAAAAAAGGCTGCATCAGGCTATAAGCAGTTTAGCAGGGAGCTTGACGAATGGCTCGCTTATAATACGGAAATGGCCTGGAGCCACCGCAATGAGGATGGAATTGTTGACGGCAATTGGATCGGCCGCAGGCAGTCCGGAACCTACGACTCCTGGACAGCGTCCAGTGCCGTTCAGGCGCTGGCGGTCCTTAAGCCCAGGAGTATGCCGCTAAGCTATCAGACCAGGGATGCCTATCAGAAAATTGAAGCGGAGAAGTACAATGACGGCAAGGGTTTCATCCTGGAGGGAAGCGCAGAAGGAACGATGCAGCTCGGCGGAATTCAATCCGGCCATTTTGCAGCCTACAAGCAGGTGGACTTTGGCAAGCTGGGTGCCAAGGGCTTTATTGCCAGGGTGGCCAGCGGGACGGCAGGCGGCAGGATCGAGATTCGTCTGGATGCTCTGAACGGTCCGGTCGTTGGCACTGTCAACGTCGAAGACACAGGCGGATGGGAGCATTTTATGGATGCCGTCAGCGTATTGAAAGATCACCAGGGCCATCCTGCAACGGTAACCGGAGTTCATGACGTGTATCTGGTATTTGAAGAAACAACGGACAGCTATCTGTTTAATCTCAATTGGTTCAAATTCACGCGGGATGATCCGACCAGGACAGACGCTTTCGCTAAGTTGCAGGCGGAAGATTTTGATGACAGCTTCGGGTTGGACCGAAATATGGAGCATGGCTATATTGAGGGGATTTCCGATGGAGCTCATGCTCTTTATCGGGGGATTGATTTTGCTGACGGAGCGTCCGGGGTTACGGTATATGTATCAAGCGGATCCCAAGGCGGAACGATTGAGATAAGGCTCGACAGTCCGCAGGGACCAGTGGTCAGCGAGATCCCGGTTCCGGCCATGGGCGATTGGAATCGATGGATGAACATGATGTCCATCGTTGATGATACGCTGGCAACCGGTACTCATGATGTATATCTAACCTTTAAAGGAACAAATGGAGCTGATTTCCCATGCAATCTGGATTGGTTTAATTTCACGACGGTGAAGGGCAAGGTTATGGATGCCTATAGCAAAATAGAAGCCGAGAGTTATACAAGTGCAGTGGAGCTTGGAACGGAGACGGGCGGAGGTCATACCTATTTGGTTGGTTTGTATGGCCCGAATCAGCCTTATGCAATGTACAACTATATTGATTTTGGCAGCGGCAGTCCGGAGCAGTTCCATGTGCATGCGGCCAGTGATACCGCTGGCGGTACCCTTGAAGTGCGGATCGATGGAGTGAACGGCCCTGTAATCTCAACTGTGCAAGTGACGGGGACCGGAGGCTGGCAAAAATTTCAGGTTTTCTCGTCAGAGATAACCACCCGCGTAACGGGAAAACATCTGATATTCCTTGTTTTTAAGGGATCGGACTGGTTGTACAATATCGATAAATTCACCTTTGGGGATCCTGAGGTATTCACCGCTCCTGCTCCCGAGCCTGAACCGGTGATAGATCATATTCCGCCGGGAGAGGTGGAGAATGTGCGCGTGGTGCAAGCAGGACAAAGCATGGGGCTCTATTGGGATGGACCCTATGATTTGGACGGACAAAAAGTGTTGATCAGCCTGTTTCAGAACAAAAAACAGGTCGGTCATACATTAGAGGTATCAAGAGGGGTTCAGACCGTTGTACTCCCGAAAATACCCGCTGCCAAAAGTTATTCGATAACGATTCAAAGCGTGGATGTCTCGGGTAATAGATCCAAGGGATATACGTTTCGGCTGAAGGATCATCTGCGCGGGTAACTTATTGGAATTTCCAGCCCGGGTAGGTGTATAATTTGTTACACAATCAGTTCAGCAATATTCCCGCTGGCGCTGATATAATAAAATACTGGAAATGTCGTGCTTATTCATTGCAAATACGGGCTATCCTAAGGTCATCTGACCTTATGTGATAGCCTTTGTTCATTGTTGGCGTAATGGTTCTGTAACCTCTTCATCTCGTCATTCTATATGATTAGAGATAGAGTTAGTCAGTCTATGAATTTAGAATTGAATGGTGATGACATGAGAATCAATCGAATGATATTTGTATTTATAATCAGCGGAGTTGTCCTGCTTCTCGGCGGCTGCAGTCTGGGCAGTACGCCATTTCAGCTGCTGCAGCCCCCGGCCCAGTCCCAGCAGCAGTCCAATATCCGCCAGGAAGTACTGCAGCAATTGCCGCCTCATTCCAAGCTGGTCATACCCGATAACGGACCTTATGGGGCCACGGCGATATTCATTAAAGATATTCTCGGGGATGGCCATCGGCAGGTGATTGCTTTTTATGCCAATGAAAGCGATGAATTTGAACACGGGTATATTCTATTGCGGGAGAATCAAGGGAAATGGGAACGGATGGATCAGGTTGCAGTTCCAAGCCGCGGTATCGATTTCTTCCAGCTTGCCGATCTTGACGGAGACGGACGCAGCGAGATTATTACCGGCTGGAAGGGCGGGGTTCGCGGACGCAATGAGCTGCAGATTCATTCGGTGAATGAGCAGAACAAGCTTGAACTGGCTGGGGATATGCTGTACACCAGGATACTTGTTAGCGACCTGGATGGCAACAACAGACCGGAGCTGTTCAACCTGTCCTGGGATTCCGAGAAAATGGTAGCGGAAGCGGCTTTATATGATTTTCATGATGGCCGGTTAGTCAAGCAAACAGCGCTTGATCTGGATGGTGCGATCAACGGCTATGCCCAGGTTGTTACCGGCAAAGTAAATGAAGAACGTCAGGGAATCGTCATCGTGGCAGATTTCGGCGCCCACTCTTCTTATACTTCGCTGCTGATTAAGGAGCAAGGGCAGTTAAAGGATGTGCTTAATGCCGATCCGCTCAACCCGGAATTTTTTAATGCTCAGACGACCTTGAGCGAGGATATCAACGGGGATGGAATTCTGGAAATTGACCGGATGAAGGAGCCTCCGGGAACAGAGGATATCCCTTATTCGGACATGCCGTTCATTCATGAGTGGATACAGTGGACGCCGCAAGGCAAGCTGCAGCCCATGATGGACAGCTTCTATAGCTTTGAGAACAATTACCGCTTTGATCTGCCGATGCGTTGGATCGATCAGGTGACACTGCAGTATACCGGCGACAATGAGGATATCTCGTTCAGACCCCTGCGGAACCCTGAGCTATCGCTCCTGGAGATCAAAATAGTGCCTTTGTCCGACAAGAGTCAAGAGATTGAAAAATGGAAGAAGGCAGGCTATCAATTTGTTTCCTTGCGCGAAGGCAAGGACAAGTGGATTGCTGGCATATTCCCGGAAAGTTTGCAGGAATATCCGAATGCAATTCAATCGTTGGCTATTTCGGTGAAGGAATTGGTCAGCGGTTTTAAAGATACGAAATATTGAGGCAGTGTTGGAGGTTGTACAAGATGAAGGTAATGATTGTAGAGGATGAGCGCCCGATCCGTAATTTTGTGCGCATCAACTTGAAACGGCAGGGGATCGTCGTTGTGGAGGCGGAATCCGGTGAGGAGGCAATGGAAGCTGTAGAGAGGGAGAAGGACATAGATATAGCCTTGCTTGATATTCAACTGCCCGCGATTAGCGGGCTTGATGTGTGTAGAATGCTCAGGCGTTCTTTTCCGAAAATGGGCATAATTATGCTAACAGCACTAACGCAAGAGGAAGACTTGGTGGCCGCGCTTGAAATGGGGGCGGATGATTATATATGTAAACCGTTCAGTCCAACTGAGCTGTTGGCCCGGATTAATGCGCTTTACCGCAGATTGCATCCTGTGGCGTATGAAATGGGCGGACAGCTTCAGTCGGGCATTTTTAGGTTATCGTCGAAGGAACGGAAGCTGTGGAAAAATGGGATTGAGGTGGAGCTGACGCCGACCGAATATGCGTTGATGAAATTGTTTCTGGAGCATGCAGACGCCAGCTTGAGCAGGGATGACATCCTTAATGCGGTATGGGGACAGGATTATACGGGTGAGGTAAAGACTGTCGACGTACATATGCGGCGCTTGCGCAACAAGATTGAGAACGATCCTTCTCATCCACACTGGATTCATACGGTGTGGGGACATGGCTACAAATGGAGCTCACAGCATGAAGAGCATTAAGAGCAAGCTGTTATTAAGCCATTTCTTTATTATTTTGCTCGTTACAACCTTGTTCTCCACCGTCTTCCTGTATGGTGTCCACCGGTATTATTACCAGGGGGCGAAGGAAGCGTTCGCGGAGCGGGTTGATGTGCTGTCTTCATACTACAATAAATTTATTAACGATGAGACGCTGCGTGAAAAAGCGACAGAGATCTTCCAGCAAATTCCGACGGCTGATTATATGAGTATTCAAGTGCTTGATCTGTCGGGAAAGGTGCTGATGGATGCCAATGGCTTCGAGCAGGAGGGGCAGCTGTCCTCGCCGGATATTACCGAAGCCACTCAGGCCGGAGAAGGGTCTTGGACCGGAAGGACAGAGCAGGACGGTGAGCATGTGATAGCATACAGCTATGCCCTGTACCGGGAGGAGAATGCCGTTGGTGTCGTTCGGTTTGTTACATCCTTGACTGCGGTTGATAAACTGTATGCGGAGATCGTCTTGGTTACGCTGACGCTCAGCGTCGGCATTATTGCCGCTTCCTTTATCGTCAGTTTATTTCTGTCGAGCAGAATGGTGGGCCCCCTGCTTGAATTGCGACGCATAGCCAATGCGTATATCAGGGGGGATTTCCATGTCCGTTCCGAGAATCGGCAGCGCGATGAGATTGCTGTGCTTGGTCAGACGATGAATGTCATGGCCGAGGAAATTTTAAAAACCGATAAGCTGAAGCATGAGTTCATTTCGACGGTGTCCCATGAATTAAGGACGCCGCTTACTTCTATTCAGGGCTGGTCGGAAACGCTGCTTACCGGAGATATGCAGGATAGAGAAGAACTGCTCGACGGGCTGCAGACGATTCGTGATGAGGCAAAGCGGCTCAACGGCATGGTTAATGATCTGCTGGACTTCTCCAAGCTGCAGGCCAAACATCTGGAGATGCATCCGACGCGCTGGAATGTAGGAGAATTGCTGCATGAACTGAAAATACAATTCGCGGCCCACCTCGAGCAAAAGGGGGTTACTCTGCGGACTGAGTATGATGATGCCGGATATATTACGGCGGACCGCAACCGGATGAAGCAAGTGCTGATTAATTTGCTGGACAATGCGATCAAGTTCTCGCATAAGGGCGGTGAAGTGCTGCTGAGAGCCCGGCGGCTGGAGCAGGGGCTTCAGCTTGAGGTGATCGATGAAGGCGAGGGGATCGCACCGGCTGATTTGGAGAAGATGATGACCAAGTTTTTTAAGGGCAAGAGCAAGCAATCCGGCAGCGGAATCGGACTTGCCCTGGCCAGGGAGATCGTGGAACTGCATGGGGGAAGCATGAAGATGGACAGCGAGTTGCATCAGGGGACAACGGTAACTATTGTATTGCCTTCTGCTTCATCGCTGCTGACGTAGGCTGTTGTTGATTTGTAACTATCTCTTTCACCGCTCCTGTTACGATAGGTTCACAGGAAGATTAGTCCAATTAAATGCTGGCTGCTGCCGGCGAATTCAGACTAATGCTTCAGAATCTAGAGTTTAACTTACTCATTATCGAAAGGGCGATGGACATGAAAACAGGGATGGCTAAAAAATCGATTATTGCTTTGGGAGTGGCTGGCGGATTGCTGATCAGCGGCGTGGGTGTTGCCCAGCTGGCACAACCGGTACAAGCGGCACAAGGGGTTGCACCCTCCGCCAAAAGCGTGGTTGAGGCAGAGCTCTCAAATAAGCTGGAGCAGAAGGTTACTATTAAGACGAAGGCGCTCACCTCGAATAGTCCCTATTTGAAGGTACATGTGAAAATTCCAGTCGTGGAGGGCTTGAAGGATACACAATATGGCCTGGAAATGAACGATATTATTGAACGCAATGCGGATAAGGCGATTCAAGAGTGGGAGAAGCTGGCTGCGGAAGGAGCCAAGGAGGCAAAAGAGAATAAATATGAATTCCGTCCGTATGAATTGTATATCGACTATGAGGTGAAGTCAGACGGCTCGGCTGCCGTTAATCCGCAGCAATTGCTCTCGTTCGTAGTTACTCAAGAGGGCTTTAGCGGAGGAACTTCAATGCCGATCAAATATTTCTACAATGTATGGAATAAAGCCGAGGCCGAACGGGTGACGCTTGAGGAATTGTTTGGCTCCGATTATAAAGCAGCGCTGGACAAGCAAATTCGTGAGCAAATTGCTAAGCAGCCGGACGATTATTTCGCGGACGAGTTCAAAGGAATCGATGCCGGACAAGAGGAGGATTTCTATGTGAAGGACGGCAAGGCTGTGATCGTATTCCCTAAATACTCGATCGCACCAGGAGCCGCAGGAACACCGGAATTCAGCATTGCCCTCGCCGCCAAAGGGGAAGATCATGAAGCTGCGAAGGCCAGTGTTGTCATCAACAAGAGCGAATACTACACAAAAGCAGATGGGCAGATGATGATTCCACTGCGTTCCACGATTGAAGGTCTTGGCTTCAAGCTGACCTGGAATGCAAAGGAGAAGAGAGCAGACCTGACCAAGGATGCTGTATTTACATCGATTGAGCTCGGCAAGGATCAATATTTCTTGAACAAGGTAGCTCCGTTCTCCCTTGGCGCTGCTCCAGAGCTGCATAATAAGAATACGTATGTTCCGGCAGATTTCGTAACCAAAGTGCTTCAAGGTACGATCGAAAAGGCTGAGAACGGAGCGCTTAACGTAACGCTTAAATAATTCAATCAGATTGATAAACATAATAAACATATTCAGCTAACAAGGTTAGAAAAGAAAATAAAGAGCAATCTCAAGTGAAAAAAGATATTGGGATTGCTCTTTTCTTATTTCGTGCGATTGACCTCCAGTCTGGTGTCAGAGGGAAATATCCTCTTGAATGAGCGTTTGGTCTGATAAAAAATCCAATCAGGAACTTGAAATTTGTCCCTAATTTGAGTATCATAATATTGGTTATTAGCACTTGAATATGTCGAGTGCTAATACATAGAAGAATATGTCTATGATTTCATTACAACATATTAATAAGGAGGCTATTTCTCATGATTAGACCATTAGGTGAACGTGTATTGGTAGAACCAATTGAACAAGAAGAAACGACGGCTTTCGGCATCGTGCTTCCAGATACAGCGAAGGAAAAGCCGCAAGAAGGCAAAGTCGTAGCCGTAGGCAGCGGCGCATTGAAGGATGGGGTTCGTATTCCTCTTGAAGTGAAGGAAGGCGACCGCGTGTTGTTCTCTAAATATGCGGGTACTGAAGTGAAATATGAAGGCAAAGAATATTTGATCATGAAGGAAAGCGACATTCACGCGATTGTCGGTTAACAGGCCGTTTCTCGATCAAATCGGTCACGCTTTAATATCCTTAAGGAGGAATCGTAACGATGGCAAAAGTAATTAAATTTAGTGAAGAAGCACGTCGCGCAATGCTACGTGGTGTAGATACTTTGGCAGATGCAGTAAAAGTAACACTTGGTCCAAAAGGCCGCAACGTAGTGTTGGAGAAGAAATTCGGCAGCCCGTTGATCACCAATGACGGTGTAACGATCGCAAAAGAGATCGAACTGGAAGATGCATTTGAGAACATGGGTGCTCAGCTCGTTAAGGAAGTAGCGACGAAGACCAACGATGTAGCCGGTGACGGTACGACCACAGCCACCGTTCTTGCGCAAGCGTTGATTCGTGAAGGCTTGAAGAACGTAACGGCAGGCGCCAGCCCCATCGGTCTGCGCAAAGGGATCGACAAAGCGGTAAAAGTAGCGGTTGAAGAGCTGCAAAAGATCTCCAAGTCGATTGAAGGTAAGCAATCGATCGCTCAAGTAGCTGCGATCTCTGCCGCTGACGAAGAAATCGGCGAACAAATCGCAGAAGCGATGGAAAAAGTGGGTAAAGACGGTGTTATCACAGTTGAGGAATCCCGCGGTTTCTTGACGGAGCTTGAAGTGGTAGAAGGCATGCAATTCGACCGCGGCTATGTATCTCCATACATGATCACAGATACCGATAAAATGGAAGCTGTCCTCGACAATCCCTATATCTTGATCACCGACAAGAAGATCAGCAGCACGCAAGAAATCTTGCCGTTGCTTGAGAAGATCGTACAACAATCCAGACCGCTGCTTGTAATCGCCGAAGACCTCGAAGGCGAAGCACAAGCGATGCTGATCGTGAACAAACTGCGCGGCACGTTCAATGCGGTAGCGGTTAAGGCACCTGGCTTTGGCGATCGTCGTGAAGCGATGCTGCAGGATATCGCTGCTCTGACTGGCGGCCAAGTGATCACCGAGAAGCTCGGCCTGGATCTGAAGAGCACAACCATCGACCAATTGGGTAGTGCACGCCAAGTGATCGTTACGAAAGAGAACACAACGATCGTGGACGGCAGCGGCGACAAAGCGGATATCGATGCTCGTGTGAACCAAATCCGTGCGCAGCTGGAAGAGACGACTTCCGAGTTCGACAAGGAGAAACTGCAAGAGCGTCTGGCTAAACTGGCTGGCGGCGTAGCGGTGATCAAAGTTGGCGCAGCTACAGAAACGGAATTGAAAGAACGCAAGCTTCGCATCGAGGACGCCCTGAACGCAACTCGCGCAGCGGTTGAAGAAGGGATCGTATCGGGCGGTGGCGTAGCGCTCGTGAACGTATATAACGCAGTCGCAGCACTTGACCTGAGCGGCGACGAGAAGACAGGCGCAAGCATCGTGCTGCGCGCACTGGAAGAGCCGGTTCGCACAATCGCGGCGAATGCGGGTGAAGAAGGCTCCGTGATTGTAGAACGGCTGAAGAAGGAAGAAGTAGGCGTAGGCTACAACGCAGCAACAGGCGAATGGGTGAACATGTTCGACGCAGGTATCGTTGACCCTGCGAAGGTAACGCGTTCCGCACTGCAATATGCAGCATCCGTAGCAGGTCTGTTCCTGACTACTGAAGCGGTAGTGGCTGATAAGCCGGAACCGGCTGCACCAGCTGCTCCTGACATGGGCGGCATGGGTGGAATGGGCGGCATGATGTAATCAGGCCAACATAGCCTTATGCATCAAGGGTTTCCTGAAATATGAAGCACTGGATGCTTCACGATTTAATTGCATGGTTTAAATGAGAGGCCCCTCATAAGTTCTTCGAACTTATGAGGGGCCTTTTTGTATACTGTTTTAGTTATGGGGTTCATACTCTCTTCCCCCTGTGCATATATTTAGTTTCGTGTTACAACGATTGAACTGAATGATCCTTACTCTTGATTTCCCCGATTTGACTCAGCTTTGCCTTCCTTCCGCCAGGCAATCACAAATTCCATTCGAGGTTTATCCACTTTATTCCGTTTATCAGATATCTACGACCCAGTGAGCCGCGAGTGCATGAATTTCTACCTTGCTGCTTACATCCATGGATTCATAGGTACTGATCAACTCCAAAACCCAAGCAGCTTGTAATTTCGCATTCTAATCATCGGGTGTCTTCTATCATTCCGGTAATTTTGGAATGCGATTACATAGATTTCTTATGAAAGGAGAGATGTCACGTACTCCCGGGTCTGACAAACCATCAACCAATCTAAGCGGAGTGTGATCAGAATTGAGAAAAGTCAAAAAAGTTAGTGCTATCCTGCTTCTTGTTATCATCATGGCATTCACAACCGTGCCGTTAACCGCCTTGGGCGCTGCCCCATGGGAGCCTAATACTACTTATCAAACGGGTGATATCGTCACCTACGGGACAGATACTTATCAATGCGTACAAGGACATACCTCCCTCGTGGGATGGGAACCGCCAAATGTTCCGGCGCTTTGGAGCAAACAATCATCCCCTGCGGATACACAGCCGCCAACGGCGCCAGCCGATGTAATAGCGAGCAACGTGACGAGCAGTACCGTTACATTAACTTGGACGGCTTCAACGGATAATGTGGGTGTTACGGGTTATGATGTGTACAACGGTTCTGCCGTGGCCGGTTCTTCAGCAACGACTTCCTATACGGTTACAGGATTAAGCGCCAGTACAGCCTACACGTTCACTGTCAAAGCGAAAGATGCTGCCGGCAACGTGTCAGCTGCCAGCGCGCCAGTTAACGTCACGACAGGAGCGCCTGTTGTGGACACAGAGCCGCCAACAGCCCCTAATAATCTAACTGCACCTACAGTTACTACAAGCTCGGTATCCCTAAGCTGGACTGCCTCGACAGACAACATCGGCGTTGCCGGCTACGATATTTATAATGGCACGACGCTGGCTGGCTCTTCGAACACAACTTTTTACACAGTAACAGGCTTAACCGCGAACACCTCCTACACTTTTACTGTGAAAGCAAAAGATGCAGCAGGTAATGTATCCACTGCTAGTAATGCGCTCACCGTTACAACCCTTCCTCAGAATTCAACCCAATATGAGATCATTGGTTATTTCCCAAGCTGGGCTGCTTACGATTCACCATCCTTTACCCCCTCCAATATCGACTCTTCAAAAGTAACTGTGATCAACTATGCTTTCCTTGATATTTGCTGGAATGGAAGGCACGGCAACCCTTCCCAGAGTCCCGATAATCCCAATCCCAACACATGGACCTGTCAAAACGGTGACGGCACTGTCAATAATGCGCCAAACGGTTCAATTGTGCTTGGGGATTCATTTACCGACGGTACCGCCGATGGCGGGTATAACCAATTGGTGAAGATGAGACAGCTTAAAAACACCAACCCCAATCTTAAGCTGTTCGCCTCTGTTGGCGGATGGACCTGGTCCAACCAATTCTCCAACACTGCGAATGACCCGGTGACCAGAGGCAACTTCGCGACCTCTGCCGTCAACTTCCTGCGTCAGTACCAATTCGATGGCATCGATATCGACTGGGAATACCCGAACAGTATCGGTGTACCTTGCGCATCGGGTCAAACATGCCAACGTACAGCTGACAAAGCGAACTACGTCCTGCTTTTGCAGACGCTGCGTCAAGCCCTGGATACAGCCGGGCAGCAAGATGGCAAGCACTACTATATTACGATTGCTTCCAGCGCGAACTCCAGCTTCCTGGCCGATGCAGGCGGCACCAGCAACTGGCTGTCTAATGCCGCACAGTATTTGGACTGGATTAACATCATGACCTATGACTACTATGGTCCATGGGATGCTGCCAGCGGCATCGTATCGCCATTATATAACGACCCGGCCAATACAAATGGAAATAGCCAATTCAACATCAATTCCACAGTAACCAATTACTTGAATAAAGGTCTTCCTGCCAATAAGTTAACCATCGGCGAACCATTCTATGGCTATGGCTGGAAAGGCTGCAATGCAGGTCCCAATAACAATGGATTGTATCAAAGCTGTAGCGGTGAAGCCACGGGTGGCTCCGACGGCTCAACATATGACTTTGCCTATATGCAGAACACCGGCCTTCTATCCGCGGATTCCACCGGAAGATATACCATAGCTGGCCAAGGCTACACCCGCTATTGGAACAGTGTGACGCAGACTCCATTCCTCTACAACCCTTCTACGAAAATCTTCATTACGTATGATGACGAGCAATCGGTCCATCTGAAAAATGAGTTTATCAAAACCAAAGGATTACGCGGCGCGATGTTCTGGGAATTAAACGCAGACAGAAACCGTACCTTGCAGTCCGTCGTCTCCAATGACTTGCCGCATTAACCAATAAAGCCAGGGCTTTCCCGGAAGCAGAAACCTGCTTGCTGAGGAAAGCCCTTCTTGTTTAAATCCGGCTGCGGTCGAATATTCGGATCAGGGCTGCTGTGCACGGAATCGGCTGCTCCATCGTACCGCTTGCGCAGACAATCGCATCGATCTGATCCAGCTCCAGCGAAGCATCGCTCAGCGCTTGCAGAGCTGCCTTCGCGCCCATAGATGAAGCAGGTTCTCCCTTGGCGTAATAACGGGTTTTGATGCCCGACTTTCTCTCCGCACATCCCCTCGTCAGCTGCAGCACCTGATCCAGCTTTGCAGAATCTACATTATGCTCAGGAATATACTTGCCTGTACCCATGGTTTTTACTTTGCCCATTGGATGTTCTCTCAGATTTCATCAAAGGCTTGCACCTTCAGGCCGATCCCGGCCTTTGATATTAATTCGACCTGTCTAAGCTTTGTTACGGCCTTTGATAGGGTGTCTCAATGAGCGCCTGTAAGGTGATCTTCTACGGAAATCTCATAGGGGCTTAAGTACAAGCTATCGTACGCTCCGCTCCTCATGCCTTGGTTTCATCCAACCTTCTCGGTGCTGAAAACTTGTTGAATAAAGACAACTTATTGTGAAACATCTCCTAATTGAATGGAAATGGCTCTTTGTAAATCCTCCAGGCTTAGTTCGACCTGATAGCCAATTTTGCCTGCGCTGAAAATAATCGTTGAATAAGCGGCGGCTGATTCATCGATCGTCGTGGTGAAGTTCTTCTTCATACCGATCGGGGAGCAGCCTCCGTGAATATATCCGGTAATCGGCAGCAAATCCTTCGATTTGATCATCTCAATCGATTTCTCCCCAACCGCATGCGCGGCTTTTTTCAATTCAAGCTCCTTGGCAACCGGGATCATAAATACGTAGTATTTCTTCGACTTTCCCATGGTGACCAAGGTCTTGAATACTTGATTCGGGTTCTGCCCCAAAGTCACGGCCACCTCGGTACCACTAACCGCATCCGTACCCGCGTAGCTATAACTGCTATATTCCATCTTTAGCTTGTCCAAGATTCTCATGACATTTGTCTTAAACTCCATCATTTATCACCTTATGCATTTTTGAGTTCCTTGTTTTGTGAGTATACTGTCCTATTATCATACCAAATCTTGCTGTAATAGGGGAAAGTAGTCCTCCTTTCATGAATTTTTATTCACATAGTCGATTATGATACACTGGATCTAGAGATAGATATACGAGAATCGGCGTTATCGATCGCTTCGTTAGGATGATAAGGGGAGTGGGCATATGGCATTCGTAGTGATCAAGGATGAGTACAAGCGTTACCAAATGGGCGAGACGACGATTGTTGCCAATGACGGCATCAATTTTGAGATCGAAAAGGGTGAATTTGCGGTTATTGTCGGCCCCAGCGGCGCCGGAAAATCAACCGTGCTGAATATTCTCGGTGGGATGGATACGGCTGATGAAGGCCAGGTGCTTGTAGACGGGACCGATATCGCCAAGTTGAATCGTAAAGAACTTACTGGCTATCGTCGCAATGATGTCGGCTTTGTGTTTCAATTTTATAATCTAGTACCGAACTTGACGACCAAGGAAAATGTGGAGCTGGCAGCGCAAATCTCTCCTCGAGCTCTTGATGCCGAGCAGGTGCTGCGTAATGTCGGGCTTGGCGAACGGCTCAACAACTTTCCGGCCCAGCTCTCCGGTGGAGAGCAGCAGCGGGTGGCGATTGCCAGGGCATTGGCGAAGCAGCCCAAGCTGCTTTTATGCGATGAACCTACGGGCGCGCTCGATTACAATACAGGCAAGCAGGTGCTGAAGCTGCTGCAGGATACTTGCCGCAATACAGGAACGACAGTAATTGTTATTACGCATAACTCAGCGATCGCGCCAATGGCGAATCGGATCATTGAAATTAACAATGCCAAAGTGCGCAAAATGGTCATGAACCCGAATCCGATCTCTGTAGACGACATTGAGTGGTAAGGAGCTGTACAGCATGCAGAAAAAAGCGCTATGGAAAGATATTTTCCGGGAAATATGGCGAACAAAGGCGAGGTTTCTGTCGATCTTTGCGATCATCATGCTCGGTGTCGGTTTCTTCGTAGGGATCAAGGCAACCGGACCGGATATGCTGGATACAGCTGAGCAATATTACGAGCAGTTCCATTTGATGGATGTAAAAGTCCAGACAACATACGGGTTGAAGTCAGCCGATATCAATACGTTAAAGAAAGTGTCTGAGGTAGAAACCGTCCAGCCGGGCTACAGCTCGGATGTATTTCTGGACGATAGCGGTCTGATCGCGAGTATTCGCTCTTATCGATCAGATGATACGCTCAATCGTTATCTCATCACCCAAGGAAGATTGCCTGAAGCTTCGGGGGAAATTGCGCTTGATAAGAGCGGGAAGACGAAGCATTACAAGTTGGGTGATACGATTACCTTTACGAACCCGGATACTGAAGTTGATTTGCAGGATACATTTCATACGCTGAGCTATAAGGTGGTCGGCTTTGTACAAAGTCCGCAGTACATTAATACGATTGGACGAGGGACAAGTCAAATTGGCAAAGGGACGACCGATGTATTCGCTGTGATTTCTGAGCAGGATTTCAATATGTCTGTGTATACAGAAGCCTATATAACCTTCAAGGATAGTGCGGGATTTCGCTCCTATTCGGATGAATATGCCGATCGGATCGAAGCGCATACGAAGGCGGTTGAGCAGGCGCTGACAGGAATGCCGGAGGAGCGTCTCAGCGAGGTGCGCGAGGAAGGGCAGGCCAAGCTGGATGAAGCGAAGCAGAAAATCGCTGACGCCAAGCAGCAGCTTGCAGATGCCGAGAAGAAGCTTAGCGATGCCAAGCTTAAGCTGGATGAAGGGGAGCTCAGCTATCAGGAAGGTGTGGACAAGCTGCAATCCGAGCTGGCCAAAGGCCAGGATAAGCTGGATCAAGCGGCCAGGCAGCTTGAGCAAGGCCGTGCTGAGCTGGCCCAGAATAAGCAGAAAATAAGCTCCGGCCAGACGAAGCTGGAGGAAGCTCGGGAACAATTGAATGATCAGAAGAAAGAGCTCCAGCCGAAGCTGGCGGGTGGACGAGAGCTTGCCGCGTCACTACAGCAGATCGCTGCCGTTCCTCCAGACAGCATTCCGCAGTCGCAGCGGGATCAACTGGTGGCTGGCGCCAAAGCGGCCGATTCTGCCCTAGGACAGGTCGTCGCCGGATATATGGCGGGTGAGGTGGACGCCGCTGCATTGAAACAAGCGGCAGGCGCATTCGAGCAGGGCCTGAACGAGGCTGAACAGAAGCTGTCAGCGGCGGAGCAGGAGCTGAATTCCAAGGAGCAGGAGCTTGAATCCGGGGCTGCTCAGCTGAAGGCCGCGGAGAAGAAGCTGGAGCAAGGCGAGCTGGACTGGAAGCAGGGGAAGGAAGAACTGGCCAAAGCCAAGCAAGAAGGAGAGGCCAAACTAGCCAAAGCGAAGGCCGATCTGGATCAGGGGCGTCGCGATTATGAGGAGGGCCTTCGCACCTACCGTGAAGAGAAGCAGGATGCTGATGCGAAGATCGCTGATGGTGAGCGCGAGCTGTCCAAAGGACAGCAGAAGCTGGATGAACTGAAGCTGCCCAAGGTCTACGTGCTGGATCGTGACTCCAATCCCGGTTATACCGAGTTTGAGGATAATGCCGAGAGGCTGGCCTCGATTGCCAAAGCATTTCCGGTCTTTTTCTTCCTTATTGCCGCCTTGGTCAGTTTGACGACGATGACGCGAATGGTCGAGGAGCAGAGATTGCAAATCGGAACGTTAAAAGCATTAGGCTACAGTAATGGCGATATCATGAGGAAGTTTCTCGTCTACGGTACGCTTGCAAGCGTATTGGCAACAGGCTCGGGTCTTGCAGTGGGTTTTACACTATTTCCAACGATCATCTATAATGCGTACGGCTCATTGTACAATTTGCCGGAGGTGAAGCTTAATTTCTATCTCAGCTATAGTCTGATGTCCTTGATCGTAGCTGTGTTATGTACGACGGTAACGGCCTTCACGGCGGCGCGCGTCGAGCTGCGTAGCGGCGCAGCCGTGCTGATGCGTCCGAAAGCTCCTAAGAGCGGGTCGCGCATCTTCCTGGAGCGGATTCCGCTAATATGGCGGCAGCTCAATTTTACTGGCAAAGTGACAGCGCGAAATCTGTTCCGCTATAAACAGCGAATGTTCATGACGGTGTGCGGCGTAGCGGGTTGTACAGCGCTTATACTGACCGGATTCGGACTCAAAGACTCTATCCGTGATATCGCTCCGCTGCAGTATGGCAAGATCATGAAATATAATGCGGCTGTCGTCTTTAAAGAGGACACCAGTCCTGCTGGGGAAGTATCCTATCATAAGCTTATCGAAGACACACCAGGGATTACAGGCACGCTTAATGTGTCCCAGGAAGCGATGCAGGCCGTTCGTAAAGGTGTGAATAGCCAGGATATTCATCTATTCATTCCGGAATCCACAGAGCATTTTTCTGATTTTGTGGTGTTAAGGGAGCGGGGACAGAAGCAAATCCTGAATTTGCCGGATGACGGAGCGATTGTTACGGAGAAGCTGGCTAAGTTGTTCAATCTGCATATCGGCAGTAAGCTGGTCATTCAGAATAACAGTAATGATTCCTTCGAATTGAAGGTAGCGGGCATTACTGAGAACTATACGATGCACTATGCCTATATGACGCCTAATTATTATGAGAGCATTTTCGGCAAGCAGCCAAAGCCGAATGTGGAGTTGATTAATTACAGCAATTCTGAGCCCTCGTTCGAGGATCAGTTCGGCGAACAATTGACGGCCAATGAACGGGTAGCTATGGTCAGCTTCACAAGCGGGGTCAGTGGATCGTTCAAAGATACGATGGACAGTATGAATGTGGTCGTCATTGTATTGATTATCTCAGCCGCTGCGTTGGCCTTCGTTGTGCTCTATAATCTGACCAATATCAATGTGTCCGAGCGGATTCGCGAGCTATCGACGATCAAGGTGCTGGGTTTCTATGACCAGGAGGTCACGATGTATATTTATCGTGAGAATATGATCCTGACGGTTCTCGGCATTATAGCCGGGGATCTCCTCGGCATCGTTCTGCATCGTTTCGTATTGAAGACGGCGGAAGTCGATGTGATGATGTTCAGCCCTACGGTACATTGGTTCAGCTATGGCTATGCGGCAGTGCTGACTCTGCTGTTCTCAGGAATCGTGATGGTCACGATGCATTACAAGCTGAAGCATATCGATATGATCGAAGCCCTAAAATCAGTCGAATAGAAATAAAATCCCCTCACTTTATAAAAAAGAGAGGGGATTTTTCTATAAGTTTAACCAAATGATAATCAATTATTTATCGTATTCTCATTTTCTTTTAAGCCAATTCTAAGGTTGGAGAGGTAGCATAAAGGTACCCCATAAATGATATATGTGTGAAGGCCCTGCTCATAGCAGGGCCTTCAGTGCGAATGCGGACAATTATATTAAAGCGATAGCAAGCAGTGTGAACAGGCTCAAGGTTAATATATCGGCACCATAGGCGCCGGGATAGAATGCGGAGGTTTTCACTTCGCAACCTCTATCAACACGTAGATAGACGTTATTGTAATCAACATCGACAATCGTTCCAACATAATGCTGTCTGTCCACGGTCAAGATGCGGACACGCTTGTTCTTACAGCGCATACAGTTATAATAGGCTTCCATCAAGCGTTTTCCCCTCCTTCTTTAAAAGGCTGTTCAAATGCCTTATCCAGACCTTTTGAAATTACCTCTTAATAAAGTATGAGAAGAGCGGCTATCAGTAACGGCAAGTACCCTGATGCATGGGGATTTTCCATGATTTGAATTTTTTTAATTTAATTTTCAGGTTGCAGTAAGGTTCTATTAAGGATGCAATGGTACAGTAATGATACTCCCTCTTCTTCATTATATATAAATACACAAAGAAACCATCCCGTGTTTGGGATGGTTTCCTCTTGTTTCAGGGACTTTCTCGGATTGATCAAAGTCTAGAATCCCCTTATTATTTGTTCAAATCTTCAATGGTCGTGATGTCTACATAGGAGGGAACAACTAGTCCGGTACGAACTCCGGTCATGTTAGCGCCGAGATCTTCAACCTGGTCTTTATACTTGGCCCAATAATCGGCGTGAGTTAATGGGAGCCATGCCGCTGCCATCGCATCTACATCACCGCTGGCCACCCCTGTCCACATCGGTCCAGCTTCAACCTGAAGTGCCGTAACTTTATAGCCAAGCTTGCTCTCAAGCACGTATTTCAACAGGTTTGTGCTGGCGATTTCAGAATCCCAGGCCACATAACTTAATTTCAGCGGATCCCCATTTGCCGGAGTCAGATCTTGGGTCCAGGAATCAACACGGTCGCTATGGCTGTCTGCCCACTCCTTGGCTGCAGCTTCAGGGTCTTTGCCGTCCTGGATCGCAGACATGATCTCGCCCATTTCATCTGAGGTCCATTCAAAGCGGTTAAGGAATTCATAAGCTACCGGCTGATCTTCCTTCAAGCCTTTGCGGGCGATGGTATGAATTTCTTCTGCATCCCCGTAGACTTTCTTCGAATCATCGAGGAATTTAAGATCATACTTAGAGAACATCCAGTGTGGTGTCCAACCGGTAATAATGATCGGTTCTTTCTTCTTAATCGACTTATCCAGCATCGCAGTCATGGCCGCGCTTGATCCTTCGACCAACTTCCAATCCTTCAGATCATATTGCTTGATCGCTTCATCTGTGGCTTTCATAATTCCTGCGCCGGGATCAATGCCGATAATTTGGTAATTGACCTGCTTCCCGACGGAAGTTGCTTCACCATTTCCGGATGTGTTGTTATTCCCATTTTTGTTAGCAGCTTGACCGCAAGCGGACAGCGCGAGCACAGAGGCAAGACCACCGATAAGCAAAAGTTTCTTCGATAATTTCATAGTTATTCTCCCCTTTTTTTAGTTTTGAACAGGCCTTGAGTGAACCGATCCAGTACGATCGCCAGAATGACGACAGCAAGCCCGGCCTCAAAGCCCTGGCCAATCTTCAATTGAGTGACAGCGCGATAGACCGTTGCGCCGATCCCTTGAGCGCCAATCATGGAAGCGATGACGACCATCGAGAGCGAGAGCATAATAGTCTGATTGACGCCGGTCATCATCGTCGGCATGGCAAGCGGCAATTCCACCTTGAACAGCTTCTGCCAAGAAGTCGAGCCGAAGGCATCTGCCGCCTCGGAGAGCTCGCCGGATACTTGCTGGATTCCCAGTGTCGTCAGGCGAATCGTTGGCGGAATGGCGAAAATTACCGAGGCAATAACCCCAGGAACGACCCCCAGACTGAAGAAGGTAACTGCCGGAAGCAAGTAGACGAAGGCTGGCATCGTCTGCATGAAGTCGAGCAGCGGGAATACGATCCGATGCGTCGTCTTGCTGTAGGCGCTCCAAATACCGATCGGAATCCCGATTAGAATCGAGATCAGTCCTGAAGTAATAACAAGGCCCAGCGTGTTCATCGTTTCTGTCCAATAGCCGAGATTATCAATTAACAGAAATCCGATCGCTGTAAAGAGTGTTAGCGGCCATCGACCAATGAGATAGGCAAGGACGCTTAAAATAGCGATAAATAACAGAGGATGCGGAAGAAGGAACAGATCGGAGAATAGATTAACGAACCATTCGATGACCGTTGCCAGACCGTCGAAAAATCCGCCTAGCGCTGTCCCCATCCAATCGACGATACTTTCAATCCAATCCGCAATCGGTATTTTTGGAATATTATCCATTGTCCTTCACCTCCAATACGCTAATTTCATCGCTAAGCCCACCGGCCAGCGCTCCCAGTACGGCCCCGCGTACGATAACGCCAAGCAATCGATCGTCATCCGCTACGACCGCAAGCGGCACTTTGGCCGAGCTTGTCACCTCGAACAGATCGCCAAGCAGGGTATCTGGCGAAACCCGCGGACCGTCGGTAATCAGAATGTCCTGTAATCCTTGTCCCGCCTTCAATGCTCTGGAGGCATCTTCGGCGGTAATTACGCCGAGCAGCCGCTTGCCGCGATCGATGACGAACAGGTTGGAAATTCCTCGTTCACGCATTAACTGAAGCGCGACCCGAGGACCGCGATCAAGGGCAACCGTCTCAGGACGCCGCATAACCCGTGATGCCGTAATGACTTTCGATAGATCCACGTCTTCAATAAAGCGTTCAACATAACGGTCGGCCGGCTGTGTCAGCATCTCTTCCGGCGTCCCAAGCTGTACGAGCGCTCCATCCTTCATGAGGGCAATTCGATCCCCAAGCCGCAGCGCTTCGTCCAGGTCATGGGTAATGAAGATGATCGTCTTCTTCATTTTCTCCTGCAGCTCAAGCAGTTCATCCTGCATATCGCGGCGAATTAATGGATCAAGTGCGCTAAACGCTTCATCCATAAGCAGGATTTCCGGATCATTGGCTAATGCTCTAGCCAGACCGACCCGCTGCTGCATGCCACCGCTTAACTGATCAGGCAATTTGTCTTCCCAGCCTTTGAGCCCCACAAGCTCTAACGCTTGCATGGCTTTCTGCTTGCGTTCTTCCTTATTAACTTTCTGGATATCAAGGCCATATTCCACGTTGTGCAATACTGTGCGGTGGGGGAATAGTGCAAATTTCTGGAAGACCATCGTAATCTTCTTGCGCCGCACTTCTCTTAACTGGGTTTTGTTCATCTTCAGCAAATCTTGACCATGCAGCAGGATCTCTCCTGCAGTAGGTTCTATGAGCCGATTCAGCATCCGGACGAGCGTCGACTTGCCGCTGCCGGACAGGCCCATAATAACGAATATTTCTCCCTTATGGACGCTGAGACTCATTTGGTTGACCCCAACGGTGATTCCTTTTTCTTTGGCCAGTTTCTCTTTGTTATAGCCTTGCTCAAGCAGCCGAACGCCTTGTTCCGCATTAGGACCGAACAGTTTGCTCAGCTTTCTAATTTCCAAAATATTTTGTTCCATATACTCACCTCTTCAAGTTCCGCTAACAGTTCGCTGAGTTCACGAGTTCTTTGCAGCTTTCTGTAATTCGTAACTATTTATTTGAACATAAAGTTAAAATGTTGCGATGTGGCGTGCTTAGCTGTTCTATAGTGTAACAAAAGGATAGGAAATTAATCAAAGATAATATCCGTACGTATAGAACGTACAGAAAAAACTGAACGAATAGAATCTTACGAATCCTCCCTTATGCTTAAAATTGCGGTATGATTCGCTGCTTTACTTTTGGGCATCCTTTTCTTAAGATAAAAATATCATTATAAATGCTGAAGGTTTAGGAAATTGTATTACACCAAGATAGCTTGATCGGAACGATAGGAGGTTGCAAGCATGAGCTTGGACCAGCTCAGCCCGGAACAACAAACGGCGGTACTTAACGTGCGTAAGCGGGTTATTGAAGCGATAGGAAGAAATATGAATCTGTATGGAATTCCGTTATCAACGGGACATCTGTATGGGTTGCTCTTTTTTGCTAATAAACCGATGACCCTTGATGAGATGGGAATGGGAATGAAAATGAGCAAGACGAGCATGAGTACAGGAGTAAGAACCTTGCTCGATATGAAGATGGTTAATAAAGTGTGGGAGAAAGGATCTCGCAAGGACTTATATGAAGTGGAGTATGACTGGTATCAGACGTTTACCGACTTCTTCGCGATCAAATGGCGCAAGGCGGTCGAGGGAAATATTCTGGTGCTTAAGCGTTCCATCAAGGAAATGAACAAGTATTTAACGGAGGATATGGATCCGGAATTACAAACTGTCCTTGAGGAGGATATACACAAGATGAATGAGGCAGTTAAATACTATAGCTGGCTTGATCGTCTGATCGATGCGATGGAGAACGGCGATATTTACGATCTGGTACCCAAAGAGGAGTAAAATTGTTCTTATCGAATTTAAAGGGTCTGAAGGACGCATTAAGATAGCCTCACCTGTGTGGAACGCTTGATTATAAGCGATTTTGACCAGGTAGAGGCTATATTTGTTATACATAGGGATATCTAACAATAAAATCAATACACACCGATATCGTCGAGCATAATTTTGCCCCGGTCACCTATGAGTATGAATGAGAGCGACTTAATGCCTTGGTCGGGAGCAAACTCGGGATTGGCGTCTACAAATTCAGCTATTGGCAGCTGGTAGGTCTGAAATATCGCTTCGGTCGGATTGTTATATTTGCCATCAGACATATGGAGCTCAAGCCAGGGATGAAGTGTAAATTGCACTTCTGATAAAGCGGGTAATTCCCGAAACTGAGATAGAGGCAAACGCGACTTCATGCCGTTTCCGTCCATAAGCTCGATCTCTATTGAAAAATGGTCCGTCTTCGGATTGTCCTGCTCTTCTATTTCATCCAACTCTCTACGCTGATCCGCCAAGGCGAAGGAGAGCAGCTCGGGCGGTCCTTCGGTCGGCTGCGGCGCTTGGTATGGCCAACTCATACGATAGACAGATTCCTCTTGGCCAGGCTGAGTTCTCTCCAGGATTAAAGCGTGATCGCCTTTATTCGATTTCCCGCGGTTTTTTGTTTCTACTTCACGCCAAAGGATATTCTCGCCTTCCGCAGTCCCGTTCTTCGGCAGGCTCTGTCGGTTCGAATCCTCCTCAAACCGCGTCCACATCGTGAAATGGCCATCTTCATACTGATTGATATAGGTTGTCTCCGGCATCAAGGGAAGAGCTTCGCGGAAATCGCGGAATAATGGCATATACCTGGTCTCCTCATGCAGCGATGTCTCCATGAAGGCGGATATATACAATTTAGCAATCATTCTCTGGTTAACACCACTTAGGAATTGATCCCTATTTAATAAAATACCCGATGGAAAGCTGATATCGCGCAATCCCCAGTCCGTATTGAATTGGCTGTGGTTCGCTCCCTGTACATATAAAGAAGCTTTGAAGAAATCCGTTCCCTTAGTGAAGGAAGAGCGATTGTACTGGCGATCTCCATCGAAATCACTGACATCGCCATCATTAGCTCCTTGAATGGTCAAGTAGTTGATATCCTTCAATTTAGCATTTATGCCGTCAACCTTCTTGTCGGTGGGAGCAATAGCGGCCAACGCCCTGATATTGAATTCCTTCACGCTGTCGAGAGTAGCATCGGATTTGAACCAGCTTGCATAATCCACCGCCATCGCGATCGCTTGCCCACCGCGTGAATGGCCGATCAGACCGATCCGGCTCATATCAACTTTGCCGAAGAAGGGCGTACCTGGAGACTGGGCGAAGGTATGGATCTGCTGCAGATGCTTCAGCAGCACCCAGGCCCTTACCTTCATATCGTTATTAGGGATTCCCGTCCAAGCGGAGTAATTCAGAAAATTCTCATCGACAGATACCGCAATAAACCCCCGACTGGCAAGCAGCTCCCCCAGATAGGCGTAGCCGGCGTCCGAATAATCCTCCATCAAATGGTTGCCATGAACGATAAGAATAAGCGGGTAAGACTCATCGCTGCTGCCCTCGGGCATCCAGACGCGGCCATTTAGCGGCAGAGCCTTCTCATCATACCGGAGATACATCGTGCGATATTTGGACCAATTCGTAATGTAGGCGCTGGCATCAACGGATTGAGAGATCAAGTCTGTCTTTGCACCGAACTCTGGCTGCCAAATATCCTTCCCACTACCGTAATTAAAGGTAGTAACGGCATAGGTTCCAGGCTCCGCCGGATTGTCCATGGACTGATCTAAATCGGCAACGCTTTGGATCGATTTAGTGCTTCCGCTAACGACCAACCCGATTACGATACATATACTGAGGGCCCCGATGATTTTCATTCCGGTTCTAAGGTGGCTTCCTGTCCGGCTGCCGTTATAAAGCTTGAAGAGTAATCCGGTTATCAGCCCGGCGATCACACCGATTAACGTGAGGATCGCGGCCACAATAATAGAGATTTTGAAGGACTCGTCATTATCGAAAATAAAGTAGGCGGCTCCAAGATCGAATAGCACGGTACCGATAAATAGACGCGGCACCGGCAATCCGATTAGGGACAGCAGAACAGCGATCGTATGAGCGACGAAGAACATCCCTACTGTTGCTGTGAAGAGGAACAACAGCAGATCCAGCCCCAGGCCAAGGCCGGTCGGCAGGCCCAATGCAGCAAGGGCAAAAGCGAACATGCCGGCTCCCCAAGGACCGGCAATGCTTATTCTCCAGAAGCGAGTGTCATATTGATACGTCCGCCGGATGCGGCGCATCATTCTTGAACGAAGCGTCGGTTTCCGTAAGGAAAATTGAGTTTGTATTTGTAAATCCATATTTTCTCCCGTCCTTAGATGACATTATTGTAACATTTTTAGTCCGGGAGTTCCAAAGGAGAAATGAGTTCAAATACTTCCATTTTATAGAGGTTGTCTTAAAGTCCCTTCTGATAAGAAAACCGATTGAAGTAATGGAGCCGAGATTGCCATTTCTTTAACTGCTTGTCCTTTTGTTGCTGGTTCTGAACTTCAGGAAGGAATAGATGATCAGAATAAACAGTACTCCCAGGCATACCCCGATGCTGATACGATTTTGGGCATCGAATATGAACATAAGCGCGATCAAGGACAGACAGAAAATGGTGATCAGCGTGATATAAGGATACCCCCATACCTTGAAGCCAGGTTCATGCGGATAGGTTCTTCTCAGCTTGAACTGGGCCATACAGATGCTGATCCATACGAGAATTACGACAAAGCCCGGTACGGCCATCAGTAGTCTAAACAGCCCTTCCTGCGTAAGATAAGCGATCATGGAGCCAGCGATTAGTACGATTCCGCTCAGCTTGAGACTGTTGATGGGAACGCCTTTCTTGGACAGGAGGCCGAGTGCGGCAGGAGCTTCTCCATCCTTGGCCATTGAATGCAGCATTCGCGTTGCTCCGTAAATTCCGGAATTTGCTGCGGACAAAACTGCGGTAATGAGAATGAAATTAATAAGGTGAGCCGCGCCTTGCAATCCGGCAGAAGTCAGTACCTGTACGAATGGACTTGTATGCTCATTCAGACTATTCCACGGAACTAACCCGCAAATGATAAGAATGGGCAGCGTATAGAACAAAATCACTCTTAAGATGAAGCTTTTTACGACACGAGGCAGTACCTTCTCAGCATCCTGCGTCTCCGACAGCGTTAATCCGATCAGTTCTGAACCGCCATAAGAGAACATGACGACCAGTAGTGCAGAGAAAATGGCAGTCCAGCCGTTAGGGAAGAAGCCGCCATTCCCGGTGAAGTTTTGCAGCATCGGCGCGCTTGAGCCGGGGATAAGGCCAAACAGAATACAGGCTCCAAGCACAATAAAGACAATAATCATGGCAATCTTGATGCCGGCCAGCCAAAATTCAAATTCTCCATAGCCGCCAACACTCATCGTATTAATGACAATAATGAACGCAGCGCAGGCCAGGCTCAACAGCCAGAGGGGAACCTCCGGCATCCAGTATTGCAGGAAGCTCCCGGCGGCGATGATCTCAATGACGCATACCGACAGCCACATGAAGCAATATAACCAGCCAATGACAAAAGAGAAGCGTTCCCCGAATGCCTCGCGTATAAATTCCTTCATATTTCTTCCTTTATAAATCGTTGCCATTTCAGCGATCGCGCTCATCACGACGAGGAGCAGAAGCCCTGCGAAGATATAAGAGAAAATAACCCCCGGGCCTGCGATACCAACCGTCTCGGCACTTCCTTTAAATATTCCTGTGCCGATTACGCCGCCCATGGCCATAAAGCTAATATGGCGCGGAAGCAGCTTCTTCTGCAAGGATGATGGTTCTTTGTTATTTGCGTTGTTCAATGAGAGTCCTCCCAGGTGATGTAATGAAAAAATATATCGAGTCCCATCATACAATAAATCGCGGTGTGTAGAAAGTGATATAACTCTTGTGAAGTATTCCAAAAAGTATGGTGTTCCAAAATCATTCGTGGTGGAGTAGTTAAAATCGAGTCTTATATTTCATTATAGAAGGGCAGCCTTTCCTCACGGTGTGAGGATAAGGCTGTTTTTTATTTTAAATTCCTCATCAATCGGGGTGCTGGGGGACTCTGCTGCGGGCTTATTGATAAGTATTATTTTTCTTGTTGATAAGTATCACATTTCGTTGATTGGTCAGGTAGTAAACGGTTTCACCATTCTCTAAAATGAAATGTAGACGGAGAATGATATTGGGGAGGAACTAGTCATGGCACAGCTTTCCGTGAATCAGACCATCAAGTCTGAGCCAAAGGGAAAGTTTAAGGCGGGGCTTGTCCGGTTTTATAAGCAGCTGGATCTGCAGCTAATGGTTATACCCGCTTTAATCTTAATCTTTATTTTTAGTTATATTCCGATGTATGGGATCTTGATTGCTTTTCAGGATTACAAGATCGGACATAGCTTTTCAAGCAGTCCTTGGGTGGGCATGAAGCACTTTGTTTATTTCTTCCACTCACCTGAATTTGGAACGGTCATGCGCAACACGATCGTAATCAGCTTTCTCAAATTTTTAATTGGATTTCCGGCACCGATCTTTTTGGCATTGATTCTGAATGAAGTAAGAAAGATGGCGTTCAAGCGCGTTGTACAGACCATCACCTACTTACCGCACTTTATGTCCTGGGTTATCCTCGGCGGCTTGGTTGGCTCCTTGCTGGCGGTAGATGGCGGCAGCGTCAACATGCTGCTGGAGAAGCTGAATTTAATCGATAAGCCGATTAACTTCTTATCGCTCCCTGAGTACTTCTGGGGAATTCTCGTAACGACGAACGTGTGGAAAGAAATTGGATTTGGCTCCATTGTATATCTGGCCGCGATTGCTGGGGTAGATCCCCATACTTATGAAGCCGCGTCCATCGACGGTGCAAGCCGCTTTAAGCAGATCTATTTGATTACGCTTCCGTCAATAATGCCAGTTGTCTCGATCTTTATGATTCTGGCTATCGGTAATTTGCTTAGCGCAGGCTTTGAAGATATTTTGATCCTGGCTGCGAATCCGGCAATTCGCGATGTATCTGATGTGCTTGATACTTATGTCGTTCGGGTCGGTATTAACAACTACCGTTATTCTTATGCGACTGCTGTTGGCGTGTTTAAGGCAGTGATAAGCGTCGGCTTGCTCACAATGGCGAACTTCGTAGCCAGGCGGAGCGGCAACAGCCTATGGTAAAAGGCACACGATCAGAGGAGGAATTGGGACATGCGCGATAGCCTTGGGGACCGCATAATGGTCATATGCATTTATACATTTTTAATCTTGTTCGCAATAAGTACGTTATATCCATTCTTGAACGCCCTGGCCGTATCATTCAACCAGGGGTTGGATACCTCCAAAGGCGGAATTACAATCTGGCCTAGAGTATTCACTTTTGAGAACTATAAAGTCGTGTTCAAGGACGATCGGTTGATGAGCGGTTTTATAGTCTCCGTATCACGTACGGTTATTGGGACCCTCTCATCGATTCTTTGCACCGCAATATTCGCTTACGGGATGTCGAAGCGCGAGCTGATGGGCCGTAAATACTATATGGTTATGTGTATTATTACGATGTACTTCGGGGGCGGGTTGATTCCTACCTTCATGCTGATTCGCAACATCGGCTTGATGAACTCCTTCTGGGTGTTTATCATTCCAGGCTTGATCGGGGTATGGAATATGATCATCTTCCGAACCTTCTTCCTCGGCCTGCCTAACGGTCTTGAGGAATCGGCCAAGATCGACGGCTGCGGCAACTGGGGGACCTTCTTCCGGATTGTACTTCCTTTGTCAGGCCCGGTCATTGCAACGCTAGCCTTGTTTACTGCAGTAGCACACTGGAATGAGTGGTTCTTGGCCGGGATCTATATCTCGGATCAGAAGCTGTATCCGATCCAGACGATACTAAGACAGATTTTGCTATCTAATATCGTCAGTGAGCAAGCAGCGAATCTGGACTCCGCATCAATTGCTCATATGCAAAAAGCCAAGACCGTAACGAGCAAATCGTTGTCAATGGCTACTATGATGGTTGCGACCCTTCCGATCATCTGTGTATATCCGTTCGTTCAGAAGTATTTTGTGAAGGGCGTACTGGTAGGTTCTTTGAAAGAGTAGGCTTCCAGATTTCAACAGCAATCCGGATGTTATAATAAACATCGCCTCGGACGGGGTTTAGAGCGCTAGCTTTAAACATAAATAAAATTAAGTGTTTGAAAGGGGAAGAAACAGCGTATGAAGAAAAGGAGTAAGCTGATCGTCAATGTCTTGTCGGTGCTGATGATTGTGGCGTTGCTTGCAGGTTGTTCCGGCAAAGGCGGTAATACCGCACAGGAACCTAACAGTTCTAACGCGGGCAATACACAGGAGCAGAACAATGCTCAGGGTGATGGTTCAGGTCTTTATGAACTGGGCAAGGAACCGCTGAACATTACCTTGTACGGTAATTACGATTGGTATACGATGCCGAAGTGGGGCGAGGAACCTACAACCAAGTGGGTACAGGAGAACAAGAAAGTAACTGTTACCGAGATTCCCAACGGAGGCAACACTGCACAAAAGCTGAACACTATGATTGCTTCTGGTGAACTTCCCGACATCATTTGGGGTGAGCGTGGTGCGGACGTAGAACGTTTGCGCGAAGCTGGCTTGCTCGTACCGCTGGATGATTATATCGATAAATATCCGAACTTGAAGAAATGGATCGATCCGGTAGCGCTCAAGATGCTCCGCTCTCCGGATGGCAAGCTGTATCAATTCCCGAACTGGTATACAAATCGCCCGAACGGGAACGCAGGCTGGGTAGTGAATAAGAAAATCTATAAAGAGCTTGGCGAGCCTAAGCTGGAGACTACCGATGATCTGTATGCTTATTTGAAGCAAGTTAAGGAGAAATTCCCTAACGTAGTTCCGTTCGAGACCGACCTGGCTGCTGAAGGACATGGTCTGGATCAAATTTACTCCGCATTTAAGGAAGATAACTTTACCTTTACTAGATTCTACGCTGTACCGGACGGAGATAACATGAAGTCGATCTATAAGGATGAACCGTTCCGTGAATCTGTAGTATATGCTGCAAAATTGTTCCGTGAAGGCTTGATGACGCAAGATGCGATGACTCAAACACGCGACCAGGTGGATGAGAAGCTGATTAACGGCCGTGTGGCTGTGTATGCATCTGCTAACCCTACTGTATACGCGATGACCGCTGACGCAGAACTGAGAAAGAAAGATCCGCAAGACGGTTATTTCATGGTATGGCCGATTCACAAAGAAGGACTCGATAAGAACAAGATCTATCCGGGGACTTACAATAAATTGGGCTGGAACGCCGCTGTAATTACGACCAGTGCAAAAAATCCGGAAGCTGTATTTGCATTCCTGGATTGGTGGACCGGTCCTGAAGGTACAACGCTTCAATTCTGGGGTCTTGAAGGGGAGTACTGGCAAGGCTATGAGGAAGATGGATACACGCCTAAATTTACTGAGAAGTATGTAACGCAAAGAGATCAGTTGACGAAGTATCAGACGGACATGGACCCGATTATGTGGGTAGGCAACACCGTGTTTGCCGACGATACGAAGGGGAAATACGAATCGACATTAGCCGAAGATGAGCGGAACTGGGCAACATACTGGCAGTACCAAATTACATGGAAGACTCAGGGCGATGCCACGCAATTCGTAAATATGTCGCCAATGCCGGATTCTGAGGAAGGTATCGCTTACCAGCGTGCGCGTGATATCTGGCTTCAGGTTAGGGCGCAAACCTTGTACGCGAAGACCGACGATGAAGTGCTCGCGCTTCTGGACAAAGCGTATGAAGATACGATGTCTGCCGGCTTTGACAAAGTGCTTGCTTATTACGTAAATAAATGGAATGAGAATAAAGCAGTTATTAACGGCAACTAATTAAAACTTTGGAAGGGACTCATTATAGGGTCCCTTCTTTGCCAATTTGTCGTATCCCATTGATCTGATACATAAGGATATCTATTCAGGAAGAATTGGACAGAGTATACTGGAATATACAACCAACACTCGGGAGGCGTTGTCAGCATGTATAAAGTGTTGTTGGCTGATGATGAAATGCTGGATCTGGAAGGTATGAAGCAGTTTATCCCCTGGTCTGAGCTGGGGCTTGAAGTTGTTGCGGCAGTAAGCAACGGATTTTCCGCTTGCGAAGTGCTGGAACAGCAGAAGATAGATATTTTGGTCACTGATGTAAATATGCCGAATATGTCCGGTCTTGAGCTGGCTAGAATTGCGATCCAGAAGAGCGCGAATATTCGGATTATTTTTGTAAGCGGTTATCAGGATTTTCACTATGTAAAGCAGGCTCTGTCGCTGAAAGCCTGCAGCTATGTGCTCAAGCCGATGGATGATAATGAATTGATCGCTTCGCTAAAGAGCATTATACAGGAGCTTATGGAGGAGACGCGGCGCAAGGAGACCGAGGAGCAGTACCAGCATTTGAAGCCCATGGCCAAGAATGATCTGCTATTCCGTCTGCTTGAAGGCGAGCCGGTCTTGGGGACGAACGAGCAGATGAAGAGGCTGGTCTCAGCCTATGGGCTGGATTATCTCGAAGCTCCGCTATGTGTATCGGTACTGGAGATCGATGAACTGAAT
This sequence comes from Paenibacillus sp. 79R4, assembly GCF_013393165.1. Lineage (NCBI taxonomy): Bacteria > Bacillati > Bacillota > Bacilli > Caryophanales > Paenibacillaceae > Paenibacillus > Paenibacillus sp. 79R4. The sequence goes on along the minus strand of NZ_QJOT01000005.1, from coordinate 70,940 downwards.
CTGAAGTCCATCCCGAATGAACGGAACAGGGGGCATGAGTCTGCCGTCACCGTTCACTCTTTCTCGGATCAAAGTCTGCAGCAACTGCAAGAGGTTATTCAGGATCAGGGAATGCATTGGTGCAAACTGTCGCGGAACCGGCTGGCAGCCGTGCTTCACAGACCGCTATTGGAGCGAAGCATGGAACAAATGCGCACTGCCCTGAACCATGAACTGGCTGTACCCGTAACGATAGGCTTGGGCGGCATGGTCGAAAATATTTTTCAATTATCGCTTTCCTATAAGCAGGCGCTTGAAGCGCTGGACGGCAAGATGTTCTTCGGGCGTGGCCAGTTAATCAGGTATGAGGATGTCCGTAAGGCGCCGGAGCTTAGAGATGCCAGAACGCTCGACATACGGCTCGATGCGCTGTTCAAGGCGATGGTTACATACGATCTGGTCAGAATTCATGATGAGATTGATAATTTATTTCTGTCGGTCTCCACATTGCGATCCAAGTTCACAATCTACAATCTGGCTACCTATATCATTTTTAAGTTGGACCAGTATCTGCATACTCTGGATGAGGATCTGTTCGAGATGCTGGGGATGGAGTTGGACAGTCTTGATGTCGTACTGAAGTTCGAAATGATGGAGGATATTCGCTCCTGGCTCATCAGGCGTGTATTCGAAATTTCCGAAATGATACATCAGAAGGAAGCATCCAAGAACAGCAGACTTATTCGGGAGATTATGAAGATCGTCAAAGGGCGGCTGCATGAGAATATCACCTTAAAGGACATCGCCCAGCAATTTTCATTCTCCCCGAACTATTTAGGGTATTTATTTAAGGAAGAAGTGGGCAAGAGCTTCAGTGAGGTGCTTATCACGATGCGCATGGAGCGGGCGCGCGAGCTGTTGAAGGACCCGACGCTCAAAATCTATGAGGTTGCCGATCAGGTTGGGTATCGTTACATCCCCTATTTCAGCAAGCAGTTCAAAGAGACCTTCGGAATGACACCGGCTGAATACCGCAAACGAGAATGATGACGGAGGGTGACTATGCCAGCCCCAAAATTGCAGAGAACTATGAAGTTTATCCCCTTTGGGTATAAGCTGATGTTGACATATATGGTCTTTATCATTATACCGGTCATAGCGATCGGTTATTTCTCGCATACGATGTACCAGGAATCGATCCGCAAGCAGACGAGGAATAACATTCAGGGAACAATCACCCAGATCAAAGATAACATTGAATATAAAATGGCTGATGTGGAACGTATCTCTAATATGTTGTACTACGATTATTCGTTAATCACCGAGCTCAGGAGCTATAAGATGGGATGGGACAACCATGAGCGGATTACAAAAATCATCATGCCCAAATTCGATATTGCGCTAAATGCGACGGGACTCAATATTGCTATGTACATATTTCTGGATAACGATACACTTCCGGAAAAATACAACGGTTCTTTTGATAATGAAAACCCGGACCTCTTGGAGCGAATTAAGACCTATAACTTATATCATCTGGACCGCATAGAGGACAAAAACTGGCATCGCAGTTTTCCAGAGGAGAAAATGGGGCAGACAATGGTCTGGCAGAAGGTGGAGCGCGACTATGAGCTGGGCCGAATTTCATTGCTCAGGCGTCTGGTTGATATGAAAAGTCCGTTAAACCTGAAGGAAGTTGGATTCATGCGATTCAGCGTGCGCAAGCAGGAGCTGTTCCAGGCAGTGGATTATACGAAGATTGGTGATGGCGGCGCACTTCTAATCCGGGATGAGAACGGGAATATCATGTATCTCTCTGGTCAAATGCCGGATATGATCGATCATGTGAACGGAACGGTAGATAAAAATAATTACCTGGTCATTAAAGACAATGTCGGCAAACAAAATTGGGAACTGGTCGCTTACGTGCCGATGACAGTCATGGAGCGCGACTCGGCCCGGGTGAAAATGTTCATCATTGCGATTTGCCTGCTCTGTCTGGTTGTATTTACTTTTGCCGGCATGTTTATTTCACGCTACTTCTCGATTCGGATGAATAAGGTCGTGTCTGTACTGAACGCCTATCGGGAAGGCGAATTGCATAAGCGGATGGGATATCATGGGAAGGATGAATTTTCCGAGATCGCTTCGGCCTTAAATGAGATGGGCCAAAATATTAATCATCTGATCGAGGAAGTCTATGTGACCCAGATCGAGAAGAAAGAGGCCGAGCTGGAATCGCTGCAAGCACAGATTAACCCGCATTTTCTGTATAATACTTTGTCATCCATCAGCAGGTTGGCCAAGTTCGGTCAGATCGACAAACTGCAGCAAATGGTACTCGACCTGGCCAAGTTCTACCGACTGTCCTTGAATGAAGGGAGAACCTTGATTCCCGTCCGCAGCGAGCTAGAGCAGGCGGAGGCGTATATGAGCATCCAGAAGACGAAATTCGGAGATGCGGTAACGATTGGTTATGATATTGATCCGGCGATCGGGAAATATGAGACGATCAAATTGATACTACAGCCTTTTATAGAGAATGCATTCGAGCATGCCCGGATGGGGGATTCTTTACATATTCGCATCGTCGGCCGGCTTGAAGGGAAACAGATCATATTCAAAATTATCGATAATGGAATAGGGATGTCAGCAGAGCGGATTAGACAGATTTTTGATCCGATTGAAGGGCTCAACACCGGCTTCGGGATTCGCAATGTGCACAGTAGAATTCAGCTTCATTTTGGCAGTGAGTACGGGGTTACCATCGGCAGCGGACGCGGGATCGGCACGACTGTGCAGATCGTGATTCCTGCCAGAGAGAGCGATAAAACATAGATAGGTAGAGCTTCAGAACCTGAAATTCGGGATACCAGGTCTATATCGGCCCAATAACAACGCGATGTTGTCGGTGTTAGCCCACACTTCCTTGGGGAAGCACGCATATATTATGCCAAGACCCCAGGAGGTGAGCGCATTTGGCGACATCAGTCGGTTATCAAGAGGCCCGTAAATATGTGAATAAACGTGTTAAAATCAAGACAAAGACAGGCGCTGTTCTGTACGGAACGATCATTAAGGTCTCGGACAAGAAGCTACTGCTTAAGGTGAGCGGGGTTCATAATAAGGGTAGCAAGGCGCACGCCACTTTCTTCCCGTTTATTTTGCCGCTTGCCTTATTTGATTTGCTGGCAATCATTCTTTTGTTATGAGGCCCCATCAAAGTAGAAGAATATACGAGAACGAAGAGCAAAGCCGGTGGATGTATATCCGCCGGTTTAGTTTTTTGATAAGTAGAATCTATGAACCTTCTGTTATGTTGTTAAACTTTTGGTAGATTTATTTTTAACAATTTCATAATACTGTCCAAATACACAGGATGTACCCTAATAGAAATGTCGATGGAAGCCAAGCAATCTATCGGATTTACATTAAGGATTAAGGAGAGTGTTAGGATTTTGAAAATTATAGTACAAGGCACACGATGGATTTCATTGCTTGTTCTGAGCTGCTTGCTGCTGGGACTGGTCGTTCCGGCCGGATTAGCGAGGGCAATGGATTTGCAGATGAATCACGTCCCTTCCGCTGCATATAAGCAGCAGGATTATACGATTGATGCTGTTATTACAAATAATGGACAATCAGTAACAGGAGCGGTATATTATGAGGTCGATGCACAACCCCAAGCTCCGATTTCGCTGGATTGGATAGCAGACAGTACATATCGGACCGTGATCCCGGCGGATCGCCTTAACGGTCAGCAGCTTGATTATTATATCGAGGTGACTGAACAGGGTGGGCTATCGATTCGATCAACAGGGTATCATGTAGAACTTCAGGATGTTAGCGGCATGCCGGGAGGAACTAACGGTTCCCCTGATTTGTTAATCACGGAGCTGGTACCGGATACGGAAAATGTGTCTGGCTCGGATGCCTATGAATATGTAGAGGTATATAACAATACGGACAAGACGATTCAATTCGGTCAAAATTACTATTTCTACTATAACAATAAAGACAAATGGACACCGGATTCTAGCATCTCGATTCCGGCGCATTCCCCTATTGTATTTTGGGTTATGAATGGGGTGAACGAGACGATCGGTGAGCAGGATTTTATCCGCAATTTCAGTGCGGCCGCTGATCTTGTAGAAGGTGTGAATCTATTTCGGATCAATGGTAACGGGGGGATGGCCAATACGGCATCTCGGAATATTCAAATCCGCAGCGCAGTTGATAACAGCGTCATCGTATCGGCAACGTATGATAAAGAGCATGTCTCGTTAAATAAGGGGATCGTGTACCAGCTGCCGGATACGAACAGTGTCGATATGGTCCTCCTTCCCACCGCCGGGAAGACCCTGGCAACGCCAGGAATTGTGCAGGATGAACAATTGATTCAGAGAGCAGAAGGAACGCAGCCTATAATTGTTCATACTCCGGCGGAAACTGTGAATGTACAGGATCTGGAAATTGTGGCCACAGTAAAAAATCTTTCCGATGGCGTCAATCCTATTCCGGAAGTCCAGCTGCTGTATAAGACGCCTTCACAGGTACGCTTTACAGCAGCTGCAATGAGCAATTCGGGCGGTGAGCAGTATCGCGCTACAATTCCGGCAGCCGCTCTGGTAGAGTCCAGACTGGATTACAAGATTCGGGTCAGAAGCACGGTGGAGAGCTATTCTGTAAATGTGAATATCCCGCAATTCAATGCGGATCACGTGCCTCAATTACTGGTGACAGAGCTTGTACCGAACTCGACGAATGTAACGGGAACTTCCTCCGATGCTTATGAATTTATCGAAATATATAACAACACCGATCAGTCAGTAAACTTCAACAATTACAAAATCTATTACCGCTACCCTGACAAGGGCGTTGGATCAGATGTGAAGTGGGCCTCGACGAAAACTGATCTGGTCATTCCAGCTCAGAAGTCGGTGGTCTTCTGGATCATTAATAGTATGAACAGCGGTTATTCCGTAGACGATTTTAACAATTTCTATCATACCAATCTAGTAATGAATGATAATCTGTTCCAAATCCAGAGTGATGGAATGGCCAACTCTGGCTCCAGAGGCGTCGTGATCAAGACGAATACGGAGCGTGAAATTTCCGCCGCTTATTATAACAGCGCTATTTTTTATGATGGCGGAACTGCGGGAGATGAGACAAGAGAGGATAACGCGATTGAGTTCAAATATCCTGTAGACGGTAGCACGACGATGATCAAGATCAGCTCAGGCATAGGCGCGCCTACGCCTGGTACAGTGAATCCTGCGCAGGTACCGGCTGTTCCGGTCCATGTGGTACCTGATATGATCGAACCGGAAATAGAAGATATGACGGGAGTCACCGTCGTAGATCAGGCAGAGGCGCTTCACCTTCAGGCCTTTGCCAAGGATGATCGTCAAGTGGCCTCTGTTCAGGTATTTATCCGATCTGACAAGCAGCCTCAATACGTCCAGCATAACCTGATAGAGGACTATAACGACAAGCTGTATCACTATAAATTAACATCAGCCGATTTAATCGGCCGCTCATATATTGAGTATTATTTTGTAGTCTCGGATGGTACGAATGAGATCAAGTCCAATACGGTCCGGGTTAACGTGGTTGGCGGTCCCGATAACTCTCCGCTTCGATTGAATGTGAAGGATGGAGATGTTGTTCACGGAGAGATGACGCTCAAGGGGACAGCCGAACAAGCAGGCCCGGATGAATTGCAGCTTCGCGTAGATGGGAAAGTCTTGAACGAACAGGATACCTTCCCTACGCTTGAGCAGGATGCTTACTTCGTATTTGAAGCGAACAGCGTTGATTATTATTTTAAAAATGCGATTACGATGGGAGATCCGTCATTAAAAGACAAGACGATTCTTTATACGTTTATGGATCCGATCACCAGTTATACCACTCTATCATTCCCGATTGAAGCGAGCCGCCTGCAGTTGGGGGAGGAGAATACCATCTATATCCGCGCAGGGTCCAAGTCTTCTCCTTTTGATGACCGGGTAGAAGAGAATAAGGATGATTTCGAGATCAAAAACGTCAGGCTGCTTCTCGCTGATGGCACAGAAATCTGGGATCCTAGCTATGCGGTACGCGACAAAGAGATCAAGATGGGAGACAGTTCCGGCAAGCAAGAGTGGATCGGCTTTCACTTTCATTTGACGCCAGAGCTGCTTAAATCCAAGGCTTACTCCTGGGATACCCGCAACGTGGCCGATGGAGAGCACACGGTTGAACTATTGCGTGGAACAGATAAATTAAAATCCACGGTGATTGTTGATAATACCGCGCCTTCCATTCAGGCCACGATAGAGGATGGCAAGGAATATCGCGGGCAGTTCACCATTGATGCAAGCGCGGAGGATCATGGGGCCGGGATCGATCGGCTTGATGCGAAGCTGGATGATCAATCCGTCGTCTTGCCTTATGTTACTTCGTCCGGAAAATTAAAGGGCGGAGCGCATGTTCTTGTTCTGGAAGCTGCTGATAAAGTGGGCAATAAGTCACAACAGACCATTCGCTTCAACGTGCCGAATGAGAATCCGAACCAGCCGGAGCTTGTATCTCCGCGGCAGGGCCAGGAAAAGGTATCGCTCCGTCCTGATCTGACCGTGAAAGTGACGGACCCGACCGAAGATCCGATGGATGTGTTCTTCTATCGAGGATTTAAATATGACGGGAATCGTGCGGAAGGATTTACAGGTTATAAGAATGCCTCCGATACCGAACCGCCAAAGATGATGGTTCCGCAAGGCGAACAGGCTTTGACCGCACAGGAATATGAAGATATCCGCGCGGTGGATGGCAAGTATTTGGTAAATGATGCGGTGGATCAGTTCCCATATCAGCGTTATGAAATTGCATTAGACTCGTCTATCAAGCCGTCTGATCAAGTAAACATCGTGTGGAATGGGCATTCTCTTGAAGGCCGGAAAGTCAGTTTGTATGCATGGAGCGAGCCTGCACAGCGATGGGAGCAGCTTGTCTACAAGATTGCCGGAACAGAGGATTTCGAGCTTAGCGCGACGGTCCTGGCCGGTGATTACATGCTTCACCAGGCGAAGGCCAATACGATACAGATCATGATTCAGGATGAGATTGCTGCCGCTTCCAAATCAGGACCGGTCAGTGATGATCCGTATGATTTCTCCTTCTTATGGATGTCCGATACCCAATATTACTCACAGGACTATCCTTATATTTATCAGAAGAATGTGGAGTGGATTGCCGACAACAAGGACAGGATCAAATTGAAATACGTGATTCATACCGGGGATATCGTCGATAAGGAATACCAGGAATATCAGTGGCTGGAAGCGGATAAGGATATGAAGGTGCTGGAGAATGCCAACATTCCTTATGGCGTATTGGCCGGCAATCATGACGTAGGTCACCAGCAAAATGACTATACGAACTACTGGAAATATTTTGGTGAGGACCGATTTAAGAATATGCCAACCTTCGCCGGCTCATACGATAATAACCGCGGTCACTATGACCTCGTATCCGCAGGAGGTAATGATTTTATCATCGTTTATATGGGTTGGGGACTGGGTGACAAAGAGATCGAATGGATGAATCAGGTCGTTGCCAAATATCCGGAGAGAAAGGCGATTCTGGCCTTGCATGAATACTTGCTAGTGTCGAACAATCGCGCTCCGATCGCGGACCAAATCTTCGAGAAGGTCATTAAGCCTAATAAGAACGTGATTGCTGCCTTGAGTGGCCACTATCATGACGCCCAGCTGAAAATTGATGAGCTGGATGATGATGGGGACGGCATCAGCGACCGCAAGGTATATCAAATGCTGGCCGATTATCAGGGAGCAGAGGAAGGTGGACTCGGATATATCCGTTTAATGCAGTTCGATATGAAGAATAACAAGCTGCACATGAAGACTTATTCGCCTTATTTGGATGATTACAATTATTATGATCCGCAGGTTTACCCGGGCAAAGATGAGTTCTCGCTGGATCTTGATTTGCAGCCGAAGACGAAGCGCGTTGCTACGGATTATATCGGTGTGAAGGTCTACACCGACCAGCTGATCGGTCAAAAGACGCAGGTAGAGAGCGGTGCAAATGCTACAGCAGGGTGGAGTGGACTCGCCTCTGATCGTTACTACCAGTGGTATGTGAGAGCCAATGACGAGTTCAGCGGCAGCGCTACCTCCGACATCTGGGGATTCTACACAGGAAGCGCAACAGAACCGGGCCGTCCGGACCCAAATCCTGAACCGAAGCCGGACCCGACTCCTGATCCGGGGACAACGGCTCCGGGTGCAGGCGGCCATAGCGGGACTACTCCAAATCCGGGTGCTTCAAGCCAGCTGAAGGATGGAGTTATTGTAGCTGAAGCGGGTGAAGATGGCTCTTATTCAGTCAGTAAGCCGATTCTGGAACAGGCGATTCAAGCTGCAAAGGGAACAATCCTGATTCAATTGCAGGACGCGGGTGAGGCGGCCAAGCTTGATTTGGACGCCGCGGTTTTGGGACAATTGCAAGAACGCAAGCTGACGATTTGTGTTGATGCCGGGTCTATCGCTCTCACGATTCCGGCAACGTCACTGACGAGCGATGCAATCGAAGCGGACAAGGTGATTCTGTATATTGAGACGATCAGCAATCCATCTCTTCGTACCGATTTACAGACAGTATTGAATAGAAATGCAGATTATCGCTCCACGGATCTGGTCTATACACTGCGAATGGTTGCTGTGAAAGCAGGCCAGGAGATAGGGATCGACCGTCTTGCCGGACCGGTTAAGGTGGAGAGAAAGGTTGCTCCTGGACAGCTAAACTGGGATTATGCCGGTATCTATCGGATTGCTGGTGGTCAAGCTGCATATTTAGGGGGTGCCTTTAATAAAGGCAGCCTGGAATTTACAACGGATCAGCTATCTTCATTCGCTGTACTTGAGTATCATAAGGCTTTCGCGGATGTCACAGGTACTTGGGCCCAGGATTACATTCAAAAGCTGACGGCCAAGCATGTGATTAACGGCGTTGATTTGCAGCACTTCCAGCCGAATCAGGAGATGAGCCGCGCCGACTTCGTCACGCTTCTCGTTCGGGCATCGGGGCTGCCAGCGGCAGAAGGGGCTTCGCCATTTAACGATGTAGCCTCTAACACCTACTACGGAGGTTATGTGACAGTGGCAGCAGAGCTTGGATTAATCCAGGGAAGCGGAGGAGCATTCCGTCCGCAAGCAGAGATTACGCGTGAGGAAGCAGCTGTTGTGATAGACCGCTGGATGTCTTATTTGCATAAAACCTCGGCGGGCACGGTGGATACGGTCTTCACTGATCGTGCTGAAATTTCGGCTTGGGCGAAGGAAGCGGTAAACCGCCTGCAGGCGCAAAATGTTATCAATGGCAAAGGAAATCAGCGCTTTGACCCGCAGGGTGAGCTTACCCGGGCGGAAGTTGCGAAGATGATCTATGTCGTTATGAACCGGTAAGTCAGTCAAAAGGGTGTCCCTCCAAGCCATGATCATGGCCCGGGGACACCCTTTTTATCGTTCATATCTCGGAAATAGTTCATACTCATCGCTGCTTGAGCTTCCTGCATGGTCTCCTGTGCAATCGAATAGGCTCGACGCGTACCGGAGCTAAGAATATCATCGATATCACCCGGTCTGGATTCGTAGAAGGAACGGCATTCACGCATTGGTTCCAGAAGCGCGTTCAGCGCCGTGCGGAACTCGGTACAGCCGACCCGCCCTTTGGCTGCATTCAGGTGAATCTCGGGCAGCTCCTTCAGGCCGAAAGGCATGATGATAGGCGTAGATTGGACAGATATCCGGATGCTCGGGATGATGCTTATATATGCGGGGAGGAGCCGTCACGGCTTTGCGTATCTTTAGCTCAACCTTCGCCGACGTAGAATCAAGCTCGACCGCATTGCTTAGACTTTTGCTCATTTTGGCATTGCCGTTCGTATCGATTAAGCAGGAATTTTTGCTGATAATCGGGCGCGGTTCGGCAAATACCAGTCGATACATATACTTCCTTACTGGCTTGTCAAGCTAGTCTGCATAAACGGCCAAGTTCCCTCATAGACATGTATCAGTTTAGGAAATCAAACTGCAGAGGGGATGATCTCATGCGTCGGATCACGTGGATGCTGACAATCATAGTAGTGTTTGGCATCGTAATGACCGCATGCGGGAAAAAAGACGCCGCAGGTGTCGTTAAGGATTTGGACAAAGTCGTAACCAAGCTGGAGAGCTACCAGACATCCGGTACGATGACCTTGTATACCGGGGATAGTCCACAGGAATACAAGGTGGAGGTATGGCATCAGAAGCCAACCTATTACCGGATAGCACTCACGAACGCGCAGAAGAATGTCACTCAGATCGTGCTGCGCAACGACCAAGGCGTCTATGTACTGACGCCAAGCCTCAACAAGAGCTTCCGCTTCCAGAGCGACTGGCCGGAGAACCAAGGTCAGGTGTACTTGTACCAGACCCTGATACGCAGCATTCTAAGCGATAGCTCACGGCAGTTTGTAAGCGATAAGGACAACTATGTATTTGATGTGGCTGCGAATTACAATACGCATGCCCTGGTACGTCAGAAGATTTGGCTGGACAAGGAGAATTACGCACCGAAGCAGGTTCAAGTGTCGGATGCCCAGGCAAAGGTCGTTGTGGAAGTGAAATTCGATAAGTTCGATTTCAATACCAAATTTGACGACAAGTCATTCGATATGCAGCGTAATCTGGATGCAGCTGCACAGGATGCAAAGGGAACTATGCTTGAGGTAGATGAAAATGGAATGCTGATTGAGAAAGTACCTTCGGCTGACGAGACTGGGGCAGGAACGGACGAAGGCTCACCGGATGCCGCGGCGAACGGGCAAGGGACTGAAGAACCATCTACTCCGGCTCTCTCGGAACCATTCGGGATCATTGTTCCTACTTATTTACCAGAAGGAGTAGTGTACAGCGACAGCAAGGCTGTAGAAGACAGCGATCGTAGCATTGTCATTCAAAGATATGAAGGAGCTTATCAATTTACGATATCCGAGACAAGAGCAGCGGATCGAGCTACGTCACTTGTTCCAAGTGAGGTGGTGGATCTGGGATTTACAACAGGCTGGCTCGCAGGCGATGATCTGCAAACCTTGAGCTGGACGATTGATGGACTCGAATTCCGGATTACGAGCGATAATCTGCCTGTCACAGAAATGGTGAAGATCGCATCCTCGATGCAGGACCAGACAGGTAAATAATGGGGAGAAGGCGGTTTGCGGTTCATCCTGACGGTGTATTTTCCCGGCGGGAGAACCGTATTTCCGTCTTTTTTTGTCTTTGTCCAAAATATTACTTCACATATTTGCAAATATGGGGCTTGCAGCGGAATTGACATGAGAACCTCAGAACATTACGATAATTGTATCGTTTGGCATGGACTTTTTGAAAACAATGGAGAAGGTGACTTGAAAGTGCAAGTAATTTATCGACCCACACGAGCGGAAATAGATCTGGATGTACTCGGTGCCAATTATGAAGCATTTCGCCGCAGACTGCCTGAAAAGATCAAGCTGCTAGCCTGCGTAAAAGCCAATGCTTATGGACACGGAGCGGTTCCGATCTCCCGGGAGCTCGAGACGCTGGGAGCCGACTATCTTAGCGTAGCATTCTTGGATGAAGCATTGGAGCTAAGAAATGCGGGAATTACCCTGCCGATACTGGTTCTTGGATACACGCCTCCGCAAGGCGTGCAGATCGCTTGGGAACACGATATTACGCTTAACGTGTTCAGTGAGGAAGTACTTGATACGATTGTGACGCTGGATCCTGCAGAATTTACGAATAAGCTGAAGGTCCATATCAAAATTGATTCCGGCATGGGTCGTCTTGGTCTGCAGCCGGGGGAAGAAGCCGTTGAATTCATTCGTCGGGCGATGCAAATACCGCATGTGGAAGTGGAAGGGCTGTTTACCCATTTTGCAACCGCGGATGAAAGAGACAAAAGCTATACATTAGAACAATACGAACGTTTTCAGGGCTTGGTGGATGCGCTTCGGGATCAGGAAATGCATATTCCTATAATACATACGGGTAATAGCGCTATCGCAATCGATTTACCGGAATTAACCTGCCAGATGGCTCGAATCGGTATCGCCTTATATGGTCTGTATCCTTCGGGTGAAGTTGTGAAGCAGCAGGTTCAGCTGAAGCCGGTCTTGACGTTGAAGACGCAAGCGGTCTGGGTGAAGACAGTACCGCCCGGTTCAGCTATTAGCTACGGAGCCAAATACATCACCGACCAGGAAGAACGAATTGCTACCCTTCCGATCGGCTATGCTGATGGTTATTCCCGGATGATGAGCGGTAAGGCGCAGGTATTGATACGCGGACGCCGCGTCCCTGTTGTAGGAACGATTTGTATGGATCAATGTATGGTGTCATTACAATCTTTGGCTGAAAATGCTGAAGAAATTCAAGCCGGCGAAGAGGTTGTACTCATCGGTCAGCAATTGGGCGAGGAAATTACCGCCGAAGAGCTGGCTGCCTGGATTGGAACGATTAATTATGAGCTGGTATGTATGATGGCCCACCGGGTAGCACGGGTGTATACACGTAAAGGCGTGACAGAATCAGTACTAAATCCGCTTATTTCGTAAAAACCTGACAAAAATCAACAAAACTTTTTATGACTGGGAAGGATTTTATGCCTGGGTTATCGAATGATAGAAATATGGAAAGAATCAGGTGTGTACGGTACTATCATTTTTGTTTATAATGATATGCAGCATACTTGATATACTCTCGGCATATATTTTCTTGTATAAATTCCCTTGAATAATGCTATACTGTGTTTTAATACGAGGGTTTTGGGTCGATAAGGTTTTGGGGGTGGAAGTAAAGGTGGCCAATATGCACAATACCAAACGGATCATGATCAGTTTACCGGATCATCTTTTACAGGAGGTAGATGGGATCGTAGCGATGGAAAATTCCAATCGCAGCGAATTGATTCGGCAAGCCATGAAGCTGTATCTGAACGAACGGAAGAAGAGATTTATCCGCGAGTCGATGCAGCGGGGTTATATGGAAATGGCTAAGATTAACCTATCCATGGCCTCTGAAGCGTTCCAAGCAGAGGAAGATGCAGACATCACTCTGGACCGCCTAGTAAGCGGGGTGTAACCATTGATCGTAAAGCGCGGTGACGTATTTTTTGCAGACCTTTCCCCAGTAGTTGGTTCTGAACAGGGAGGGGTAAGACCGGTGCTAATCATCCAGAACGATATCGGCAACCGATTTAGCCCAACGGCGATCGTTGCTGCCATCACAGCTCAAATTCAAAAGGCAAAGCTGCCGACTCACGTTGAAATTGATGCAGCGACGCACGGATTTGATCGTGATTCCGTCATTTTGCTGGAACAGATTCGAACGATCGACAAACAAAGATTAACCGACAAAATCACACATTTAGACGATGAGACGATGAAGAAAGTGAATGATGCATTGTTGATTAGTCTAGGTTTGATTGATTTTTAATCATACAGCTTGGAGGCGAAAGCTTTCAAGCTAGCACCCGAAGTCTCGGGTGCTTTTTTCTTTATAGATCGAACAGCAAAAAGCTGGCGTCGTAGCCTATGCTACGGTTGCCAGCTTTTTTGAAGCCATTGTAAGGCTGCTGTTTTATTCACTGCGTAAAGCATAGATCGGGCGCAGCTTGGCTGCCTTGTTCGCCGGGATCATCCCGAAGATAATGCCGATGAACAGGGAGAAAATGAAGGAAATCATTACGATGTAGACAGGAACTGTAGTAGTTAGGGAGGTATACCGCCCAATCAGCGCACTGACTCCGTAGCCTATCCCGATCCCTACCATTCCTCCAAACCCGCTGAGGAAGGTGGATTCAACCATGAACTGCATAAGGATATTCCGCTTCTTAGCTCCGATGGCCTTTCTTATCCCGATCTCTCTCGTTCTTTCGCTTACTGAGACGAGCATAATGTTCATGATCCCGATGCCGCCAACCAAAAGTGAGATTCCTGCGATGCCTCCCAGAGCCAGAGAGAGCGTCTGGGTTGTTGAATTTACCGTATCGAGCATATCCTGAGAGTTGAAGATGCTGTAGGAGTTGGACGCATTCTGGAACTTCTTGTTCAGCTCGGCTTCCAGCGATGACTTGACGGTACTGATTAGCTTCGAGTCATTGGCTTGAACGGTAATTGAGCGGATGCCCCCACTTCTTAATGTTCGTTCAGCGGTCGTCAAGGGGATGAGAATTTTATTGTCGTTGGAGGCCGTAAGACTTGATCCCTTGGATTCCAGCAGCCCAACGATCTTGAAGCTGGAACCGTTCAATTGAATCGTCTGTCCGACCGGATTTTCGCTCCCGAAGAAGGTTTGTGCTGCCTCGCTGCCCATTAAAGCGACCTTCATCCGGAAGTCGTTATCCAGATCGAGAATGAAGCGACCCGTTTGGACATGAAAATTATTAACGTCCTCATAGGAAGGGACAATTCCCTCGACGGATATGGTGTCATTGGTCGTCCCCTTCTTAACGGTTACGGAATTGCTAATAACCGGGGACACGGCCTTAACTCCTTCAATTTGTCCGAAATCCATCGCTTCCTCAAGCGAGAGAGAAGTAGCGGCTCCCCGGCCCATAATATTTACCGTCAGCAGATCTGTGCCCAGTCCTTCCAGCTGGGAAGTGATTTGCGAAGTGGTTCCTTGGCCGACGGAGACGAGAATAATGACCGAGGATACGCCGATGATAATTCCAAGCATAGTTAACAGTGATCTGACCTTGGAGCCGATGATGCTCTTCCAAGCCATTTTGATGCTCTGCAGCAGATTCATATGGCCTCCCTCTGATCGTCAATGATTCTGCCGTCCTGGATATGAATGATTCTTGTGGCTTGCTGTGCAATCGACAGATCATGCGTGATAATTAGGATGGTATGACCAAGGGCATTCAACTTCTTCATTTGCTCCATGACCTCGATTCCGGTTCTGCTATCGAGCGCGCCTGTCGGCTCATCAGCCAATAGAAGCGGGGGATTGCCGGCAATGGCCCGGGCGATAGCGACACGCTGCTGCTGACCGCCTGAGAGCTGGGGCGGTTTGTGGTGCATGCGGTCCTCAAGGCCGACCGTCCGCAGCGATTCTACAACGATCCTCACTCGCTCTTTATGCGGGATATTCCGGTATACCAGCGGAAGCTCTACATTTTCGTAAGCTGTTAATTTGGACAATAAATTAAAAGATTGAAAGATAAAGCCGATTTTCTCATTTCTAATCTTGGCCAGTTTATTATCGGACAGTTTGCTGACATCAACGCCTTCCAAGTGATAGGAGCCTTCACTGGCGATATCCAGACAACCGAGCATATTCATAAGTGTAGATTTGCCGGAGCCTGAAGGGCCGATTATTGCCACGAACTCGCCGTAATTAATCGTGAAGGAAATATCGGAGAGCACCTTCATGATCTCGCCCGCCATCATATAGCCGTGTCCGAGTCGGTTCACTTCAATCAAGGGAGGTGTCGTTGGGGTGTCCGCCATTATTGTCCACCGCCTTTAGGAGCGCTGCCTCCGCTGCTAGGTCTGTTGCCTCCGGTGAGGCCGCCTCCGTTAAAGTTGCCGCTTGGCATCATTCCGCCGGATTCACCGCGGAAGCTGCCTTCACCGAATCTGACCGCCCCTCCGCCTTGAATGAATTGCTCCATAGCGGCATTATTCGTTGATTCCGAAATAATAGTTGGAATGACGACTTCGTCGCCTTCATTTAAGCCGCTGACGATCTCGATATTATTTTCATCATGAACGCCAACCTCAACTTCTTTCATATTTCCTGACACGTTTCGTCTTCCAGTCCTGGAATTGCTCGTGGTTCCTGAGCCCTCCTGCTTGTCCGATAGATCTGCTGGTTTTCCCGGAGCTGCTTTGGAGCTGCTCTCACTGTCCGGGCTGACAGCTGTTTGATCTTGAGTTGCCGCTCTGCGAACATTTGTTGTATCCGTTGTTGTTGAAGCATTCCCCGCTGCCTCATTTTCCGTTGATGGGAGCATTACGAAGTATTTTTCACCTAATTTCTGAACAGCTTCGATCGGCAATTTAAGAATATCTTCCTGCTCATTCACTATAATGGTCGCTTCTGCAGTCATTCCGACGCGCGCGCCATCTGTAGGGTTCATCTTAATCGTGACGTCGAACAGCGATACGCCGTTGGAGGCGGAGCCTTCATTCGATATATCGGAGACGGTGCCTTCGATGGTCTGGTCAGGTAAAGCATCCAGCTGGAGAGTTGCTTTCAACCCTTTTTTCACATCAGGGATATCAAGTTCATCGACCTGGGTCTTCACGCTTAGATTTTGGTAGTCGGTAATGACAAATAATTCACTGCCCGCTTTGGTCTGCTCCCCGGCAGTAATGTTGACAGCGGTAATCGTCCCGGCGATCGGAGAAGTCAACGGATCGGGAGGAAGCATATCCTCTTTTATCGTGGCGATATCCTTTTCTGTCTTTGCAATATTCAATTGCTGCTTATCTATTGATTTCTGAATCTGTTTCAACTCCTCCTCGGAGTCGATATCCTGGGCTTTGCGTTTGTATTGATCCTGGAGGTCCTCGAGATCCCATTTTTGCGTCTGCAATGTATTCTCCTGCTCTTCGAGCTTGTCGGATAGATCCTCCGGCTCATAGGTCAACAGAGTTTGGCCCTTTTTGACAACGTCGCCTGTTTTGACGAGCACCTTGCTTACCTTGCCTTCGTCCTTGGTACGGACACTTTCGCTATCCGTGGAGATGACGGAGCCCGATCCGGAGACGCTAACGGTAATATTCCCCTTCGTCACTTTGGTCGTCCTCTGCTGCGGGGGCTCCGCCGCATTCTTCTTAGACGGAAGCGTCAGCGATAGGGCAACGGCGATAAGCGCCAGTATAACAATCACAATTACAATCCATAACCATTTCTTCTTCAAATAGAATCACTCAGCTTTCTTCATAATGGTTCGAACGATAGCTCAACATATGTATAGGTGTTAAGCGGCTCAAAGTTATTTTATGGGGCGAATATGAAAGGAGGGTGAAGCTAGGCTGAATGTAATCTGAATAGAAGCTGAATGTTTGCTGAAAGAAGGAAGTGCAATATTTCTCTGTTTTGAGGGTAGATACGAGGTGGAGTCGGCTGAAGGCCAGTAAAGTTTTTCACTCCTCTACTGGGGATATCTGTTATAATGAAGCTATATATTTATGGGGAGGACCTTTTTGAATGGATCAAAATCGGTCAGATCAGCAGTATCAATACTCAACAATGAATAACTATCCGCCGCCCTATCCGCCGGGACCACCGGTTGTACAGAAGACTAACGGCAAATCGATTGCAGCCTTGATATTAGGAATTTTATCAATCTTGATTCCTTATGTCGGGTTTCTTCTGGGGATTATGGCCATTATTTTCGCCAGCTTATCTTTGAAGGAACTCAAGCGGAAATATGAGCAAGGAAAAGGCTTGGCCATTGCCGGACTTGTTTGCGGAATTATCGGAACAATTATTTATGGTTTCATCATTTTCCTTGTTGTGATCGGCATCTTTATTTATGCAGGTGCAGGGTGGGAGAACTCAATTTACTCCAACTTCTAAATAAGGCGATAGAGCATCGGGGCAGCCCGATGCTTTATTATTTTATCCGGCAGCTGGGGATGAAAGCTTAACACGCTGGAAATGAGCCGGAAAGTTTGTGATAATAGAGACAATTGTATTTTTGAGACGAAAGAGGGATCGCACTTGTCACAATCGGATACGACAATAACTACAACGGTAAATCAGGATCATTCAGGGGCTGAGGAGCAGGAGCAGATTGTCCGCCAAATTGCCAAGGAGCTGAATCTGTCCCTGAAGCAAGTGAGGACGACAGGATCATTATTGGATGAGGGCAACACGATTCCGTTCATTGCCCGTTATCGGAAGGAGATGACCGGAGAGCTTGATGAGAATCAGCTGCGGGATATCGCCGACCGGATGCAGTATTTGCGCAACCTGGGTGAACGCAAGCGTGAGGTATTGCGGATTATCGAAGAGCAGGGCAAGCTGACCGATGAACTGGCTGCGGCGATTGGACAGGCAGTGAAGCTGCAGGAAGTTGAGGATTTGTATCGTCCGTATAAGCAAAAGCGCAAGACGCGGGCAAGTGTCGCTAAGGAGAAGGGGCTAGAACCGCTGGCTAAGTGGATACTGGCTCAGCCGAAACAAGGGAACCTGCTTCAGGAGGCGGCTCAGTATATCGATGGGGAGAAGGCTGTTGAGACTGCAGAGGAAGCTGTCCAGGGGGCAATGGATATCATTGCCGAGGAGATTTCTGATGAAGCGTCAACCCGGGCCTGGGTACGACGCTATACAATGGATCACGGATTTATGGTATCGGAGGCGAAGACACCGGAAGAAGAATCGGTGTATGAGATGTACTATAATTACCGGGAAGCAGCGAAGAAAATGCCTTCCCACCGCATCCTGGCTATGAACCGCGGCGAGCGTGAGAATGTGCTGAGGGTGACGCTAGAAGTGGAGATAGAAGCGATTCATCGCCATATTGCCGGACGCTGTATCAAGGGCAGCTCAGTGGTGGAGGCTGTACTGCATTCCATTATTGAGGATGCTTACAAGCGGCTGATTGCCCCTTCAATTGAGCGGGAGGTACGCGCTGAATTAACGGAGAAGGCAGAGGGGCAGGCAATTGCGATCTTTGCTGGCAATTTGCGCAACCTGCTCCTTCAGCCTCCGGTGCGCGGCCAGCGTGTGCTTGGTGTCGACCCTGCCTACCGCACGGGCTGCAAGCTCGCCGTCGTTGACGAGACCGGCAAGCTGTTGGAGGTCGCTGTTACTTACCCGACGCCGCCGAACAACAAAAAGCGGGAAGCAGAGGAAATATTTAACCAGTTGATCGACAGATACGGGATATCGCTGATCGTTATTGGCAACGGTACCGCATCGAGGGAGACGGAGCAATTTGTAGCTGATGTAATTGCGGGCAGGAAGGACAAGGATAAGGATCTGGCTTATTTGATCGTCAACGAAGCGGGTGCCAGTGTGTACTCTGCTTCCAAGCTTGCTCAGGAGGAGTTCCCTAATCTGGACGTTGCGGAGCGCAGCGCAGCTTCGATTGCGCGGCGTCTGCAGGATCCGCTTGCGGAATTGGTTAAGATCGAACCCAAAGCGATTGGCGTTGGGCAGTATCAGCATGACGTATCTCAGAAGCATCTCGATGAGAGTCTGAAGAATGTTGTGGAATCCGCAGTTAACCATGTTGGTGTGGATGTTAATACGGCTTCATCTTCCTTGCTGTCTTATGTATCTGGCGTCAATGCAACAATTGCCAAGAATATCGTGAAATACAGGGATGAGAATGGCAAGTTCAAGAGCCGCAAGCAACTCCAGAAGGTGCCGCGGCTGGGGGCCAAAACCTATGAGCAGTGCATCGGCTTCCTGCGTATTAACGATGGCAGCTTCGAGTTGGATCGTACGCCAATCCATCCCGAATCTTATGAAGTGGTGGAGCGGTTATTTGCCGAGCTGGGTGTAGGGATGGAACAGCTTGGGTCGAAAGAATTAAACAGCAAGCTGGCCACTCTACAGCCAGAGGCAGTTGCCGCGCAATTGGAAGTTGGCGTGCCGACACTGCGCGATATTATCGATAGTTTGCAGCGTCCAGGTCGTGATCCGCGCGAAGAGCTGCCACTCCCGATTTTCCGCACCGATGTGCTTAAGATCGAGGATCTGACGCCGGGAATGGAGCTGCAAGGGACCGTTCGCAACGTGATCGACTTTGGCGCCTTTGTTGATATCGGGATCAAGAATGATGGTCTTGTCCATATTTCCCAGCTTAGCGATCGCTTCGTGAAGCATCCGATGGATGTCGTCTCGGTAGGGGATAATGTGACGGTCTGGGTACTGAATGTTGATCTGAAGAAGGGAAGAGTTGGTTTGACAATGCGCAAGCCTAACGATTCTGCAAACGGTTTGCAATAGACTATGAAAGAAGCCCGCCGGATGATGGCGGGCTTTCGTCTTATAGACGGTTAATTAGGCTATGATTTGGAACGGGGCAGTTGATTTGGGGTCCCATTGGTCCATTGACGGTTATAGTAGAAGAACCAGCAATCATTGAGTAATCGTATCTGACGGCGATCCCGCTTATTAAAGGCTCGCATAATTTGATTACTTAGCCAAGTTGGCAATGATATCTCCTCCTCCGGCATGCTTAGTACGTTTAGCATATGGGGGAATGCCAGAAAAAGTGCAGGTCCGCCACAATAGAGGAAGTCAAAAAGGCCAATTTTGATCTCGAAGTTATACTGAAAGATGATTCGACATCGAATCTTGAATTCAGCCGGGCCTTCCGGTACTCACGTACCCAGAACGTACGCTGCGCTCCTCAGTCCCTAGCTTCATCCAACCTTCTCGGAGCTGAAAACCGGCCTTTTTGAACATCTATTAAAATGAGGAAGTCAAAAAGCCCAATTCTGATCTCGAAGTTATACTGAAAGATGATTCGACATCGAATCTTGAATTCAGCCGGGCCTTCCGGTACTCACGTACTCAGAACGTACGCTGCGCTCCTCAGTCCCTAGCTTCATCCAACCTTCTCGGAGCTGAAAACCGGCGCCCTCTAATCACTGGTATAAAGGTTAAATAAGTTCCTCTTCTTCATACCATTGCTCAAGCTGGGCCTGCAATGCGCGAATCTCGGTCAGCAGGGAGATGAGCGGGTAATTCTCCTCCTGGATGGAAGCGAAGGCGGACTCCAGCTCATTGATATAATCGATCCCGCTGGCAATTTGCAAGGACGGATGCAGCAGGTCAAGACGGTCGCACTCGGCAACAGCCAGCGGCAGGCTCGGTACATTGGCAGCAGTTAACTTGGCGATTTCCTTGTTCAGTCGCAGGTTAAGCGCGCTCAGTTGATAGGCATATTCTTCAGGCATTTCTACAAATCTCAGATCGCTATTTTGCTGTAAAATGACGTATCTCATGGAAGGCATCACGAATAATCTCCTTTATTCTGTCATTACTACTTGACAGTGTAGCCTAAGAGGAAGTTAAAATTCAAGTAAAATCAGCACGACGACCGGCGTGTTATGATAAAGTAGAACCAGTTACTATAGCAAAGAGGAGAAGCCGCAACGATGGACGACAAACAGCTACAGGAATGGGTCGAGGAAATCTCACTGCGCAGCTTCGGCGTGCCTTTTCGCCATCAAGCTTCATTTAACGGGCGCTTAAGGACGACCGGGGGAAGATATTTTCTGAAAAGCCATAACATTGAGATTAACCCCGCGCAGCTTCAGACCTACGGCCTGGATGAGGTGGAGAAGATTATTAAGCATGAATTGTGCCACTATCATCTTCATTTATCGGGCAAAGGGTACCAGCACCGGGACCCTGAATTCAAGGCACTGCTGCAAAAGGTAGATGGAAGCCGTTATTGCCAGTCGCTCCCGGGGGCTGCCCAACGCCGAACTTTGCCCTATCGCTATAAGTTAGTATGTGTCCGCTGTGGAATGGAGTATAAGCGCAAACGCAAGGTAGACCCTGCGCGGTACCGCTGTGGCCGGTGTTCAGGCGTATTGAAGCTGCATGCCATATAGAGATGCGGTTTTATGTTATACTAGAGCTATCAACAGATGAGGAGTGATATGTATGGCAGTATCCAAGGCGAAGAAATTTCGGCAAAAATGCGTCAGAGAAGGCAAGCGCAACCCGGAGGATGGACGAAGCCAGTTTGCTTTCGCGGATATGAGAACAAGACGGACGAGGAGCAAGCTGGAGCAATTGAATAGGAATAAGCATAACAACCATCATTCCTACAATGGAGACGATGGTTGTTTTTATTTGGATTTAATATCCGGATTGTGAAATAGAGTAAAGAACAACTCGTACCTCATGCGTCCCTCTTCCGGGGAAGGGTGGCCATGCTGCTCACAAAATTCATTAATCATCGAGAACAGCTGCTCGGCTTCCTGCTCTGTTAAATACATACTGCTATTATTAATTAAATTTCCCTTTGATCTGCTCCCGCTGTAATTCTGCAGGAAACGCTTCTTGTTCTCATCATAGAAGTTCGAGACCAACTTCTCGGCCTCCGATTGGAATACCTGCTTGATCGTCTCATCAACATCGCTTTTGCTAATGATGACCTTGCCTTTATAAGGCTCATAATATTTGGCTGTGATTCCGTTCACCAGCTTGGTATCCACCAATTCAAGCATCCCGATGCTCTCCAGCTTTTTGGCATGATAATACACCTTGGCAGGCACTTCATGAAGTGCGTCAGCCACTTCTTTGACCGTTGCCGGTCTGTTGAAGCTTATAAATTCATTCAGAATCTGAATGCGATAGGGATCGGAGTATATACGGATTTCTTCTAAAGTTTTGAGTTCCTTTTTCACGGTGGTCCCCCTGGAATCTAATAAGTTCATATAACTGCTTCATTTTAGTATAACGCATGCAAGGGAAAGTACAAGATAGAAGCGGCCGGGTAGCCGCTGTCAGATTTCACGAAAGCTGCGCCGGCTTATTAAATAGAAGAACGGAACGATCATCAGTAAGCCGAAGATAAGAAATAACAGATTGACTTCCATCCATTCTCCTAAAACTCCGGCCAGAGCGCTGCCAATCGGTATGGCCGCCGTACAGATCATGCTATAAATAGCTCCTACTCTGCCCAGCAGCTCCTTCGGTACAGTCTCCATAAAATAAGTAGTAGCCGGCGTGCTGATGAGTGTAACCGATATCCCCATGCAAAAAGTGATAAGGACGGCAAAGTAAAGTGAATGAACCTGAAAGAAGGTAGGCAGATACAACAGAGAATAGCTTAGACCAAGCATCAAATAACCCAAAATAATAAGCTGGCTTTTCTTGAACCGTAGGCCCCTGCGGCTAATCCACAGCGCGCTTACAATCATTCCGCCAATCATGCCAATTCCGAGTATGCTGAGCCCTTGGGGGCCGGATTTGAGAATTTCTGCTACATAGACCGGAGTCAATACATTATAGGGAGCAAGACAAAGGTTAACATAAGCCGCGCAGATGACAATGGTGACGATCATACGATTGGAAAAGAGGAACTTAAGTCCAAACTTGATTTCCTGAATAAAAGAGGTTTTCGCAGTTGAAGTGTGAGACGGATCTTCTCCGGTTTCTTCACTGACAGGGTTGACCCGGATAAAGGCTATCAACGCAGCAGCTGCGAAGAAGGTGATTCCATCCAGCAGGATTGCTCCGGAAATGCCCAGGAAGGCAATCATACCTCCAGTAATGGCAAGGCCGGCTAATTCGGCAGTTCTTGTGGCGGAGGTAGAGATAGAGTTGGCGCTTAATAGTCTGTGTTTTGGAAGCAGGGAAGGGACGATCGCCATTTCTGCAGGATGCGAGAAGCATTCGATGGTGGAGATCGTAAAGGTCAATACGTACAGATGCCAGGGCAGTAGCCAGCCTTGCCAATACAGCAGTGCTGTAAAAATGACAAGCAGGCCGCGACAAGAATAGGTAATGACAATTACTTTACGCTTCGACCAGCGATCCACTAGAGCACCAGTGAAGAAATTGAACAGAATGCCCGGTACGAAATTAAGAGCGAACAGAGTTCCCATCATGATTTTTGATCCTGTGAGCATATAGACCATCCAGCTGTAAGCGATCGAGTCGATGGAATCGCCAAAGTGAGAGATCACCCTGGCCAGAAGATAAAGCGTAAATTCTTTATGAGCAAACAGCCCGGAGAGTTTCTTTTCCTTCACCAAAATAGCTTCAGGCATAAACATCTTCCTCTCAATAAAATATTTAACTTGTTCAATTTAATTTAACATTAAATTTATTTTGACGTTGTTTTTATTATACCCACCATTTGGAATTTGGCAAGGGGGGAATGAGAAGAATTTTAAATTTTTATTGGCTTAGCTTGTCCGCTGATAGCTTACTTTGCAATCTGGCAAAAGTCTGCCACGCTATCTTGACTTTCTGATGAAAGCGTAATAAAATTGGATTTATTCTGATAGTTGTTCAATGTTCCCTGATAGCTCAGTCGGTAGAGCACTCGACTGTTAATCGAGTTGTCACAGGTTCGAGTCCTGTTCGGGGAGCCATTTCTTGGAGAGATACCCAAGTGGCTATAAGGGGACCCTCTGCTAAGGGGTTAGACTGCGTAAGCGGTGCGAGGGTTCGAATCCCTCTCTCTCCGTTCTGAATAACTTCATTTGCAAGAGATGAGAATCCTTATGAGAAGGGCTCGTCAGAGTGAAGCTTCCGCGCTGCATAACGGTGCCGGGAGTTTTTTTATTTCTGTAGTGAAGGCGCAGAAATATATCAAAAAACATCTTGCTATGTTTAATAGTTCTTGCTATAATCTTTCTTGTCGCTGCTTTTGGAACCTAATTAATAAGGCCCGTTGGTCAAGGGGTTAAGACACCTCCCTTTCACGGAGGTAACAGGGGTTCGAATCCCCTACGGGTCACCATGTTCATATGCGGTAGTGGTGGAATGGCAGACACGCTATCTTGAGGGGGTAGTGGGCGTATGCCCGTGGAGGTTCGAGTCCTCTCTACCGCATACAGACAGGAAGCACTCGCTAAGGCGGGTGCTTTTTTCGTTGCCTATGAACAACCTGATTCCTTAAAAGGAGTGAGGTTATTTTTTATTTTATGGGAATAAAAGAGTCATATGGAAAGTCCTTATCGCAGACAGAGCGGTTTATGGTATGATACCTATATGATAATGATAACCATTCTCAATTAATAAAGGCGGTACATGAATGATGATCCATGCAAACCATATACAAACCGATCTTCAAGCTATGATGGTCAGGCTGTGGCATGCGGATTTTTATAACCAGAACGGGTTGAATCTGGAGCAGCAGCTGGCTATGCAAAATGCGTTGATTATAGTCATCAAGGGCGAGCTCGATCTTGAATTGGAGGGACGAACTGTTCATCTTAGCGAGGGCAGCGTTCAGCTATGTCCTTGTGGAAGAACCTTTGGAGCAAAGAGTGGCGTGTGCGGTCTTGTGACAGCAGCTGTGTTCCATTTTAGTCTCTATCAGGCGGATACTTCATGCAAGGAAGCTATAAAAGAGGTTACAGATTTGGGCGCCTGTACGCTTTGGGAGGACCATATCGTTGTAAGTTCAGCGGAGAATCTGAAGGCGTCAAGCCGTAAAGTGTACCGGAATTTTCATCATAGTCAGCCGCAGAAGCAGTGGCGGGCCCAGCTTGATTTCCAGGAGCTGCTGTACGAATTGGTGGCCGAGAGCGGGAATGTGGCCGGAATCGATAAAGCCCAGGCGCTTGAACGAGCCAAAGCATATATCGAGGAGCATTATGACGAGGAGTTGACGATACAACGACTGGCTGAGGTTGCAGAATTCAGTCCGAAGTATTTTGCAGACCTGTTTAAGAAGACGTACAGACACAGCGTCATGGATTATGTAACACAGGTAAGGATGGCAAAGGCGAAGCAGCTTATGTTAGGTTCAGGTGCATTGTTGAAGGAGATCGCCCCGTTGGTGGGATACAAGGATGAATTCTATTTTAGCCGGAAGTTTAAAAAAGAGATGGGCTTGTCCCCTTCGGCATACATGAAGGAGCGGAGCAACAGGATCGCCTTATACGGATCTACCTCGCTGCTTGGATATCTGACTCCGCTGCAGATCATCCCCTATGCGGCTCCATTGCATCCTAAATGGTCATCCGAGCAGTATCATTCCCTTGGCCCGGATATCCCTGTGCATCTGGATGCCTATCGGCAAAATCATAATAAAGAGGCCAATCTTGAGAAGCTTGCGGCGGCCAAGCCGGAGCGGATCATATGTGTCCAAGAGCTGGAGCCATGGGAGAAGCGCAGATTAGCGCAGATTGCTCCAGTCCATGAGCTGGCATTGGAATCAGGGGATTGGAAGGGAGAGCTAATGACATTGGCGGCGTTGTTGGACAGGAAGGCGGAGGCAGAGCAATGGCTGCAATCCTTTGAACGAAATATCATTCGGCTGCGGCTTCGGATCATTCAGTATATGCAGCCTCCGGCAGCGGTTGTCGTGCGTATCTACCAAAATCAGCTGGTATTGGATAACAGTCAAGCTGTGCATGCAGTACTCTACAAGCTGCTAGGCTGCGAAATACCTCCTAATCTCCAAGAGGCAAACCCCTATACATCGTTGATTGTGGAGCAATTGGCGATGATCAAGGCAAAGCATATTTTTGTCCTGGTCCGACAGGATTCGGAGACACTGGCCTATTGGAAGGAGTTATCGTCATCGCCGGCATGGATGTCTATACAGGCGGTGAGAGAAGGGACGATGCATCTGATTAATTCCTATCCGTGGCGGGAACATTCCCCGGCTGCGATGGAGCAAATGGCAGAAGCGGCAACAGACCTGTTAACGGGAAAAAGTCCATGCTAATTCGGGAATTTGTCCATGGCACATTCGACGCTCCTCCTTTACTATCAATAATGATAATCATTATCAATTAAGGCGAGAGTCGTCGAAGGGAGAAGTTAGAGAGAATATGAAAAGATTCAATATGTTATTAGGGGTAATTCTGGCGTTAACCGTAGTCCTGTCGGCCTGCGGCAAGGGGAATTCTTCCTCGGAATCTCCAGCAGCGCAAAATTCTAACCAAACCGCCGCGGAGCAGCCTGCGGAAACAGCAGAGCAACCGGCATCATCGGATACAAGAGTTATTAAATATCTGGACCAGGAGTATACACTTCCGGCCAAAGTTGAACGCATCGTAATTACCGGCGCCGTTGAAGCGATGGAGGATTCAATCGTGCTTGATGTGAAGCCGATCGGTGCCATTTCCTTCTCAGGCAAGTTCCCTCCATTGTTCGAGTCAATTACTTCAGAAGCGAAGTCTGTCGGTGAGAAAATGGAGCCGAACTTTGAGACAATTCTATCTCTTAAGCCGGATGTCATCCTGACTTCGACCAAGTTCAAGCCGGAGGTCAATGAGAAGCTGGAGAAAATTGCTCCAACCATCCCGTATTCTCATATATCCACAAATTGGGAGGCCAATCTGAGACTGCTCGGAGAGCTTAGCGGCAAAGAGGAGCAGGCAGAGCAGGAAATCGCCAAATACAAGGCGGATCTGGATGCGGCCAAGTCGCAAATCGGAGAGAATCTGAAGGATAAGAAGGTCCTGGCGGTACGGATTCGCGGCGGAGAGGTATACATTTACCCGGCAGGGGTGTTCTTTAACCCGGTATTATATGAGGATCTCGGTCTGGCCGTTCCTGCAGAAGTACAAGCCGCTAAGGCTCAGGAGCTGATCTCGAAGGAGAAGCTTGCAGAGATGAATCCGGATTATCTGTTTATCCAATTCTCGCCGGATGAGAATATGGACACGCCAAAAGCACTGGATGAGTTCCAACAGGATCCGATTATGAAAAGCCTGAATGCATTCAAAAACGATAAGGTGTTCGTGAACATCGTCGATCCGCTTGCCCAAGGGGGAACGGCTTATAGCAAGATCGAGTTCCTGAAAGCAGCGGTTGCCAATCTTAACAAGTAAAAAATACTACAGCTCAATATAAGGCGTGTTGACGATGCGGTTAAAACGAACGCTGCCGGTGGTCATTCTTGGAATGGCCCCGGCAGCCATTGTATTATTGATCCTTGCTTCAATTTTATATGGGGCCAAGAGCATTACGGCAGCGGAGGTATGGAACGCGATAGTTGCTTTTGATCCGGACAATGTCGATCATCAGATCATTATAAGCTCCCGTCTTCCACGTGTCGTCGGATCGATCCTGATTGGAACATTCCTCGCAGTCTCAGGAGCTCTTATGCAGGGTATGACCCGGAATTACCTCGCATCGCCCTCGATCATGGGGGTGTCGGATGGCTCCGTATTTGCGGTTACGTTGTGCATGGTATTTTTACCGAATGCCAGCCCCAACTTATATATCACCAGCTCGCTGATTGGCTCCGCCTTGGGAACAGCTATCGTTTTTGGGTTAGCCTGGCTTATTCCTAACGGACTTAGCCCGGTCAAACTGGCCATTCTCGGTTCGATAATCGGGACTTTTCTTAGCGGAACGGCTCATGCGATGTCGACTTACTTCCAGGTCTCGCAAAATATCAGCTTCTGGTATAATGCCAGATTGCATCAATTGGACCCGGAGCTAATCCGACTTAGCATCCCGTTCGCATTGGTAGGTTTGACCTTGGCGCTGCTAATCTCCAGGTATATCTCGGCCCTCTCTCTGGGGGAAGAGGTCGCCCAGGGCTTGGGTATCCGCACTTGGGTCATCAAGGCCTTGGCTATTCTTGCGACGGTGCTGTTAACCGGCGTCTCCGTTGCTCTGGCCGGAAAAATCGCCTTCGTGGGCTTGATTATTCCTCATATTGCGCGTTACCTCTCGGGCGTTGATTATCGCTGGATTATTCCGGTTTCCGGAGTGCTTGGCGGTGTTTTCCTGGCAGCTTGTGATATTGTAGCCCGTTTCATTAACTATCCGTTTGAAACTCCGGTGGGAGTAGTCACTTCTTTGATTGGTGTGCCATTCTTCCTGTATCTGATCAAGACCAAGGGAGGTGCTCACCGTGAGTAATATAACGCAGCGAAGATTCTGGACAGTATTAACTGTCGGTATTCTAATTGCGATTGCGGCTGCTTATCTCAGCTTAACTAACGGCACATTTGACATGTCGGTGCTGGATGTGATCAAGACCCTGCTAGGGTTAAACGCTCAACCAGAACATAACCTTGTGGTGTTCGAGTTCAGGCTGCCGCGAATTGTATTGGGAGCGCTCGTGGGGTTTGCTTTGGGCACTGCTGGATCGATCATTCAAGGGGTGACCAGAAACGGACTTGCCGATCCGGGGATATTAGGGATTAATGCCGGAGCCGGCTTGGCTGTCGTATTGTTTATGTTTCTGTTCCAGGGAGTTATTACGGTGACAGGCTGGCTTGGAGTTATGCTGATGCCGATGTTTGGCATTGCAGGCGGCTTGCTGGCTACCGCGGCGATATATATGTTCGCTAAGGAGAAGGGCCGACTCGATCCGCAACGGCTGATTCTGGTCGGTATCGCCGTTGCGTCCGGTTTCGGGGCACTCACGATGTATATATCCCTGAAAATGAATCCGAATGATTACGAGATGGCCGTCGTATGGCTGGCCGGGAGCCTTCATAATGCCAATTGGAAGTTCGTCGTCACCATGCTGCCCTGGCTGCTAATTTTGCCGATAATCTGTCTTCGGTCTTATAAGCTTGACCTGTTTCAGCTTAGCGAGGACAGTCAGAAGAGCGTGGGACTGCACGTTGAGCGGGAGAAAAATATCTTTCTGCTCTGCAGCATCGGACTGGTCAGTGCAAGTGTTGCTGTATCGGGCAGCATCGCATTTATCGGCTTGATTGCGCCCCACCTGGCCCGGCAGCTTGTAGGCCTGCGACATACGCGTATCATCCCGGTCAGCGGGTTGGTGGGCATGATTATGGTGCTGATCGGTGATTTTATCGGCAAGACTGTATTTGCTCCGGCAGAGCTCTCGGTTGGGATTGTCGTGTCTATCATCGGCGTGCCGTATTTTGTTTATTTATTGCTTCGAACCAGGGGATAGGGAAAGACATAGGAGGAGAGTATGGAACGATATCAGCAGCTTAATGTTGGAGACTGGAAGCTGGTCCTCCATCTGCCGCCGTCCTATGCGACAACAGCGCACTGCTATCCGGCGGTGTATGTCCAGGATGGAGGCGAGTTATTCAGCGGTTGCCTGAACTATTTGGACCACCTGTATTTATCCGGCCAGTTGGCTGAGGTGATTCTGATCGGCATAGAGCCGCATTCGCGCAATGACGAATATACGCCGTGGCCTGCGGCCGCGCTGGTAGAACGCTTCTCGCCATTTGCCGGCCGGGGGCAGGATTATGTAAATGAGGTTGCAGATGTAATCAAGCCCTATATCGATAGTCATTACCGCACAAAAAGGCAGGCGGAGGAGACGGCGATCATCGGCGGCTCGCTAGGCGGACTGATATCGCTCTTCGCAGGCTGCTGGCGGCCGGACATTTTTGGACGGCTCGGTCTGCTATCGGCGTCCTTCTGGTATGAAGGCGTGCTCGATTTCATCCGGGAGCATAAAGGCTTTGAAGCGCATCAGCGCGTGTATATGTCGGTTGGAGATAAGGAAGGGATCTATAAAGAGACACGACAGCGTCATATGGTTGAGCATACCAAGGAGGCCTATCGGCTGTGGCATGATAAAGGAATGGGCGCAACTCAGCTGAAGCTGGAGGTGGAGCCGGAAGGCACGCATGACGATCTGTTCATGAAGAGGCAATTTCCGGAAAGCCTGAAATGGCTCTTTGGTAATTCGGAGGGGGATTCTCGATCCAAGCAAACGCTTGAGGGAAAGGTGCAAATACCGGGTACAAAGGTATGGAGCTTTCATTCCGGGGTCGCTGGCCGCGATTATCGCCTCTTTATCGCCGAACCGATGGGTCCACCGCCTGCCGGAGGTTATCCTGTGCTATATACGCTGGATGCCAATGCCACCTTTGGCTCATTGGCGGAAGCGGCCAGATTGCAGACCAGGGGGCCGCACGGAATGGATCCCTTTGTGATCGTAGGTATAGGTTATCACTCCAATGATCCAATCGTAACTCAGGAACGTTTCTATGATTACACGGTCTTTGCTGATAGCCGCGAGCTGCCGGCAAGGCCTGATGGATCTGACTGGCCGCTTACGGGCGGGGCGGAGGGGTTCCTCGATTTTATCGAATATGAGCTTAAACCGCTAATTGAGAAGGAATTTCCGATTGATCATTCCAGGCAGTCCCTATTTGGCCATTCACTTGGTGGATTCCTGACTTTATACACGTTATTTACGCGTCCAGGCTTATTCCGCCGTTATTTTGCAGCCAGTCCATCGATTTGGTGGAAGAATCATACCCTGCTTCAGTTATGGGAGGATCATAGGGAGCATATGACCCTTCATGAGGCGGAGATTGAGCTGCATTTGAGTGTTGGCAGTCAGGAGAAGCCCAATATGGTTAGTGATGCTAATAAGCTGTACCAGCTCTTAACGACAGATGAATATGCTCCAAAGTTCGTCTCGATGACCGAAGTTCCTGGTGAGGGCCATGTATCATTGTTGCCTTCCCTATTCAGCTCGATGCTGCGCCGTGTGACAAGTTAAAATGAAGAAAAAGCGCTTCATGCTACTGCATGGGGCGCTTTTTTGATGCTGTCAGTGACAGCCCTTTCATTTATCGAGATCAAGAACACGAGGATTTGTCCAGCAGAGAGGAGTATTCAGGGTACAGACGACGAATACATTCCGGGCAGATGTCGTGAGTGAATTCGACTTTTGTATGCTTCTCCAGGAAGCTTTCGATGGAGTTCCAGATATCATGCTCATCGCGAATTTTCTTGCATACCGCACATATAGGGAGCAGACCGTGCAGTGTATAGATTTGAGCCAGTGTCTCTAAATGATTTTGCTCAAGCAGCTTGTTCTGTGTAATATCCGTAAGGCAGACAAGCGCCCCTTTGACAGTTTTTCCGTCAGGCGAGTAAATCGTCGAAGCTTCCAATGTGAAGCATCTCGTCTCAAGCCTGGATGAGGACTTGAATTCCTTGCAGAAGAAGGGCTCTCGGCCCTCCAGCACCGCGTCAAGCTCATTGGGAGGGTATCCGTCATCGACAGCGAGAGCGTTGTAAATCTGAACGAAATTAACCCCGACCCATTCGAAGGATTCAGGAACGCCTTTTTCGAGCGAATGCAGACGCCAGGAACGATTGACGGATACGATAAAGCCCCGCGGATCGATAATTGCAATATTTTGTCTCAGCAAATCAATAATTTCTATAAAGTGGATGCCTGAGTTATGCAAAATTAAGTCGCTCCCTCTATTTGAGATGGGACTGCTTCTGTTGAACTTTAGAAGGGTATTGGTTTGCTTAAGATAGCTGGAGGGATAACTATCCGTTGGTGTCTGTTCATGAGGAGTCCATAGTAAAAGGCATAGAAATAATGGTACAATTACCATTATGCTATAATTGCCGTTGCATAAAGAAAAGTATATACGTTTTTACGTTATATCGCAAGAACAAAATTACGGAAATGCGTCTTAAGACGAATATTTGGAAGGCGGTTGTATATGCAATCCATTTACGATCGAATTGAATTATTAATTAAAATGAGGGGAATGACCAAGAAATCGTTCTGTGAGGAGCTGGGCATTAGTACGGGAAATCTGGGAGATTGGAAAAGAGGGAAATCGACACCGAGCACCAATAAGCTGATTGAGGTTGCTGGGTTTTTCGATGTTAGCCTGGATTGGCTCATATTGGGCAAGGAACCCAACCAACTGTACTTCAAGGAAGATGAGGAGACATATATATGGGATGAGCTAGGCAACGATCTTGTGCTGTCTGACAAAGAAAAGGAGTTTATTAAGGAGTACATTGATTTTACACGTTACCGAAGAAGCCAATCCTGTGATCAATAAACGTATTTAGCTTTTCTGATGCGCCGTGCAAGATCATGCAGGCCTGTAAATCCTTTTGGATGAACGGGCTTGCGATATAAGCCTTTAATTAAATTTATGTTTACTTTTCTGGAACTCCGGTGTATAATAAAAGAGTTGCTGAAAAAGTTATAATATGCGGTAGTGGTGGAATGGCAGACACGCTATCTTGAGGGGGTAGTGGGCGTACGCCCGTGGAGGTTCGAGTCCTCTCTACCGCATTACGAACAACGATAAAAAGATCCTTACTTCTGGTAAGGATCTTTTTTATTTTTTTGGACAGTATAATACAATGTGATATTCTGTTTTTTGCTTATGTAAACGCTTGAATTTATTATTTTTTTGAATTCTGCCGATTTACAGGGGCTTAATACTGGATTCAAGTTGACATGTAATAAAAAATTATTTAATATGTCTTAGTACTAAAAGTGAGAGTTCCAAAAGTCAAGCTTTATTTGAAAGATGATTTTTTGAACTTCCGCTTGAAAAAGCTTTCTATTTTAATAAAACGGGTGATGAAGATGTCTTACAGACCAAGTATTCAGAACGTGTCCATAGCCGGAAGCAACGAAAAGGAAGGATTGTACGAATTTGCCGTTAAATTGGCCGATGGAACGCAGTGCAGAGTATTTTATCACCGTTTTCCAGAATGGCGCCTCGCTAATATCAATCGATTGCAGAAGACGCCATGTCCGGTATGCCGTAAAGACTACATTTGCAATTGTATGGAGAGCTTTAAGGAAGATTTCAACAGCCAGCTTGTAGAGAACCAATGGATCGAGAAGCTGCTGGCAGAGTAAAAGTAAGCCCTGGCGAAATAAAAGAGTACGGAGGGGATCGACTCCTTCGTATTCTTTTTTTTGTTATATAAAGTTCGAGACCGGACCGCTTACCCGCACTTTTGAACCTGTATGGTAAGACGGATATAATGGAATTAGCAGGGAGGTTTTGCGGATGTCAGATAGGGGTATAGATCAGACTGCAGTTGTATTGTTTGATGGGGTGTGTCTGTTGTGTCAGGGTGCCGTAAAATGGATTATCAGATATGACCCCGGTGCCTATTTCAGGTTCGCATCGCTGCAATCCGATGTTGGCAGGGAGTTACTACAACAGTATGAAGGAGCTGCGGACGGGTCGATGAATACGATGTTTCTGCTGGAGCAGGGCAAGTTATACTCTCGTTCAACCGCTGCACTTAGAATCACCCAAAGGCTTAAGTTTCCCTGGCCAATATTATATGCATTCATCATCGTTCCGCGGGGATTGCGCGATGCGGCTTACCGATGGGTTGCGAATAACAGGTATCGCTGGTTCGGCCAATCTGATGCGTGCATGCTGCCTACTAAAGCTATCAAGGAACGGTTCATAGATTTGTAGAGGAAGTTGTTTCAATATATTTTTTGGGACTTGCCTGAGCAAATGATCTATGATATTCTGACTGTAAATATTAGGAACTCGTGAACGGGAGCACCGTCCAAATGAACCGATAATTCGGGATTTGGGCGGTGCTTTTTTGTGTTCCGGGAAAGAAGGAAGGTGGGGGTTTGATGCCCGTCAGATTGGTTCTGGCTGTACAGGATGAGTTGTATATAGAGCCGTTTATGCAGTACGTCCACTCCAGCGAATTCGACCGGCGTATCATCATAACGGGTTTCAGCCGGCAGGATGCCTTTGAGCTGTATATGAAAGACTCCGGGGAAATGGTGGATATCGTGCTAGCTGAGCCGACATTTCTTGAAGCGTGGCAGGGAGCGAAGCCGGGGCGACTGATCGTGGTCTCTCTATGTGAGAGGGGGGAAGCAGCTTCAGGTTTGAGTCTGGATAAATATCAGCCTTTGCATCCGTTGCTGTTCTCGCTCCTGAATATGGTTCGAGGGGACAAGGGGAAACAGGCGGCTAAGGAAGCTGGCACGGTCGTGATCGGTTTGCATTCGATGGTCGGCGGTCTGGGCAAGAGCACCGTATCCTGGAATATCGCGAAGCAGCTTGCTTCGGAAGGCGCTAAAGTATTTTATTTGAGTCTCGAAACCGTGAATAACAGACTGATCTTTGAAGGTCAGCTTGTTCATGAAGGTCAGCGGGGAGGTTTGGCCCGCCTGCTTTATGATTTGAAGTCGGCAGAAGAAGGACAGCAGGAGCTGAAGTTCCCTATATCGGCGTATGCTTGCAGGCATCCACTGCTTCAGGGGGATTTATTTGCACCGCTTGATAATTTGGATGAAATGCTCGAGTTGCAGCGCAAGGAGACCATGGATCTGATCGAATTTATTGCAGCAAGCGGATTGTACGACGCCATGGTGATTGATACCGACACTTACCCGAATGAAAGAGCTGAGGCGGTGCTGGAACGGGCGGATAAGCTGGTTTGGCTTGTAACTGATGATGATAATGTCATGCGCAAGACGTCTCTCTGGTTCGATCATTTGGAGCGATCACGCCCGGATGTCCATGGTCATATTCTGAGCAAGTCTCTGTTTGCCTTTAATCAGTATACAGGAGAAGAGGTTACTTCCCTGCCGGGGAGCAACATCGTATTTGCAGCGATGCTCTCATACATCCCGGCTTGGAAGAATGGGATACGGCAATTTGCAGCGATGCATTCTCCACTCTATCAGCGCGATGTGCAGCAGCTATGCTGCAAGCTGTACGGCAATGCCGAGGTATTGAGGGGAGGAAATATACAGCGATGACGGAGGAAATGTTTCCCCAACTTCGGTCAGAGATTCGATCCGGACTTGATGTTACCTTGACGCTTCAGGACGGGCAACTGATGGAATATATCGAACGGCGAGTGCTTGAGGATCATCGGTTGACCCACCTTACTTCCTCGGAGAAGAGAAGGTGGGTAAGGAGGCTATATGATTCGTTTCGCGGCCTGGATGTGCTGCAGCCGCTGGTCGATGATCGCTCTGTATCGGAGATTATGATCAACAGTCATGAGGAGGTCTTTGTTGAGCAGAATGGCAAAGTTCGCAAGCTTGCGCTGCATTTTGAATCCCGGGAGAGGCTGGAGGATATTATCCAGACCATCGTATCCGGTGTCAATCGGGTTGTGAATGAATCGTCGCCGATCGTGGATGCGAGGCTGAAGGATGGTTCCCGGGTTAATATCGTGCTGCCTCCGATCGCTCTGAAGGGACCGACGATGACGATTCGCAAATTCCCTGAGCATCCGCTTACGATGGAGCAGTTGGTTGAGAAGGAATCGCTAAGCGAGGAAGCGGCCCGTTTTATGCAGACCTTGGTACGCAGTAAATACAATATTTTTATTAGCGGTGGAACAGGTTCCGGCAAGACGACCTTCCTGAATGCCCTGTCGAGATACATACCCGCGGATGAACGGGTCATTACGATTGAGGACTCGGCAGAGCTGCAGATTGTGACTTTGCCCAATCTAGTCTCTCTCGAGACTCGCAATGCGAACACCGAAGGCAAGGGCGAGATCTCGATCCGCGATCTGATTCGTTCCTCGCTGCGAATGCGGCCGGATCGGATTGTTGTCGGCGAGGTTCGGGGCAGGGAGGCGCTGGATATGCTGCAGGCGATGAGTACCGGCCATGATGGAAGTCTATATAATATAAAATGGTATTGAATATTAGTTAAACTTCAACCCATCAATATAGGCATCAAAGTACTTGTTCTTCACACCTTTTACGTTTGTTAAATTAGTATTGACTGTTATCTTTTCAAATGTCGTGAAAACAATTTCTTTCCTCTCTTCATCGTTCGCAATTTGCCAAGATTCTTCGTAACTCATTAATGTTTTTAGCCTAGGTAATCCGGAAATATTGTTTTTACTTTCAGCAATTTTCCGTCTTAGTTCTTGTTCAATTTCTTCCTCGTTCTTGATTCTTTTACGAATGTCTTCTTTCGATATTAACCCTTCTACAAACATGAATTGCCAGTTTTCCTTACGTTTCAGGACCTTCGCTAATTTCTTTTTGGCTAATTGCACCGAATCTTCTGCATCGATTTGCTTTGTTGTTAAAGACTTCATTTCTGATTCAATCATACTAGAATCAGCTTTTATGATGTTCTTAATATACTCGTTTACTAAATGTTCAATATGAACTTGCCTAAATGTTGGCATGCTACAGGATTTATTCGCATGTTTGTTTGAACAAATATAATATTGGGTTCTTACGACTTCTCCAGATTTCTTTGATCGTTTAGTGGTCAATCTACCGAACATGGCCGCTCCACAACGCCCACATCGCAATACTCCCGAAAACCAATATATTTTATTTTTGCTGTATCCCCCGGTTGCCCTTCGCTTCATGAGATCCTTAGTTTCTTCATATTCTTCAGTTGTAAATATGGGTTTGTGCGATCCATTACCATATATGCAATTAACTCTTTCGTCTCGTTTTGAATTCACATAGGTTCCATCGGAGGTTTTAGAACCCAATCGGATAATACCGGCATAATAAGGGTTTTCTAAAGTATATTCGACTGTAGCGGCGGTCCACTCGCGCCCTCTACGGAGCAATCCTCTTGAATTAAGTTGAAATGCCACTGACATATAACCAAGTCCGGTATGGTATAAACGCCGCGCTTCTCGTATTATCTCCGCTTCTTCTTGTACAAGTTCTTCATCTTGGGTATAGCCGTACGGTATAATGCCGCCTGGGCGTTTCCCTTCTCTAACCATTTGTTCGACTCCGAATCGCACACGCTCAGAAATAGTTCCACGTTCCCATTCAGCCATTGCACCTACAAGCGTGATGAAAAATCTTCCCATTGCTGTGGTGGTTTCAAATATTTCTGTTGAAGATCTGAACTTAACACCGTATTTATCGAAGGTCTTTAATAGCTTATGGAGGTCACCTACTGATCGAGTAAGGCGATCTAATTTATAGACCAGGACCACATCAAATTTTTTCTCTTCCATGTTTTTGAGAAGTCGTTGCATTTCAGGACGCTCCAAGTCTTTAGCTGAATATCCATCATCAATGTATTCATCAAAGATGGTCCAGTCCTGAGATTGGGCGTAACTTGCTAACTTTTGCCGTTGTCCTTCAACGGAGAACCCTTCTTCGGCTTGCATATCAGTTGAAACACGAATATAAATAGCCGCTTTCATGGTTATCACCTCACTTTGGCCAGAATTTTACCTCTACAACCTTTCCGATTATTTCAACTTGTTCAGCCGGGATGAGACTTGGTTGCATAGTTGGGTTGGATGGTATGAGAAGGCACATAGAACCTTCTTTCCGAACGCGTTTCAATGTAACTGTTTCGTGATCAATGACTACAACAGCAATATCGTGCGGATTGACCTCTTTCTGCTTCGCAATTATAACCATATCCCCATCATGAATTCGATCACCTATCATACTGTCTCCTTGAACTGTTAAGGCAAATCCTTCTTTTCCTCTTAAAATTGCAGGATCCACAAGAGTGTAACCTTCAATATTTTCAATTCGTTCAATTGGAACTCCGGCAGCGATTCTGCCGACTAATGGTATTTGTAATAAACTTTCAGAATTAAAGGGAAGTACATTAGATTTTTCATGAAATCTTTTTTGATCTAAGTCAGAAATATATTTTTCTAGAGTTTTATTCTGAGAGAAAGAGTCTTCTATAAAAACCTTAAGGACCTCTAATTTTTCTTCAAAACTCATTACGTCGATAAGATCATCGATTGTAATATTGGAGATTTCGTTACTACCCATTTCCTTGATTTGTTCTTGGAAAAGTGTATTGTCCATTCCGACTTTCTTTAAAAGAGTGCTTATGTATGTATCAATATCATTTATATTTTCTAATACAGCTTTAATCGTTTCTGGTGCGCGATCTATAAAAGAAGTAAACACCAGTTTTTCGGGATCTCCGCCGGTTACTTCTGCGAAGGCTCTATTCACTTCTTCCGAAGCTGGGTTCTTTGTCTTGTTATTCTTCAACATAGAGATATAAGAACGATCTATTTTTATTCCTCTGTCAGTCATTCTCTTAGCTATTTCCCCTAAGCTTAATCCACTTTTCTCAATGTACTCATTTACCAAATCCGAATACGTCACAAAAGACACCGCCTTAGTAGATTTTCTATTACTAATATTACCATACCGTTGATAAATTATTCAATAGAAAATTATAACTAGTGAATAAATGTTTATTGACTTGGATTACCAAAAGAATTATGATGAAGGCATCAACTAGTGAATAATCATTTACTACCCATGCTTGGTGTTAATGTTTATTCAACAACGAGAGTGAGGTGAAAAAATGAATTATGCTGATTTGCTGAAACAAGCAATTCAAGAAGCGGATCTATCGCTTGGTCAGATTTGCAGAAGACTTGCAAAACACGGGATTAAAATGGACCGTGCGATTCTGAGCAAAATGCAAAACAACAAACTTCCCCCTGCAAAAGATGATGTGAATATTGTGTTGGCAGAAATCCTGCAAACCGACCCTGATGCCCTTCGAGTTGCTGCTGTTAAAGAAGTCGTGTCTCCGGAATTAATCGGGCTTATTAAAAAAGTCGGGTAAAACCAATCACATCAAGGGAGATGATGTAATGCCTGAAAACATTAGTAATAATCAAGCAAAAAAACCAGAAGGGATGTCAGAAAGAGCATGGATAAACCTCCATAAGGTCTTGGCTAAGATCCACGTTAATCACTTTAGTGAAATTCAAGAACTGCAAAAAGAAAGGGAAAGGAAAAAAGAAGCCATATGAAAGGAGTAACCAAATGAATCCGAATGCAATTGTATTAACACCTGAACAGTTTGAACAACTAAAGGAATCGCTTACCGAATCAGTAAGAACTGATTTAATTCAAGAATTTTCGCAGAAGCAAGCTCTTTACTCAAAAGGGATTTATACACCGGAATGGATAGGCATCCGTGAAGACCTTGAGAAGAAGCTACGGAGCGACTATAACGATGGATGCGGTCAATGGTACCAAAATCAGCAAGGGTTGTATGCGGCGTTTAGATTGGCCTTTCGGAAGGATAGAGCATCCAATTTCCGAAACATCGAGCCGAATAGACTTAGCAAATTTTATTCTGAGTTAATGGCTCTTATCAATAAGTATCGCGAAGAAAGAGATAAGGAGGAGCAATGAGATGAATCAAGGAGGTGAGATGAATGGAAGAAACAGTAATTAAAACAATCGGACGGCTTTGTGATCTGATTACTAAAAGAGCTGATATGATCGGTAATTCTGAAAATATGAATACCTCCGAAGAACTAATTGCTCTAGCGGAGGTAGTGAACGCAACATCTGACTTGGTTAAATCACTTAAAGTTTAAGTCCTGGAGATGGATTAATTTTAGGCGCTGGTCGATGAAGACGTTCTGTAATCTTTTCTAAAGCTTCATCGTACTCGTCCATAAATAACTCTACTGAAGGAGTTTGACTTAAAAATCTTTTTTCAAGGTAGAGCATGGCTAGTTGATGAGCTTTCGATGTTGTTGAGTACGACAAAAATCTAGTTCTATCGGACATATTTAAACCTCCCTTCTTTATGGTAGAAATCGAACATTACTAATATTCGACAAGAGAGGACAAAACCCTATTAGAAAGGACTGATTATATGAATCAATTAGTATTTATCGAAAACGGCAAGACGGTGACAGATAGTTTGACAGTGGCGGAGGTTTTCGGGAAAGAACACAAGCATGTTCTTCGTGATATTCGCGAATTGGAATGTAGTGATGACTTCGCTCAGTCCAATTTTGGACTCAGTTCATATCAAGATCGGTCGGGGCGTACTCTTTCGAAATACGTCATCACACAAGATGGTTTCTCATTTCTGGTCATGGGCTACACCGGAAAAGAAGCAGCACGGTTTAAGGAAATGTACATCAATGCTTTTAACAAAATGCGTGACCAATTAAGTTTACGCCCAGTTGATCCGGTAAAAGCACTCATGCAAGCTACTCATAACTTACTAGCAAGTCAAGAATTGATTGTTGAACGTCTGGATGATGTTGAACACAAAGTGGACAAGCAAATCACCTTAGACAGCGGCCAGCAGCGGCGGTTACAACAAGCAATTGCTAAAAAGGTATGTACCATCGAACCGGATAAGGCAGAGCGCGGTGAACTGTTTAGGCAGATCCACCGAGAAATCAAAGACCGCTGGCAAGTTGCAAGTTACAAAGATGTATTACGCCATGAGTTGCAGGATGTTTTGAATTACGTTGAAGCCTGGAAGCCGATACGGCGGGCTGGTTAGGAGGGCAAATGAACAAGCGTTCCGCTTTTACTAAAATGATCAACTTAATCATCATACTCGCATTTGCGGGAGTGACATTTTTAAATTACTGGTATGCAGTAGAGAGACAAAAGCTCAACCAACGGTATGAACAGTCAATTGAGCAATTCGAAAATGTTATTCAGGACTATGAGGAGATGGCAGTTCTTCTTCGTGGTTATGTTCAGAAATTGCAGGCGGAATAGCATTTATTAATTCGTTGAACTTTTCGATTAATTCTTCATGTCGACTATCTTGGACAATTGAATCTTTTCGATTTTTTACATCATCAAGATGTGTCTGATAAATCGGCTGCAACAATTGAAGAATGGTAAATATTAAAGAAATTATTACGGGCCACGTCCATGAAGAAGTCTCATTAACGTAGTTATTGATCGTGATATTAATAGTCGGACTTGAATCTTCAATTTCTTCTTCATCTTCTAGAAGTGGTTCTAGTGATTTGCATAAGTCGGTAACTTTAGGAATTATCACATCTGGTACTGGAATAGTGAAGTTCTTAAGTTGAGACAAGCTTTCTATGGTTGGTTTTATTAATTCAAAGTTGTATTTGGGAGTTTGGACGGCAGCCTCGATGGCTCTCATATAATCATCATTCATATTTTTTAACATCAATCTTATCGATTCTTCCAATTTGATCATTTGAGTCATTTCAGGAACGTTAAGCGTTGAAATTTGCTTCTGAAATTGAATAGCAGGAAGCATCGCGCGCCTTACAGTCTCGTTCATTCTTCTGATACTTTCAAACGGATCTTTATCACTCACAAGAGACACCCCATTCAAAAAAAGTAGTAATGACATTTATTCGACATGAGAGGCCAAAATACCTACCTGAAAGGATCAACAAGCCATGGGATATGAATCCAAGCATAAAGGCAAGTTTGTACAACGCCTTGATTTCCTCCACCGTGAAGCCCCCGGAGTAAATCTTAGCACTGATTACATGACACCTAAGCAGATTAAGGAGTTATCCGGTCCGGTACACATTTATTACATTCAGAAAGGAGCATGACAATGAACGATTTTATGATCATACGCAAACGAAGATATGATCTTATGCTGTACCGTTGGAGATTGTTGAATGGGCGAGTTGATTGTGATCCTGAAATTTACCCAGCAGCTTTAGATTGGATTGAATCGGAATTGGCGTTGATGCCATCATGATTGAATGCGCCGGGTGCCCAAGAGAAGCTGAATATGAAGTTTTTACGGGGAGTTACTGGCAACCACATTGCGATTCTTGCGCTAAGGAAGCTATGGAATGTGAACAAGGAGCCTTGATAAGGAGGATAGGCCATTATGCATCAAGGAATGAGAGTGAGAGTAAGCGAAGAATCCGCAGATATTCTTCTTGCAAAAGAGATGAATATCGGAACAAGTCTGGACGGCAAATACTTTCTTTTTCCAAATGCGGTTGTCAGAGACGAATACGACAGAAGAAGGAGGGAGCGCAAACGTGAAGAGTCTCGATTACATCAGGGAGTGCATGGAGATAGTCAGACCGCTAACAGATATAAGGAACGAATCAAACATTCGACTTCTTATAACTTTAGATCAGTTCCTAGAAGGCCCAGTAGATAGGCTGTACGACTGCTTGCAGACGTTAGAGAGTCTTGAAATGAAAAATGACCGCTGCGCCAACAGCGATCACTCCGACACTTAACAAAATTAATTACGGACACAATAACACATTTTTTAGGAGGTTGTAAAGAGGACATGAGAACAAGTGAAAGCATTTCAAACATTTCTGCGGCTCTATCTAAATTCCAGAGCGAAGTAAAACAGCCTAAAAAAGATACAAATAATCCATTTTTCAATAGCAAATATGTTCCATTGGAAGGGGTGGTATCTGTTATCACAGAGCCTCTGGCTAAGCACGGACTGTCATACATTCAATCCACCGGAACCGAAGATGAACAAGTGACTATTACAACGCTACTAATGCACACTAGCGGCGAGTTCATTGAATCCGATCCG
The DNA here is from genome assembly GCF_013393165.1 of Paenibacillus sp. 79R4. Lineage (NCBI taxonomy): Bacteria > Bacillati > Bacillota > Bacilli > Caryophanales > Paenibacillaceae > Paenibacillus > Paenibacillus sp. 79R4. Next base: position 28,246 of record NZ_QJOT01000005.1, on the reverse strand, counting down.
CTTAAATTACCTGGTCACCAAGTAAAAAAAAACGGGGAAAAGGATTTTAATCCCCAAGGTATAGGATCAGCCATAACTTACGGTCGAAGATACAGCTTAACGGCCTTGCTTGGTATAGCTTCTGAGGATGATGATGACGGAAATTCTGGCACGAGAGATCCAAAACAAACCGATGACAAAGGCCCAAAACAACCTCCTTCTTCTCTTAAATCAAAATGGAAACTATTAAGTGATAACTCACTGGATGGATTTGACGATTGGGTAACCAAGAAAACAAAAGACGGTTGGAATTATTCGCAAATGGAACAAGCGCTTACTAAAAACTTACTAGATAAGAAGGCCAAGGAGGAACAAGAGAATGCTTAATAGATGGGTTGGAATCGGACGATTAACCCGTGATCCAGAGCTACAATACACACCAAACGGGATAGCAGTAACTAAATTTACTTTGGCAGTTGATAGACCGTTCACCTCGCAAAACGGCGAACGCGAAGCGGATTTTATCCCCGTTGTTGTATGGAGGCAAGCGGCTGAGGCGTGCGCTAATTACTTGGCTAAGGGGCGTTTAGTAGCTGTAGAGGGGCGCATTCAAGTGCGGAATTATGAAAACTCCGAAGGCAAACGAATCTATATCACCGAGGTCATAGCTGATAATGTTCGATTCTTAGAACATGGGGAATCGCGGCAAAGCAGTAATCACTCGAATAATGGATCAGCTAACGAAAGCGACCCATTTTCTGATGATGGTAAACCAATCGACATATCAGACGATGATTTGCCGTTCTAAGGCGGTGTAGTCATGGCGGATATAGATTACTACCTTGAACAGATCATTAGATTGCGCCAGGAAGCCGACGCGCTTCCTGATGACAATCCAGGCGCTTTAATGTCAAAGATTAACCTATTATCTAATTGCGTAATGTATATCGGCAGAGTATCAAGCCAAGTTGATGGAGATTACAAACGTCATTATGCAGATCGTAAATATCAGTATGCCTTGGCTTATAAATCGGCGAGCGGAGGAAAGGCGGCGGCTGCTGAAATAGCAGTGCATGATATGCGTCTGAAAGAAGCCGACTTATATCAAGATATGATGCGTTGGAGGAATGCCCTTGTATCAACTACAGAGGAATTACACGCCTTGAAACTGAGATTGCGCATTGATTATCAGCAAGGAGTGAACTAGATGAACTTTGAATATAACCCAGTCTCCAAACCATCCTATCGCCGCCGTAAGCCTACAAGCAAGATGCGCGGACGAATTACACCTGATGTCTATCAGACGGCGCTAGAACGGTCAGGAGGACGCTGTGAACGTTGTAATAAGACCGGATATCTTGAAGCCGCTCACCTTGTACGGCGCTGGAAGATCGAGGGCAGTACTACAGCAAACGACATAGCCATGTTATGCGGTCCAGCAGTTAATACAGGCACATGTCATAACTGGGTGGATTATACGGCAGAAGGTCGGGCGTGGGCTGAAGAATATCGGCAGCAGCTTTATAAGAAAGCACATGAATAGTAGGTGGTGAAATGGACGGATGGATTAAGCTTCACCGGAAACTAATGGAGAGTGAGACTTTCTCCCGACTCACTGCAATCCAGAAGGTTATTGCAATTTATATCGCGCTGAACGCCAATCATGACGATGGCGTTTGGTACGACAAATATAAGGATATTGAGGTTGAGGTAAAGCGCGGTCAACTGGTTGTGTCGAGGAACAAAATTGCCAAGGAATGGTTTGGTGGCGACAAAGATGTAACAGACATGAAAATAAGAACATGCCTAGACAAATTAGAGAGATTAGGTTTTTTAACCAAGTCTCCAACCAGTAACTACACATTAATAACAGTGCTTAACTATGGGATTTATCAGGGTTCCGACACAGACGATAACCAAGCTGATAACCAAGTCGTAACCAAGTCTCAACCAAGTGATAACCAAGAGAAAACCACAAACAAGAATGATAAGAATGTTAAGAATGATAAGAAAGTAATTAAAAAAGATATTATACCCAAAATTGCATTTGCTGAATTTGTAAAACTGACCCAAGAAGAATATGACAAGTTAGCAGCAACACATGGGGAAGATCGGGCGAAACGAATGATTGAAATACTGGACAATTACAAAGGAGCTAATAACAAGAAATACGCTAGTGATTACCGAGCTATTTTAAACTGGGTTGTCAAAAGAGTAGAAGAGGAGGAGGCAAAGGGTGGACGTAAACAATCTGAACCTTTCGGCAGAGGACAAGCAACTACTAATCAATACAATGAGCACCATTCCAAAACATCAAAAGAGGCAGTTCAGCAACAATCCAATGCCGGGAGTGTTCCGGGAACTAGAAAGCCAATTCAAGAAAACGGAGATCCTTCGGCCCCTTCGAAGTACGACATCTTTGTTCGCTGATGATCAGTACGATGGAACATACTGCTGCTTGGGATGTAGGCAGGAGATCGGAAGAACCTACGTGCCATTTAAAAAGCAATGGGGATTAAAAAGGGCATGTGCCTGTGTGATAGCTGAGAATGAGAGGGCTGAGAAAGAAAGCGAGCGGCGTTATCGGCGCGGACAAATGGAACGGGTGTTTTCAAGAAACATCATGAACGAGCGACTTAAACAGGCTAGGCTAAGTAACTTCATCGAACGCAGCGGCTCAGAAAGCAGTTTGAAAGGCGCTAAAGAGTTTGTCGAAGGGTTTGAGTCCAGAGAAACGGGGTTGCTCTTATTCGGCCCACCTGGTAACGGTAAGAGTCATCTAGCCGCAGGCATTCACCATGAATTAAATCATCAAGGGTTTGTATGTTTGTTCTTGGACGTTCCACAACTGCTAAAACTAGCAGAAACAGCTACTAGATTTGATTCCAAGATTAATCTAACTGATATCATCAACGGGGCTGTTAGCGCGGACCTACTTACTTTGGACGAGCTAGGGGCCGGGGATATTACAAGTAAGATTTACACCGACATATTATTTCCGATCATTAACGGGCGACAAGGTAAGATCACAAACTACACTTCAAATCTAAACTTGGAACGGCTGGAAAACTGGCTCTTATACGATAAATACAAAAATATTGTTGATGAAGAGGGGCGATTATTTGACCGGATACTTGGAAGCTCAGACATCTATCACAATACAGCAACCTCAAAACGGAGAGAGGATGCAATCAAGCGAATGCAGGGCTGAGGAAATCGCAAACGACACTAGCCGTGATTGGGCTGACCGGATCAGAGCAAGCGCCGAACTGCAATACAAGCAAGGAATGATGGTAAATGGCAACAAGTAAAGAGGATCGGAGACGTTACCAAGAAACGGCATAGCAAAAAGAAATGACGGAGATATTTGAATCTCTTGAATATCGACTCTTTGAATGTTTTCAACGTGCCGACGGCATCATGGCTAAAATGTCCACCGAAGCATCAGCCTGCCAGATACCCGGCGAGTTTCGCGAAAGATTCATGCGAGATAGATTGATAGACATGTTTGAACAAATAGCAGAGCAGAGGGAGGGCCGCAAAAATGCAATGTAATATACCTGGATGCGATGAAATGGCGAATGCAACTTTTGCAAAAGTGCCAGTCTGCAGGATGCATAGGTTTAAGTTGCTGGATGAAGCAAGCCTATTTTATTCAAAAGGAATTAACAATCGCCAACTATTCGAGTTGATCAGGCAGAAATCGCCGTGGAAGAAGCTTGAAGAAGGTGACAAGCATCAAGCCATTGTAAGGAAGATCAGAAATGGAACTGTAACAATTTACGAGATTAAAGGCGGAACATATGCATTACAACCTACAAGGGGAGGAAGAAATAAATGACTAGATTCGTAGGAATCGACCCAAGCGGACAGACTGGTTTAACGATATTGGACAAGGATGGAAACTTTTTGGATGGTTTTGAAATCACATCAAGCGCAGAGGATAAGACAGAAAAGATAGACTTCATTGTGACGGAAATTTTAAGCGAACTAGAATTTGGAGATGTTATTGCGATTGAGGGATTTAGCTTTGGTTCTAAGGGTAAGGGCGTTGATTTTCAATACGGCCTTGGTCATGCGATTCGCCTAGAACTATATCGCGAAAATCGAACGTGGTTAGAGGTATCGCCAAGCCAAGTCAAAAAATTTGCCACAGGCAACGGAAACACAGCAAAAGACAACATGGTTTTACCGATTTTCAAACACTGGGGCTTTGAGCATCCTTCTAACAACGTACGAGATGGCTTTGTTTTGGCTCAGATTGCGCGATCAGTCCGCACAGGAGTATTTACAACCAAATACCAGCAGGAAGTCATACAAGCGATTCTAGAGCCTCAGAAAAAACAAAGCTAAATCTAGGAAGGTAGTATAAAGCACCTCCACAGCTAATATGAGCGCCGTACAGACGTTATAAACACACAAGAGTATAAACGGAAGGATACAAACTAAAGGAGCTTATACAGGCTCACAGGGCAGCGTGCGAATGTAAATCTTAGTTTTCGGATGAAAATACTAAATTTTAAGGAGGCTAACCAATGAAACGGACAAGATGGAGCCATTATAAATACTACTGTAAGCATGAGTCTATCAATTGGGTATCTCGAAAAACAAAAAAATATATCCTTGGCAGGAAGATGAACAAACGCAAATTAAATGAACGCTTAGCTGCTGTTGTTGTCGAACAACGACCGTATCCAGAAGGTTCATTGCTCTCTGATTACTTTTGTCCAAAATGTGGATGCGATGAAACAAGGTCAACCGGGAACATGGCTGATTACCCGGAGTTGTGGGTGAGAAGCTATTGTATGCGATGTGGATTTTTGGTTGCGGAAGCTGATAACAGCCCTACTTACTTTGCATTAGAGTATCCAGAATACAATTACGAGTTGAATTAAGGAGGCTAATACCCCCATGAGTAACAATATAGACCCAAAGATAGAAGAGATAAGAGATAGACACAAGGAAGCAACAGAAGGGCCGTATATCTTCAAATTATTTTACAACGAATATGGAATGTATGGAAAGGATTCAAAAATTATATCGTTTGGCGGTCGGTCAGGATATGAAGAGTTCAGAGGGCAAGAACCAGGAATGGATGACGAGTCATTCTTACAAAATAGTTGGGCTGACATAGCCTATCTCCTATCCGAATATGACCGACTACGGGAAAACCACGATACCGCTATAAAAGCTCTGGAAAAAGCAGAAAGATTCATTGGCGCAATGATGGAGTTTTACGGAGAAGGATTAACAGTTCATAACTGGCATCAAAACGGAGACGGAGAACCGTGGGATAACTTCTTTGATAACAACATGGAAGGCGATGAATTGGAATCTATCCGTACTGCTTTATCCCACCTGAAAGGATGAATAAACATGGATAAACCAAAAAAGTGTTGGTGCGGCAAAGGTGATTACAAATACGCTTCAGCTTTATACGCCTATTACACTTGCGGACATATATTTGAACGACCATTAAACAGCAACGAAAAAGGGAATTTCGTTCTTAGCAATCATAGAGGGGAGAGGTAAAAGGGATGAAAGAAAGACTGACTAAAGAACGCTTGGAACAATTGAAGCAAAGATACAGGGACTTTGGAAGCTTGCATTGGATGGACGCCCAAGAGATAGTAATCGAACTGGAACAAGTTCAATCCGAGCTTACCGAGAAGGACGCAACCATAAAGAAGTTTGAAGATGATGCAATGTATTGGTATCGGGAAGCGGAAAAAGCAAGATTTATGTTCCTGGCTGCGCATGATGAACATAAAAGAACACGTAAAGCACTAGAAGATGCAAAGGATAGTATCCAGGTGATCGAAGCGCATGGGGAACGCCCTTGGGAAGTGACAAGCTATTGTGACAGGGCGATAGAGCTAATTGACGATGTTTTAGGGGAAGGTGATAAGGAATGAGTAAAATCCTAAAGCGGAGATACAAACAATCAAGGATCGAATTTAAAAGTGAGTTGTTGGAAAGATGCGAGGATAACAAGGCGTTAGCAATGCTTCTGCTTGAGACATACGTAGCTTGGCATCATATGAGACATATCGGGAAGATTTGGGCAATGTTCAGAAACCCAGACTATAGGGAATTTCAGATGGATTATAGCAAGAACTTATTTGGAAAACATCTTTCAGGTAGAAGTGATATTTGGCACTCTTTGTACTTTGCAGATAGAGGTTTATATGACAAATATGCCCGAAAAATACCGGAATGCTATGCGATGGGTGACGCTTTAGGCATTGCGTACAGAGTATTGAGAAAGGGTGATAGGGAATGAGTATAGAGGATGTAAACAAGGCATTAGAAGTCGAGAAGTTGAACAACGAAATTGCTTTAAAGAGCATTATTAATCGTGCACTACATGTATTCCCAAAATCATTCATAAATCACAACAACGAAATAATTCTGGAGCCTAGAAACAACGTATATTTCCGTTTGGATGAAGTAGAAACGGAGTTGGATTTCAAATGCAAAATGTTTGCTTGGTTATCTAGGCCGATTGCAGAAGGTTTGAATAGATACTGGTCGCCATTAGTTTTGAACTGTTTCAATGAGTTGCTGAAGACCAATTTTAGCAAAGATGAAATGTACGAAATATATGATCGATTAGGTAATGATGTCAACCGAAAGCTAACGATAAGATTTATTGAATCGGGTTATGATTTGTCATTGTTAACGCGCAATAGTTAGCCCCTATACGGCTATAGAGCATCAATTAAGGTCAGGTTGAGCCAAAAGATCGGATTTAAAGTCATCCACAATGTCCTTCGCAGTCGATGGGATCAGTCCTACCACTGAGATTAAGTAAAAATACATGTGGTCAAAGATTGTATCAAATTCAAGCATTTCAGCGGGGGCGGTTTTTATATAATCCATATGTTGTTTAGCAAACATACTTGTTTCGATTCGCATTTATATCACCTCAATGACATTTTAATATGCGAGTGTGGTATTTGGTAGAGGTGTATTTTGTAAAAAAACTGTCATAGAAGAGTAGATACAGCAGAGGAGAGAGGAAACAGTGAGTATACCACGCATATTAAATTACCCGGGTGCAAAGTGGAGCATGACAGACTGGATAATTGATCAAATGCCACAACATACGACATACCTAGAACCGTATTTCGGATCCGGTGCCGTATTTTTTCGGAAAAGACCATCTGCGCTTGAAACGATAAATGACATTGACGGCGATGTAGTGAATCTCTTCCGAGTGGTTCGGGACAAACCTGATGAACTGGCCTATCTAATCCAATGGACTCCATATTCAAGAGAAGAGTACTACGATTCATATGAATCAATAGGCTGTGATCTTGAAAGAGCAAGAAGGTTCCTTGTCCGTTGCTGGCAAGCTATTGGAGCGAAAACGAGCGATAGAACAGGATGGAGAAGCAATATACAGTATGATAAAGCGCCGAATAAGATTTGGCCTAAACAATGGCAAGATATTCCTGTCGAAATAATAGAGGTTGCAAACAGGCTGAAGGATGTTCAAATAGAAAATCAGCCAGCCTTACAGATATTAGAACGATACAAACAACCAGATGTATTGGTCTATGCGGATCCTCCGTATATCTTATCCACTCGATCAAAACGGTTATACCGCCATGAAATGAATGAGAATGACCATTTAGAAATGCTGGAAGCATTAGACGCGCATCCTGGTCCGGTGATCTTATCTGGATATGCGCATCAAATGTATGATGACCGTCTTAATCACTGGAAACGTGAAACGAGAAAAGCAACCGCAGATAGAGGACAACCACGCACAGAAGTTCTTTGGATAAATCCTGTTGCTGCTAATCAAGTAGGGCAAATTGCAATGATGTTATAGAGGGGAGATGAAAGAAGATTGAAACACATCGTATTTAACTCCGCTGGAATCGGTAGTTGGGCAACCGGAATGCGTGTAGCCGAAAAATATGGAACTGATAACATTATCCAACTATTTACCGATACAAAAAAGCTTAACGATAACCATCCGCATCGTGGTGAGGACGATGATGCATATAGATTCTTACGCGAGGGTGCGGCGCTAATCGGAGGAAATCTCGAATGGGTGTCGGCTGGCAAAGATATATGGCGCACATTTGAAGATAGTCGGTATATGGGCAATAGCCGTGTTGATCCGTGCAGTCGGATATTAAAGCGTGAGATGGCGCGGAAGTGGATTGAAGATCATTTCAAGCCGGAAGAAGTTACGCTTTATATCGGAATTGACTGGACAGAGGCGCACCGGGCTGTTAAAAACAAGCGGTTTTGGGAGCCATATAACGTTGAGTTTCCGATGATGGATGCACCTTACATGACCAAAGAGGAAATGTGCCAGTGGTCCGAATCTCTCGGACTAAAGCGCCCACGTCTTTATGATCTTGGCTTTGCGCACAACAATTGCGGCGGATTTTGTGTTAAGGCTGGGCTTGGTCAGTTTTATACGTTGCTCAAGACGATGCCTGAGCGGTACGCATACCACGAACAAAAACAGGAGGAACTATTCGCAGTTCTAGGCAAGCGAGTTCCCTTCCTACGTCAGACAATCAACGGCAAGTTACGGTATTTGAGTTTGAAGGAATACCGGGAGCAAATCGAAGAAATCGAGCGCAAAAATGAAGACGTGGCCTGCCAGATAGACTTATTTGATATCGGTGGATGTGGCTGCTTCGGGGATGTTGACGACATTGTGGAGAAAGTTATTACTGCATGATGCACTAGGCCGAAGGCCATCAAATAAACCAAAGGAGAATGCTCAAATGAGTGATAGACAATTGTTACGTGAGATCGGATATGAAGAATCACTTCTTGAAACTATGACTGATGAAGATTGCGAAGCTGAAGTAACCGAGTTGAAATATAGCGCTGATTAATTGGCCGAAGGCCATCGATCCGAACGAATCAGCTTAGGCGTAAGCCGGGGGCCGTATAAAGATTTTATTATCAGGATAGAGTCATAACCCTGACTCTGTCCTATAAAGGAGCGATAAGAATGGCAAAGTTTATATTTAACGTAAGCACCAAGTATGTGGGGAGTAGAGCTGAGGAAACTGTTGAAGTGCCTGATGAAGACCTAGAAGGGCTGAACGAAGACGAAAGAGTGAAGGTAATTAATGAACATTGGGAAGAGTGGCTTTGGAACGGAAATATTGACGGAGGATGGGAAGAGGTTTAAACGCCTCTCCTATCCATACCAGGAGGGATACACAGTGATCGGATATATTTCAAGTGAATTTACAGTGTGGTGCGGTAAATGTTCCAAATGGGAGCAAGTTTCCACGATAAGCAAAACGTTCGCCGCGAAAGAATTTACTAAAAGCGGTTGGAGAAAGACGAAAGAACATGGATGGGTATGTCCTAGCTGCAAGAAGAAACCAAAGGAGGGATACAAGATATGAGAGATTATATGCAGCGGTGCCGAAGGATTACGAAAGAAAAGAAGTTGAGTAAAACTGAGCAAGGATATGAAGTAACAGTTACTCAGTCTGATTTTAATTGGTTAATGAGCAATGCAGAGGCTTTATGCGAAATAGCCGATGAATGGATACGGATAGAAGAGCAAGGAACAAAAGAAGAAGCTGACGATTTTTATTCCTATGTTCAAGATGCGCTAACTGGAGACGGAGAAGAGAGTTATTAGGGGAGGAATAGTCCATGACAAAGTGGTGGGAGGATAAAATCAATCTTCCGAAGGAACCGGAACCAGTAAAACCAAAGAGACCCGCGGAAGAAGTATTAAGAGAGGGTTTGGAAGGACTTGAAACATTCGGTCTGAACACCAGAAAAGGATCTGCCGCTTGGCATACAGGTATAAAAGCAAAGATTATACTGGATGAAGCTTATGGGAGGGAGCGAAACGTATGACCGTACAAGCTAAGACAATACAGGGAGGTATTAGTTTGGAATTGGTAACTGCACAGTCGCACTGGGTGTGGAGTCAGAAGGCGCAGGAGATTGAACCAAAGCGTCATAGAGTTGGGGAAATGATATGGCCTCAATGGTCGAAGGAAGCGCCTAAGAAGTGGCTAGAAGACGGTCTGATAGTGGACAAGAGTGAGTATGTAAAAGAAGGGCAGACAGAAATATTTGATTTTATGTAAGGGGTGATACTATGCAGTATGCCATTGAACATCCGATACTAACCTTTATCCTGATAATAATTGCTTTAGTAGTAATAGAAAACGTAGCAAATAACTATATAAGGTATAGGTTGGTCACGAAACAAAAGAAAGATATGTAGTATAATACAAATAAATGATCAAAATTTCGCGTGTTATATAAAATATCGCGTAAAATAGTGCAAATGGGGTGATTGAATGGGTGCGCAACAGATGGTAATGGACATTTACAAAGTGGATGAAAAGGCAACGACGGCAGCCGTAGAAAACTATCTTAAAGACGCTAGGGAATACAGAGTAACAGAATACATCCCAATTGAGCCATCATTAACAGCAGGATACAGCGATATGCCGCGAGGTAGTAACATCAGCGATCAGACATCGGATATAGCAATCCAAAACGTGGACGAGCAGCGCAGGCGTAAAGCTCACATTGAAAGAGTAGAAAAGGCTGTAAACAGATTGCCTAAAAGACAGCAATTAATCATCCGCACCAAGTACCTGAACACCGAGGAAATGTGGGATTATGAAGTAGCTGACGAGATCGGATACAGCTATAGACATTACAAGAGAATAAAGTCATACGCGATCTACAGATTGGCTACAGCATTGGGGTTAATTGTACTGAAAGAATGAGACAATTTCTATGGCCCTTTTTTGTCAGTTTTATGGCAGGATAAAGTCAGAATTTTCTAAAAAAACCGTGTTATGATTGTAGTGTGGGAAATTGAATAAAGGACACCACAGAGGTAAATACCTTAGTGATATGGCTGGCATATGCTGGCCTTTTTTATTTGGTGGTGATAAGTTCCTGAGCAATTCCCGGACCTCCAGGGCAGCCCGATATGAGTTCGTGTTGCCCGGTGTGGGGCATTTACCAAGATAGACAGTCGAATAAGCGAGCGAGAGTCAGAGACCGATTGATGTGGTGGCGGAATAAGTAGACGCTGGCGAGTGGATGCTCCAGCTGCCAAGATCGCAACTTAGCGGCTTGATCACTCGAATAAGGTAGAGCATCATGCAAGGTGCAAATCCTTGCCCACATCTTTAATACGGTAATTCTAACCTTTTTATAGCCGCTGCCTTCGGGTGGCGGTAATTTTATTTGAAAAGAAAAACAGCCCTAGATGGGGGCTGTTTCGGGTGATGGAACTTAGAATCGCGGCAGACTTAAGAGATTATCTTTGGTTGTTGAATTGCCTTTTGTCCGGATATAAGGGGCTCGTCCAGTCGGATGGACGGACTCCACTACGGCATGAGAACCTGCAGAAGTGGTGTAATAGTACTCGAAGTTAGAATCGATGTACTTAACAGCCTGTTCGCGGGTTTCGATGGTTCCGTCAGATAATTTTATTTTTTCGATGTGTTCTGTTGATGTTGATGAATTATCTGACATGCTAATTGCAACTACATGAGACGCCATTTAACCTTCCACCTCCTTCCAAATACCTATACGGCATATTTTGGAATAGGTTTCAATAGAATATCTCAAAAAGAGGAGGATTACTCTTGGATTTAGGAGATTGGATCTTTACAGCACATAACGGAAATAAAATAACAGGCTTTATCACAGATATGGCTGGAGATTGGGTAGACATTTTTGTTACCATTCCACAAAGGTACGGGACTATTACCAGACCAATTTCAGAAGTCTGGACTCATGATGATAAAGACGTAGTTCTATCTCCGGATGATATCCCAGCCTTAATTGATTTATCTTTGCAAATAAAAGACGAAGAATGGTTCCGAAAGTGGGCGCATGAGTTGTCATTATGGAGACCTGCTTCGGAATTAGAAAATCTGATTAGTCGCCAATAGGCGGCTTTTTTTATTTTACAAAACAACACTAACCAAATGCTGGAGGTGGTGGAGGTGATCTGATGGCAAGAGCGCGAAGCCCAAATAGAAATAAAGCGAGGGAATTGTGGTTAGGAAGTGGCGGCGATATGAAATTAAAGGATGTGGCCGCAGAGCTTGGACTAACCGAATCACAAGTAAGAAAGTGGAAGAGTCAAGACAAATGGGATGACGATTTAAAAGGTAACGCTCCTATAAGTAATGGTAACGTTACTAAACGCGGCCCAGGCGCTCCTAAAGGCAATAAGAATGCTGTAGGCAACGAAGGTGGCGCGCCAAAAGGAAACGATAATGCCGTTACTCATGGATTCTTCAGGAAGTACTTTCCCGAGGATGCGCTTGAAATAATGGAGCAGTTGGCCGAACGTTCGCCGCTTGATATGCTTTGGGATCAAATAACGATCCAATACACAGCGATTATCCGGGCGCAGCAGATTATGTACGTTCGGGATAAAGAAGACATGACCAAGGAAGTCAAAAAGACTGAAACGGTGGATACTGATGGTTTCTCATCAGAAAAAGAAGAATGGGAAATCCAATTTGCATGGGATAAACAAGCGACTTTCCTAACGGCTCAGAGTAGGGCCATGAGTACGTTGCAAAGCCTTATTAAGCAATATGAGGATATGTGTCGTCAAGGCAACGCAGACGAGGAACAGCAGCTTAGAATCAAGAAGATCAAAGGCGAGGTTGCGTTACTGGAACAACAGGCAACTAAGGATGACGATAAACCGATCGAAATCGTGATTAAGCGCAAGGGTGAACGCTCATGACAGAAAAAGAGGTAAACCCACACTTTGAGGATTTCTTGTTTGATTGGCAACATAAATTCTATTTTCTCGTTGGTGGTTACGGATCTTCAAAAAGCTATCATGTTGCACTTAAATTAATACTTAAGCTGCTGGAAGAGAAGAGAACGGCCCTAGTTGTTCGTGAGGTATACGATACTCATCGAGATTCAACATTTTCTTTGTTGGAAGAAATCATTATTGATTTAGGACTAGAGGGCAAAGTTAGGCCCATGTCGTCACCAATGCACATCAGGTTCCCAAACGGCAGCAGGATAATTTTCAAAGGGATGGATAAACCAGCAAAGCTAAAATCCATTCACAACGTATCTATCATTTGGATAGAAGAGTGTTCGGAAGTGAAGTATGCTGGCTTTAAGGAGCTTATAGGGCGTCTGCGTCATCCTAAGTTGCCGTTGCATATGATCCTATCCACAAATCCAGTGAGTACGTCCAACTGGTGTTACAAGTTCTTCTTTAAGGACAAGATGAATGTCGTTCTTGATGACGAAGAACTATACCGGGATCGGGTTGTAATTGTTAAGAACACTTATTATCATCATTCGGTTGCTGACGATAATTTATTTCTTCCATTGAGCTATATAGAACAGTTGGACGAGTTGCAAATACATGACCCTGATTTGTATAGAATCGCCCGCAAAGGCCGATTTGGTGTGAATGGTAGATTGGTATTGCCTCAGTTTGAAGAACGGTCACATGATAAAGTTATGGAAGCAATATCACAGATTAAAAGCCCTGTGAAGCGTGTAGGAATGGACTTCGGATTTGAAGACTCTTATAACGCTTTATTAAGAGTGGTTGTAGATCATAAGGAGAAAATCCTATACATCCATTGGGAGTATTACAAAAACAAGATGACAGATGATAGAACAGCAACTGAGATTATAGAGTTTAAAAAGACGAGGGAACTTATTCGGGCAGATAGTGCAGAGCCAAAAACAATCGCATTTTATCGACAAATGGGATTTAATATGCAGCCAGCTAAGAAGTTCCAAGGATCGAGAGCGCAGTATACTAAAAAGATTAAGCGGTTCAAAAAAATAATATGTTCCAGTAACTGTACGAATACCATATCGGAGTTAAAGGACCTGACATACGCCGTAAATAAGGACGGAGAAATTATTGAAGATGAATTCAATATTGATCCGCATACGTTTTCGGCTATTTGGTATGCACTTGATGATTATGAAGTAGCTGACCTTAAAGGATATACAGTAACGGTTGGAGATAAATATAAACTGGGGGTGAGATAACTTGGCAATTATACGAGATAGGTCATTTATGGCATCCGACGGTTCAGTGCCGATCGAGTTGCTTATTTCTTGTGTCAAAGAACATCAGAATAGTTTGGGCAGATTTGAAAAGCTTGATGAATATTATCGAGGTGAGCACGAGATACTCAAACGTCCAGAGAGTCAGACTGGATTACCGAATAACAAACTGGTGGCTAACCATGCAAAATACATTACGGATATTGCCGTAGGATATGTACTTGGTAATCCGGTCAAGTATGATAATGTCGACACGATCGTCGAACATTATAAAAATCTTGATATGTCATCACACGATAGTGAGATAGGAAAGGACTTGTCTATATTCGGGATTGGTTTAGAACTTTATTATCTCAGTTCGGATGATAAGCCAGTGCCAAAGGTGACTTGCATCGACCCTCGTCAGATATTCTTAGTAGTAGATGACACAGTAGAATACAAGTCAATGTTCGGAGTGCACTATTACAAAAAAATGGACATTGATGGATCTCAAGACGGTTACAAAGTGTTTGTATATACGGGGAATACGATTACGGAGTACGACACTAGCGATTTAACAAATGGCTATAAGGAAGTGGATAGTAAACCTCACTATTGGAGTGCAGTTCCAGTAGTTGAGTTCTGGAATAATGAAGAACAAATGGGCGACTTCGAAGGTGTGTTGACGCTCATTGATGCATACAACACTTTGGCTAGCGATCGGCTTAATGACAAGGAGCAGTTGGTTGATGCAATATTAAAGATAACAGGCATGAGTTTTGGAGATGACACAGATGAAGCATCCAGAACTATTAAGCTACTCAAGGAAATGAAGGTCCTGGAAATGCCTTCGGAAGGCGCCGATGCAAATTGGTTAATCAAACAACTTGATGAAGGGCAAGTTGAAATACTTCGTAACGCCATTAAATCAGACATTCACGAGTTCTCGATGGTGCCTGATTTAACAGATGAGAACTTCGCAGCTAATGCATCTGGCGTGGCTATGAAGTATAAGCTTTTCGGACTTGAACAATTAGCAGTCACCAAGGAGCGTTATTATAAGCAGGGTTTACGTGAACGGATTGAAATGTTTGGTCAAATAATGAAGGTTAAAGCGCAATCCATTGATGTGAGTAAGGTCAAGATAACAATGACGCGTAACCTTCCAGCAGATGATATGGAGACGGCTAACATGATCTCACTACTCAGCAATGATGTTAGTAGAAAAACATTAACTGGCCGACTCTCCTTTGTTGACGATCCGGAAGAAGAAGACAAGAAACTGATGGCTCAAAAGAAAGAGGATTTAAAACTACAACAATCCGCATTCGGTATGCCGTTTGATGAGAATGACCGCATAACAGGTGAGGACGATGTTGCAGCGGAGTAACACCTATTGGGATCGTCGGGCAAACCAGCGAATGGCCGAGTATCACCGCCAGGCAGAACAGACGATACATTCAGTTAACCTGGCTTATGACAAAGCTTTACGCGACATAAACAGAAGCATTAAGAAGATCTTCGAAAAGTATGTTAAGGACAGTCGATTAACGCGTTCTGAAGCAATGGCGTTATTAAATAGTCCAGTACCACGGGCAGAGTGGGAAGCAATCAAAGCACAATATGAGCAAGTCAAGAACCCAGAAATAAGACGGAAACTTCTTAATATCTTAAATGGTCCTGCATATTCGGCGAGAATAAACCGTTTAGTAGCTTTGAGGATGGATATTTACATCAAGTCAAAGATTCTAATGGACGCGGAAGTAACTCAGTCATCAGCCACTTTTACCAGGGTTACGGACCAAGCTTATTACAATTCCATGTTTGACCTACAGCGTGGCTTAGGCGTGGCCTTTGAGTTTGCATCACTTTCAACGAGGACGGTCGAAGAGATACTTCGAAATCCATGGTCTGGAGAACACTTCTCGGAGCGTATTTGGAAAAATACAGATAGGCTGGCTGAACAGGTTATTGAAGTCGTTACGGGTGGCTTTGAATCGGGTATAAGCTACAAGAAAATGGCGAACCAGTTGGCTGCACGTATGGAAGTTGGTAAGTTTGCTGCGTCTCGACTAATACGGACGGAAGCGACTTACATGGCTAATGCAGCAGAGATAGAGTCCTACAAAGAGGCTGAGATTGATAAATACATGTTTGTTGCTACCCTGGACATGCGTACTTCTCATATATGCCAAGATCTTGACGGACAAATATTTCTTGTGTCTGAAGCAAGAGCGGGTGTAAATCTGCCAAGTATGCATCCATTCTGTCGATCAACAACACGGGCTATTCTTGACGCTGATGTCGAGGCTAGACTACAGCGGAGAGCGCTTAATCCGATCACTGGAGAGCTTGAAACCTTGCCTCCGGGAATCACGTACAAAGAGTGGAGAGCAAAACTAGCTAACCAACATGGTACTGACAGGGTTGCAGCAATGGAAAAGATGGTTAAGAACCAATCTACCGACAAAATGCAGTATAATGAGTATAAGGAACTTGTTGGCAAAGATACAGGCTCTAGTTTTTCTTCATTCCAGGATGTGAAGTATTTGAACCCTGGTAGATGGGCCGCTCTAAAACGTCAGGTTAACACATTTCGCAAGATTAATGATGGCCACTACTCAGATGCATACAAAGATCGGCTACGTGATACTTACCGATATTTCAAAGAGAGCGGGCATGAGTTTACAATTCACGCTCTGAACCGAGTTGAGGGGCCGAAAACAGGAAAAGGTAAAGTATCATTTGCCAGAGAAGATGTTAAGTCGCTGCTTAGTCAATCACCTAATTATCGGCAGCCAGATGGAAAACTGGTATATTACCAAAACGGATTATCTGCGGTTCAAGCGTCTGATACCGGAGAGATAGTCAGTATAGTAACCAGGGCTAAAGCCCGTTCAGATTGGGAGGCGTTATAAGTGTCCGCCGTGACAGACATATTGAATAGAATTAGGCTCTTTGTGGATGGCGTTACAGACGCCGAGGAATTTTCGTTTGATTTCCCGAATGACTTGGCGGATGCCTACACCGATCTGGAACGAGATAACAAACCGTTAGCCGCATTGCTGAATGACGAATTACCTGATATATGCGCAAACTATGAGGCGGACGAGGTAGCAAGACTAGGTGAACCAGATTTGTTAGATGAAATACAGTTCAGACGGAAAGTCAAAGAGGTTTATGAAAAAGCGAATAAGTTGATCTAATAAGCACTCTCGAATTATGAGGGTGCTTTTATTATGCCTGAAATGGGGTGGTGTTTATGTCCGATGGCGTACTAATCACTTTGATTATTTGTTTAACGTTGGTTGTTCTGAATCTGCTTGGTCGTAAGCGTAAATAAATTTTGTCCAAAACGTGCCGATGACATTAAAAGCTGCATGGAAATAGCCGACGGGCGTTAATCGGGAGGTATACAATGACACATTTTTTAAATAGACCGTTACGCATGAATCTGCAATTATTTGCTGCTGACACAGGCGGAGATGGTGGGGCGAATGGTGGTGATGGAGGAGCGGCAGCAGACGGAGAAAACAATTCTTCTGAAGGTAAAGGCGCTGGCACCAAAATTACCTTCACGGCAGAACAACAAACCGAAATTGATCGCATTTTAGGTGAGCGATTGGGCAAGGCACAATCTAAATGGGAAAAAGAATACCAAGACAAGCTCGAAGCTGCCAAGACTGAGGCCGAAAAGCTCGCAAAGATGAATGCTGACCAAAAAGCACAATATGAACAAGAACAACGAGAAAGTACATTAAAACAACGTGAAACAGACATTACACGTAGGGAGCTTCGTGCAACGGCACTAGAAACACTAGCAGAAAAGGGCTTGCCAAAAGGGTTGGTAGAGATATTGGACTATACAGACGCAGACAAAACAAATGCTAGTATTGCGGCGGTTGAAACAGCGTTTAGAGAAGCGGTCGAAAATGGCATAAATGAACGCCTAAGGGGCGAAACACCACGATCTGGAGCTGGTGCAACTGGCGTGACAGACCCATTCACAGAGCGGTTGAAAAAATATAAATAAAAAGGAGCATGACACATGTCAACAAATAACAATAACCAAACAGCTAGAAGCTATCAAAAACAATTTAAGGATTTTTTGCAAGCGGTTTTCCGTACGCAAGCTTATTTTGGAGATTTTTTCGGTGGTGGTATCGAAGTATTAGACGGGGTGCAACACAATGCTACAGCTTTCTCCCTTAAAACATCTGATATTCCTGTAGTAGTTGGTGATAAATACATCACAGACCCTAATGTTGGTTTTGGGACGGGCACATCTAACTCTAGCCGCTTTGGTGAGCGTAAAGAAATCATCTACACAGATACAGACGTGCCTTACACATGGGGATGGAGATACCATGAAGGTATTGACCGTTTTACAGTTAATAACGCGATGGAGTCAGCTATTGCAGACCGTTTAGACTTGCAAGCACAAGCAAAAATGAAACAATTTAACGAAGCTCACAGCAAGTTTATTGCAAGTGTTGCAGGGTATACAAAACAACTAACAGGCTACACCAACGACGCTATACTAGCATTGTTCAATGACTTGTCCAAGTATTTTTTAAACATCGAAGCAGTCGGCACAAAGGTCGCCAAGGTTAATGCAGAGCTTTATAACGCTATTGTGGACCATCCGCTAATGACATCGGGCAAGCATTCTGCTGTTAATATCGACAACAACAATCTGCCAATGTTTAAAGGGTTTGTCATCCAACAAGTGCCAGATGCGCAACTGCAAGGTAATAACGTCGCTTATGCTTACATCACAAATGTGGGTAGAGCGTTTACAGGTATCAACACAGCACGCGCGATCGAATCAGAAGATTTTGACGGCGTAGCGTTGCAGGGTGCTGGAAAAGCAGGCGAGTTTATCCTAGACGATAATAAAAAGGCGGTTGTTAAAGTAAATAAGGACAACACTCCAGAAGGGTAAGGTGTAAGGCGTGGCTACTTACAAAGTCTTGCAACAGTTTAGAGACAAAGAAACGAAGGTTATCTACGAGGTTGGTCAGGAGATTGAAATGACAGTGAAGCGAGCTGACCAAGCCATTGCCAATCTCAAAAAGTGGGACGGAACCTTCTTGGAGCGTGTTCAACAGGACGGTGATGGAAAAGGTGGATCAACTACAAAAGCTGAAGATTCAACTGGGGATAAAGCAGAGTGACGATAGTCAAGATGATGAACTTAAATTACTGCTAGATGATGTTGAAACTGATCTTTTAACATGGACTAACCGCACTGAACTGCCTGTAACCTTAGATTCTACACAGCGTCAAATATCCGTTATCCGTTACAACAAACAAGGCGTAGAGGGAGAGTCCAGCCATTCCGAGGGTGGTATAAGTCGCAGTTTTGATGATCTACCTAAAGGATTGCAGGACTCTATCCTGCAAAAGCGCCTTGCTAAGTTGGTGACATATCAATGAGGCTGATTAAGCGAGATCAGAAGGAAGTTGTATTTAAAGAGCGGATACCCATGAAAGAACCGGACGGTACGCCTTATGAGGAATGGTCTCAAGATAGTCTTAAGATCAAAGGCAACTTACAACCTGCTGGCGGCAAGGTTATGGCTGAACAATACGGCGAGCGACTTGGTTATATCATGGTCATGTACTGTGAGTTCACACCAGAATCGCTGAAGATTCTTGAAGAGTATAACAGCCAAAAGAAGGGATTCGGGGCGTGTGTTTATGCTCCTCATGATTCGGAGCCCGATTACAAAATAGTGGCTATACGAGGCTGGCGCCATGTGGTTATTGAACTGGAGAAGGTGATCTGATGGCTAGAGGCGGCATGAAGAATATGGACCGTTTGCTACGGAAGATTAACCGTCTTGGTGGCGATGTAAAAAAAGAATTGAGAACTGGTGTGGCGCAGGGAACCAAGTTAATACAAGGCGATGCTAAGGACAATGCTCCAGTTGGAGATGGACAATTGCAAAATAGCATCAAGGAAGAAGTTAAGGATGTAGACGCCAACACAATACAGGGCCGTGTATTCACCAACCTTGAACATGCTCCATATGTTGAGTTTGGTACAGGCCCGGTTGGACAGGCAAATAACGCCGATCTGCCGCCGGATTTACGCAGTAAAATAACATATCGCCAAGATGGTTGGTGGATACATGAATCTCAAATTGATGCTGCAACCGCTGAAAAATATCACTTTTTCAAGGTCGAAACTGGCGAAGGAGTTTTTTACTACACAAGAGGCATGAAACCACAACCTTATATGTATCCAGCAACTCAGGCGCGTAAAGACGATGTCCCAAAGGTGATTGCTGCACACCTGAATAAAGCATTACAGCGGCTCGGAGGTGGTGCTTGATGTATGATGTTAAACCGCAGATACTGACGCTACTAGAGACTATTCCAGACGTAACAGTTGTTGGTGAATATCCGAAGTCTTTTGCAACTTTACCACTAATCAGCTTCTATGAGTTGAGTAATAGTGAGAATAAACCAACTTTGCCGGGGTTGCTTACCGAAATTAGTGTTCAGGTAGATGTGTGGAGCAAGAGAAGTACAGGCGCTATAGCGCAGCAAGTTAACATTTTAATGAATAGTATTGGTTTTCGGCGTCAGATGTCTGCTGATATTTCAGACCCATCCGGTGTTAATCGAAAGACAATGCGTTTTCGTGGTGTTGTTGATGCTCGAAGCGAGCGTGTAACACAATAAAAGGAGAGTGAAATAAATGGCACAAGGCTTACTTACTAAAGATACGGAGTTGCAATACAAAAAAGGATCTGCGTTTGAACGGATTGATTATCTGATGTCCGTTCCTGAACTTGGTGGAGACCCGGAACAGGTTGAGGTTACCACACTTCAGGACAGTGTTCGCAAATACATTCCTGGTATTAAGGACCCAGGTGATTTGGAGTTTCAGTTTTTGTACGACAATGAGGGAGCAACGAGCAACTTCCGTATTTTGCGCGGAATGCAGGAAGATGGCAAGCCTGTAGACTTTAAGGTTGTATTCCCGGATGGCACAGAGTGGGGCTTCACAGCACTCGTAAACGTCAAGATAGATTCCGGTGAAGTGAATGCAGCTTTAACATTTACCGCAAGTATGATGCTGCAAAGCGAGTTTGAAGTAACTAATCCAACAGGACCTTAATTAAGCGCTCCCTTCTCGGGGCGCTTTTTAATTTGAAAGGAGAATGACTAAATGAGACACGCAACTTGGAGAGTGGATGGACAGGAGTACAAATTGAGATTGGGAGTTTCAGACTCAATGAATCTTGAGAAACGTTTGGGCCGAAACCCAATGGATTTGCTTATGGGTATTCAGGAAGGGAAGCTGCCGACTTTGACTGCTTCCTTGGCTGTAATTCAAGCGTCCATGACGAAGTTCCAACATGGCATTACCGCGCAGGATGTTATCCGCATCTACGAACGTTACCTCGATGCAGGTAATTCCTATACAGACCTACTCCCGGTTATTATGGAGGTTTTTGAAGTATCAGGTTTTTTCAAGAGCGATCCGGTGCTGGATACGGCGGAGAACGAAGCGCTGGAGGAACCGGAGAACGATCTAATCCTATAAGTTTAGCTGATTACTTCGAAGAACTTTTCCCGTTAGCTTTGGAAATTGGCATAGACCGGAATGACTATTGGGATATGACGCCGTGGGAGTTGGAGAGGGTTATTGCTGCAAAGCAGAAGCAACGGAAAGAAGAGATGCAACTACGTGCAGTTATTGCTTACCAGCAAGCTGGCTTAACGGCTGTTTTGGTCTCTAAATCATTAGGATCTAAACAAAAGGTGCCTGATATCAAAAAAGCATTTCCGGGCTTTTTTGACGATTCGGAACAAACGATAGTACCAGCAGAGCCAGGGAAGAAACCTTTCAGGCAACAAGACTGGCGCATCATGAAGGCGCGTATGGAAATGTACGCTGCCGCCCGCAGAAAGTGGGGTGAGAAAAAACGTGGCAATAACGATCGAGGAACTACAAGTGCTGATCACGGCCAAGACCAACGGCCTACAGAAGGCGATGGCGGCGGTGACGAATCGGTTTAAAGGTGCTGAACAGGCAGCGCGTGATGTAACCGCCGCTGTAGATACCCAAGGTAAGCAAGCCGCTGACACTAGTAACAAAATGAAGAGTCTAAGTGAATCGCTGGCTAATACAAATCAGCAAATTGAACTACAGAAACAAAAGATAGCCGGACTTAAGGCTGAACAAGCAAATCTAACCGCTGTAGCTCAACAACAAATGCAGGCATTAGAGAAAGAAAGCTATAGCCTTGAAGAACAGATTCGCAGCACAACGGAAAAGCTAGGAGCAATGAAGGCTGAACAGGCCAAGGCAATGAGTCCTGTCCATGCCGATATGATGACTGAGGAGATTTCTCAGGTAGAGAAGTCGTTGACAGATTTAATCGCTAAAGCTGATGAAGTCGGCAACAAAATGGCTGACCTGGATGCTTCGGGCGGAAATCAAAAATTGCAGCAGAGTATTGCGAAAGCCGAAGGTACATTAATCAGCTTAGAGCAGCGGGCAGATAGTACAAGATCATCCATGGAAAAACTCATGATAGTACCGATAAAGCCAGCTAAGCAAACAGTAACGGCTGTCCAGGAAGTTGATAAGGCTGTTAAGGAAACGGGCAAGAATGCACGAAAGACCAGTAACCAGTTTGTATCCGCATTTAAACGGATTGCGAAACAGGTACTGGTCTTTGCTTTGATTTACAAGGCCATCCGTGGAGTAAGCAAGTATATTGGGGATAGCTTAAAAACCAATGAACAGTATGCAGCGTCTCTTAATGCCATCCAAACGAACTTACGTGTCGCTTTTCAGCCAATCTACCAAGCCATATTGCCAGCCATTAACGCCTTTATGAATGCCTTGGCGAAGATTACGGCCTATATAGCAGCTTTTATTAGTGCCCTGTTTGGAAAGACGTACAAACAGTCATATGATGCTGCAAAAGGGCTGGAATCGGCTAGAAAAGCAATGGCTGGCTATGGTAAGGCCGCCAAGAAGTCGGGGAAGGATGCAAAGCTTGCTATGGCGAGTTTTGACCAACTTAACACCCTAGACTTCTCCAAAGATTCTGATAAGGATTCCGGTGGAGCTGATGACGGTTTTTCTATGCAAATGCCAGACATGGATATCGATGGTATTCAGTCAAAAATGGACAAGTTGGCAGCAGGCGTTAAGTCTACGTTCGATAAAGCTTGGCAGGGCGTTAAATCTGGATGGGATTGGACGGTTAAAACGTTTGGCCCCTCGTTCCAATCGGCATGGAGTGAAATTTCCCCGACCCTGGATCGCTGGAAAGAGCAGTTCAAAACCATGTTTGAGGATGTTAAGTCCTTGGGCGCACCTTTGGGTGAATGGTTTAAAACAGACTTAGTTAAAAACATGCAAGAAGGCATCCAATTAGCGGGCCATGTTTGGGCTGGTTTATCGGACAGTGCCCAAAAAGTCGTAGCCAGCTTGTGGGAGGCCGTTTTCCCCATCTTGGATAAGTTTGTCACCGAAGGGCTGCCACGAATATCAGAGTTTGTTACGGGAGCTCAGGAGATTTTCCGAAAAATGTTTGATCTTGTAAAACAAATCTTTGATGATATCTGGCGTGATGCGGTGGATCCAGCTATGAAACTGGTCTCCCAAATTATCCAGGACACTATGGACATCGTTTATGAGTGGTGGGATAAGTGGGGCAAAAAAATCGTCGATAAACTCAAAGAAGCACTTGACGGAATTAAAAATCTTTGGAGCAACCTCTGGGATAATTTCCTTAAGCCCTTTATTACCAATATGCTCAAAAAGCTTGAGGAGCTTTGGGATAAACATCTAAAGGGTCTAGTAGAGGAAGTAGGAAACTTTGTAGGCAAACTGGCTTCGGCGGCTCTGGACATTTTCAATAAATTTATACTTCCTATTGTCAACTGGTTGGTTAAGACACTTGGCCCAACATTTTCGGAGGTATTTACCTTCTTGGGAGGCGTCCTTGTTACTGCGATAGGTGCTGTCATTGACTTTACCAAAGGGATTATAAAGGCGCTTGGTGGACTTATGGACTTCATCGCTGGGGTATTTACGGGTGACTGGAAGCGCGCTTGGGAAGGTGTGAAAACAGTGTTTTCCGGTATATGGGATGGTATTGTTGGCATCCTTAAAGGCGCGGTAAACATTATCATTGATGCAATCAACTTCTTAATACAGCAACTCAACAAAATCAAGATTGATGTTCCTGAATGGGTCGGTAAAATACCCGGAGTTCCTGATGATATCGGAACTATTGGGTTCAGCATCCCAAAAATTCCGAGATTAGCGGTAGGTACAAACTATGTTGCCAGTGATGGCCTTGCCTATCTGCATGAAGGCGAGGCGGTTGTGCCGAAGCGTTATAACCCGGCTGCGGGCGGCGGTGGTGACAATAAGGAAACCAACGCATTGCTAAAACAACTTATTCAAGCGGTTAAGGATGGGGCTACTGTTGTCATTGGCCGCGATGAAGTAGGCAGAGCAGCGGTTGGATATATGAATGATTTCCAACGACAAACTGGACGTCCTGCTATTTCATTGTGAGGTGATGTGTGATGGAAATTAAGATAAATGGGGCAGAAATAGCGGCTTATCCTGCTCCTGACGGCTTTACAGTCACCACGCTTGACCTCGATGACGGAGAGGCGTCTGGACGCACCACAGACGGCACCATGACCAGGAGTCGCATAGCAGTAAAAAGACAAATTCAAATGAGTTTTTCTGCGTTACCATGGAAAACAACATCGGCTTTACTTCAACAGGTAAAGGACGAGTATGTGAATGTAACCTATCCCGATCCTATGACAGGCAAGTATGAAACTAAGAGTTTTTATGTGGGAGATCGTCCCGCATTAGTAGCGTTGGAGGATTTTGACGGTACTCTATGGTGGTCTGGAGTACAATTTACGCTTACTGAGCAGTAAGGAGGTGGTCATGTGTGGACAATACCTGCATCCTATATACAATTTATGAGACGCCGTAATCTTACTTGGGACATGAAAGTAAACATAGAAGGCGTAGACTATGGCCGTGATGTTGTCATGGACTTTACAATTGATCGGCGTCTCACAAGCGGGGATGCGTTTGAGATTGGAACCGTGAACCTCGGTAAGCTTGAAATGAAGCTGAAATTACAGAAGGAATTACCTTCTAATGCAAAAATCATTCCGTATTTGGCTCTGGATACAGGGAGTTTAAGTTGGGAAGAAGCGAATATACCTTGGCAAGAAGCTAATTTTCCCTGGAATGGCGGTAATTTAGGCTGGATTCCCATGGGTGAGTTTTATGTGGATAGTCGGGAACGGGTAAAAAACATATGGGTATATACTTGTTTTGACAGGCTCTATCTAGCGGATGGGGCCTTTTTATCAAATTTAACCTACCCAGCAAATATGCAGGCCGTTTGGAATGAGATATGTACCAGACTTGGATACACCTTTGATAGTAGCGTAGTGATAAATCCAAATTATAAGATACCTGCCGGACCAGCAGGCTTCACGATGCGGCAGGTAATGGGATTCATCGCCTCAGCCAATGGAGCAAGCGTCTATATGGGCCGCGATGGAGTAGTTCGGTTTAAAAGATTCATGGCGAATCAATCAAGTCAATTTGATATGACCGAAGCTGATTATTTTCGGGCCAAGTTAACCAATCCGCTAAGAACGTATCGCCGGGTAGTAGTTCAGTATGACGGTGAAGACGGTATTCATTATGAGGCTGGAAATGGTAGCGAGGCTGAAACGCTATATGTAGATAATCCATATGCTACTCAAGCCATGGCTAACGCTTTACTTGTACAATTAAACGGATTCAGTTATATGCCTATGGAGATGGATTCAAGAGGTTATCCGCATTTAGATCCTGGGGACGTAGTTCAGTTTGAACAGACTCAATCAATGGCTTGGCAGGACGCGGATATCCCATGGCAGGATGCACACTTCCCATGGGATGGGAAATATAGGCATCAAACCACTATCCTAGTCCAGTCCTTTACTTATCGTGGTGGATTAGTCCTTAATATGCAAAGTCCTTCCATCAGCGACCAGCAATCTGAATTTCCTACGCCGGGTACCATTACGCAAGAAATTAACCGGATGAACCGGGAGGCTGTAAAGCTTGGACGTCAGTACTACGGCGTGGGATTTTCTCGTGAAAATGGGTTTCAACTCAACCGTGAAGATGGATTGTCTGAAGTTATTTGGAACTCGGACGTAATGGACTGGAAAGTTAATGGGCAACGAGTGCTATACTTAGATGCTCAGGCCAAGAAACTTAAGTTTGCAGGTGATTTAGAAGCGGCAAACGGTACGTTTAGCGGCAACTTACAGGCTGCCGGGGGCACGTTTACCGGAACGCTACAGGGCGTGGACGGTACATTTTCAGGTTCGCTTCAGGCTGCAACGGGAACGTTTAGCGGTAATTTATCCGCAGCTGGCGGCACGTTCAAGGGGAATTTATCTGCTGCCGGAGGAACCTTTACAGGAACACTGGTTGGGGTAGATGGTACATTCTCAGGGACTATTACAGCTTCAACTATTATAGGCTCTGAGATCATGACATCATCCGGTGGTTACCCAAGAGCTGAAATGAGCAGTTCAAACAGAATGTTCTCTGTGTGGTCCTCAAGCAACACAGGAATTGAAATGAGATCAACGGGATCTAATTACCTTTCCGAAATGCGGTTTTCAAACGGAGGTTCATACGCAACAATGAGCCTTCCAAGCTCAGGAACAGGTTTGCTATTAGACGGATCATCATCTCTGACGGCAGAATTCAGCAATATCTATCTTCGTGGGTATAACAGCGTAACAGTTCCAAGTTGGAGCACCTTCAGATCCACGTATGAAGGAGAATCAATCAGATCGGCATTAGATAGACTGGCTATAAATCTTACTTTTGACAATACTACAAGAAACTTAAAACTTTGGAGCCAAGGAGGTTCTTTACTTGCCCAAGTGAACATCCCAAAATAAACTTGAAACTTTTGTCGAACATAACCGATAATAGGTATAAGAAAATTTTACCTTAGGGAGTGTTTGCTTTGAAAAAGTTTATAGCGGGGTTTATTGTTAGTGCGTTATTGTTTGGGGCAATCCCGGCTTTTGCTGATGGAGTAAAAAGTATCTTCGGAGCTAAGGTTACAGGCATCTATACAGTTCAAAAGCCAAACGGTGAGAAGGTAGCCGAAGGAGCAGTGTTAAACGGTTCGGCTTACGTTCCAGTAAGGGCCATGTCGGAGGCAGTTAATAGACCATTGACTGTAGATTCGAAAAAGAAGGTGATTATTCTGGGTGATACTAGCGGTTCAGTTTCATCTTCTTATGATGAACTAAATATTAAAAAAAATGCGCTGCTCGATAAGTTAAAAGTGGCTGAAACAGCAATCAATGAATATGAAACTGATGTGATTCCAAGAGCGAAAGATAGAGTAGAAGGAGCAATTAATGAGGTAGAAAGAGATCAGAAAACCGAATTTCTGAATGAGAGAACCAAAGAACTTGAACAATACAAATCCGAATTAGGTGATCTCCAAAAGCAACTCGCCGAGATCGACGCTAAGATCGCGGAGCTTGAAAAATAGGGCTTACACATACTAATATTACATGGTACTATATACACAATTAAACCAGTTATTAGGAGTGTGTATAATGCTTTATTTTTTATGTTTTCTGCTACCTCCACTTGCAGTCTTGTTCTGCGGTAAACCAGGTTCATTTTTATTAAACATTCTACTTTGTATTTTGGGTTACATTCCAGGAGTAATTCATGCGCTTGTGATCGTCAATAGTCACAAAGCAGATAAACGTAATAAGGAATTAATCAGAGCTATTGATCGTAGTCGAGGTTATTAAAATCTATCAAAGGTCTCTCCAATGGAGGGGCCTTTTAATATGCCCGGAAAGGGTGATGTCCAATTGAAACAGTTTATTGACGACATGATCCATATGACGGAAGGCGAAAGACTAATAGCCTATTGGTGGTTGTGGCTGCTAATTATAGTCGCTGTGTCGTTACTCTATTTGAAAATCGGAAGAAAAGGGTGAAGGAAGAATGGATGAACAACAGGTAAAGGAAATCGTTAGACGTGAGACGGAACACCTTGAAAAGAGAATCGAACAGCTTGAGCGTGATTTGCTTTTGACAAAGCAGCATACAACCCAAGCCGTTCAATTAATGGCCGATCAATTTTCAAGAGAATTGAACAATTTGCTAGAGAAA